>JBBSDG010000182.1:0-8684 GCA_038249635.1 Bacteroidales bacterium | reverse complement strand
GCGGCAAGGCTCAATGGTGGCACGAACAAGGTCGTCAATCAACGCTTCGAATTTTGCACGGGTAAGTGTGCGTACAAGATGCTTTGGCATACCATCAACCGGCATAATATAAGGTAGGTTGATTTCGGTAGATGACGAACTCGAAAGTTCAATTTTGGCTTTTTCGGCAGCTTCTTTCAAACGCTGCATAGCCATTGGATCTTTGTGCAGATCAATGCCTTCGTCTTTCTTGAATTCTTCGGCTAACCAGTCAATAATTCTATGATCAAAGTCGTCACCTCCAAGGTGTGTATTGCCATTGGTTGATTTTACTTCAAAAACGCCTTCGCCCAGTTCGAGGATCGAAATATCGAAAGTTCCGCCACCAAGGTCATAAACAGCAACCTTAATGTCTTTATGTTTTTTATCCAATCCGTAAGCTAAAGCTGCGGCAGTTGGTTCGTTGATAATACGTCTAACGTTAAGACCTGCAATTTCACCGGCTTCTTTTGTAGCCTGGCGCTGCGAATCGCTGAAGTAAGCGGGTACTGTGATCACAGCATCAGTTACAGTTGTGCCAAGATAATCTTCAGCAGTTTTCTTCATTTTCTGCAAAATGATTGCTGATATTTCCTGTGGTGTAAAAGTGCGGTCGTCAATTTTAACGCGTGCAGTGTTGTTGTCGCCTTTAACTACTGTAAAAGGCATACGTTGAATTTCTTTTGTAACCCTATCGTAGGTTTCACCCATGAATCGCTTTATCGACGAAACCGTTTTGGTTGGATTGGTGATTGACTGCCTTTTGGCCGGATCACCAACTTTACGTTCGCCGTTTTCGGTAAAAGCAACTATCGAAGGGGTGGTGCGTTTCCCTTCGCTGTTAGGAATTACTACGGGTTCGTTGCCTTCCATTACCGAAACGCATGAGTTAGTAGTTCCAAGATCGATACCAATTATTTTTCCCATTATATTAAATTTTTCAGTTTTTCTTTTTTTTAATGACACATGGGTTATTTCAATCTTTATGCCACAGATGTAACATATAGATAAATAGCGGGATTTACATAACGTTATGTTAAAATTATTACCTTAATTCTATTCATAAATAATTATTTATCAGTAGAATATGCTGTTTTATAGGAATAAGTGACAGCAAAGCCAACTTAAGAGCATGGCATTGTCAGATTGGATTATATGGCTGACAAAACGGCAGAATATGCTGATTTACTCCCTCTGCCAACTATAAATAAGTATCCGGATATGTTTCCTTTTCGAATTAGATGATACTTACGTGTGATATAGTATTTACGGTGTGATTGTAATTCTTTGTAATTTTGTATGCTTTTTATCAGGAAACTGATTTGAAACAAGATCAGATTTTCAAAATCCCGCTCTACTAATCAATAATCAAAATCCCGAAAGCCATGATAGCTAAGTCAGGAGTAGTTTCGAAGATTACCACGCATGTCCTTCAGGAGATGAAGCTCAAAGGAGAGAAGATATCAATGCTTACCGGATATGATTATTCAATGGCGCGCCTGCTCGACAAAGCCGGTATTGATGTAATCCTGGTTGGTGATTCCGCATCAAATGTTATGGCCGGTTTTAGTAGTACTTTGCCCATAACGCTGAATCACATGATTTATCACGCCTCGTCGGTAGTGAGGGCTGTAAACAGGGCTCTGGTTGTGGTTGATATGCCTTTCGGAACATACCAGGGTAACTGGAAGGAAGCACTGGCATCGGCAATACGGATCATGAAAGAGTCGGGTGCCGATGCGGTAAAGTTAGAAGGTGGTCTCGAAGTTATTGAGTCTGTCGAGCGTATTCTATCCGCCGGCATACCAGTAATGGGGCATCTGGGCTTAACCCCGCAATCCATAAATAAATTTGGAACCTATGTGGTTCGTGCCACCGAAGAACGCGAAGCCCGCAAACTTGTAGAGGATTCGCGCTTACTCGAAAAAGCGGGCTGTTTTGCGTTAGTGCTTGAGAAAATACCTGCCAGGTTAGCCGAAGAAGTGGCCCGGAATGCTAAAATCCCGATTATCGGAATTGGTGCCGGCCCCGGCGTTGACGGACAGGTTCTTGTGTTGCACGATATGCTGGGAATAACCATGGAGTTTTCCCCCAGATTTCTGCGCAGGTATATGAACTTAAGTGAAGATATCGTTGCTGCAGTTCAAAATTATATTACGGATGTAAAAACACTCGATTTCCCCAATGAAAGGGAGCAATACTAATATCCAAAAGCCATCAGCTAAACTGCTGGAGGAAAATATCCTGTTTGAGGATAATCATATCATCATTATTAATAAGCAGCCCTCGCAAATTGTACAGGGCGACAAAACAGGTGACAGACCCTTATCGGACCTGGTAAAAGATTATATAAAGGTAAAATATAATAAGGAAGGTGAAGTGTTTTTAGGCGTGGTACACCGGCTCGACCGCCCTGTGAGCGGAGCTGTTATATTTGCCCGTACCAGCAAATCGCTCACCCGGCTCAACGCACTTATTAAAGAAAGAGAAATAAGTAAGACCTATTGGGCGGTCGTCAAAAATAAACCACCTAAAGAAAAGGATACTCTTGTAAATTTCCTTCGCCGCGACGAGGCAAAAAATAAATCATTTATTACCGGCGAAAAAACTAAAAATTCCCAGATGGCTTCGTTGTCCTATACATTATTAGGAAGCAGTGATAATTACTATTTAGTAGAGATTGATCTTCAAACAGGCCGACATCATCAGATACGGACTCAACTTGCCGGAATCGGTTGTCCCATAAAGGGAGATTTAAAATATGGTTACTCACGCTCAAACACCGATGCATCTATTCATTTGCATGCCCGAAAATTAAATTTTATACATCCGGTTACCCTGAAACCATTAACAATTATTGCTCCAACACCCAATGATCCGGTTTGGAATTATTTTAGTCAGAATTTTATAAGTTTCTGATGGTAGCAGTGTTCATTTCCAAGTTAGTGTGGATTTTACACCAAAATAGCGCGTAACATTTTCAAAAGCGTTCAACAAAAGACCTCTTTTTTTCAATATGGGACATTTCTTTATAGTGTCCTTTTGAGTTATTATTGTAAATATTTGATAATTAGTGTATTAAAAAAGAAGGCATATGGTTTGCTATTTCTTTTGCACGAGTGGCATGAATTTTCTCCATGCTGTCCGACTTAAAAAATTATATTAATTAGCTGTTGCTTCTCACAATACTACGACAACAAATAAACCCGAAAGAATGTTCAAAATAGGTTTTTCAACAAAGTTAATTCTCATTGCCACAGCAGTGATATTTGTCTTTGTATCTAATTCATTCGGAAGAGGTGGTTCAAAATTATACTCTGTTGGTAATAATGCATCCTGGAACTCGTCGGCTTCCTGGTCATTGAAGTCAAATGGCACTGCTTCCGGTTTAGTGCCTCAGAGTAATGATACTGTTATTATTGATCGCGGAGTTGCTCTGAGTAGCGATTTTGCTTTTTCAGGCAACGGAATACTTGAAGTATTGAATACTGGCAAACTCCGTGGGGACAACGTAAATCTTGATTTTTCGGATAATTCAATCTTGAAATGCAGTGGCGAAATAAAAATTGGTAACCTGAGCCTGGATGGAAATTCTGTATTACTGGTTGAAACTTCAGGTAAAATTTTAGTGAGGAAGTCAAATGTTATTAATTCAGTATCCAATCACAGCATTTTAGGGAAACTATCGGTAACCGGCAGTTTAACTGTTGGTTCATCAGTAAATATTAACGGTAACGGCGCAATTGAATCGGTTCATTATAAAGGAAATGGTTCGGCTTTCAGCATACATCCTGCATCATTAATTCCTGACGGTTCATTGATATCAGAATATAACTGGACTGGTAAGCTGAATTCAAACTGGAACGATACACAGAACTGGGCAGGCGCATCATTACCACTTACTACTTCAAATGTTGCCATTTTATCATCCGAACACAACCCTGAAGTTACCGCTAAAGCTTATTCAAATAACTTATACATCAATTCAGGTTCCACACTCATCGTAAAAACTGAAGCATTCATTCATATTAATGGTAATCTCTCAGTTATAGGAGCAGGAAAATTTCTTTTAAAAAATACGGTTGCAAAAAAATCCTCCTTATTCCTCAACGGTGATGCTAGTGGTAGCATACAGTCGGAATACCAGGTGTTGAAAGATCAAAAAAATCTTATTTCATCTCCTGTAGAAATGGCATATTCTAAAACATTTTTGAACATGTATCTCCGCACCTACGATGAATCCTCTTCGCAGTGGGGCAGTTACATTGAGCCGACCGACGATCCTTTGCAGACGATGCAGGGTTATGAACTCCATTCATTATCCAGCGAAACCCGCACTTTTGTAGGAACTCCTGATCACAATCCTAAGTCATATTCAATTTCAAATTCGGGAAACGGTCTCAATCTAACCGGAAATCCTTTCACCTCCTATATCGACTGGGAAAATAATGACAACAATGCATGGCAACGTAACTCCATAGCTTCGGCTATTTATTATCCAGATCCATCAGGTTCGGGCAACTTCTCGGTTTATTTGCCAGGTGGCGATGATGCAGTTTCGTTGAACAACGGCAGCCGTTACATTGCTCCTATGCAGGGTTTCTTTGTGAAAGCCATTAACCAGGGATCGCTTGTTGTAAATGAAAATTCACGGGTTAGCAGTTTTAATGAAGTTGCACACACCGTTAAAAATAATTCAATAAAATTCAAGCTGAAAAATGATGCTGGATTAACTGACGAAGTTATGTTCCGCGTACTTGATAATTCAACGTATGAATTTGATGATAAACTGGATGCTTTAAAAATTCAGAACTCAACAAATGCACCTTCTATCTGTCTGAAATCGGACGGCGATGTTAAATATGCAATAAATACGATTCCTGACGTTAATTCAGCAGTAAATATTCCTTTGAATATTGAAACCAAGGAAGCCGGACAATTTAGTATCTCGAATATTGGCGCCGCAGCATTTGAATACAGGTATCCTGTTATCCTCGAAGATAAAGAGCTTAATAAGTTTATCGACCTGCGTACAGATTCCGTTTATTCATTTTACCACTCACCTGAAATGAAATCCGAAAGGTTTGCAATTCATTTTGAATCAACACAGGGAGTTGAAGAACAGGTTTTACCTGTAAGTGAAATATCAAATGTAACTGTGAATCAGGGAGAAGTTATTGTTAACGGAACTGAAAATACAGTTAATAAAGTTTATACTGCAATGTTATACACTGTTGATGGGAAAATGATCAGCAGTTATAAAGGAAGCCTTTCGGACGGAATAAGTCTTTCCACAGGTAAGCAGGCAGCCGGTGTATGTATCCTGAAACTATCAGATGGCATGCACACAATAACTAAAAAAATTGTAACTAAATAATCTCGGCAACTTCAAAAATTTCGAACAAGAAAAATAAATGAAAAATTATAACAATCTGGATCTGATGAGAAAACTTAATATTTTGCTGGCCGAAGATGATGAGATGATCGAGAAAATCACCACTTTCTATCTCCGACGTAATGGACACGATGTGGACGTGGCAAAAAACGGAAATGAAGCTGTTAGCAGGTTTAGAGTTAAAGAATACGATCTTATTCTTATGGATATTCAGATGCCCGAAATGGATGGTCTGCAGGCTGTGAAAGAGATCCGCAAAATAGAATTGGATTACCTGAAAAAAGGACATACTACAATTATAGCGATAACAACAAACCCTGATAAAGCCGAATGCCTGAAAGCAGGAGTTGACGGATACGCCCAAAAACCATTTAGTTTCGATGAATTAAGCACCCTATTTCGTGATTATAATTTAGTTTAGTTTTCATCTTTAGTTTTCCATCTTGATAGTATTTCAGCGGGGGTAAGTAATTACTCCCGCTTGTTTTTTATATTTGCAGCGTTAACACGGTGCTAAATGGGTTCAGCTAATTTTCTGCGTTTTTTTTGTTTAATTGCTGTTGTTTTAATCCCGGTACTGCTATTCGGGCAATATTATAACCTTGGCCAGGATCCTGCGTCGCTGAAATGGCGGCAGATTACTACGCCTCATTTCCGGATAGTTTATCCTGAGATTTTTGAGCCTAAAGCTCAGAAAATGATATCCTCGGCTGATTTTGCATATATTTATGGAACCAAAACTCTCGGATATAAACCCAAACTGGTACCAATAATCCTTCATAATTATAACATTACATCCAACGCAGTAACAGTTTGGGCTCCCAAACGGATCGAAATGTACACCTGTCCGCCACAGGATATGTATGCTGAGGATTGGATGGAGCAACTGATAAAACACGAATACAGGCATGTGGTTCAAATCGACAGGACAAGCCAGGGCTTCACAAAAGTTTTGTCGTGGTTTATCGGCCAGCAGGCAGCTACCGGAATAAACGGAATATTTGTGCCTTCCTGGTTTATGGAAGGTGATGCAGTGTGTACTGAAACTGCACTTGGCAAATCAGGCCGTGGCCGTATCCCAAATTTCGAAATGCTGCTTCGTGCGCAGGTGAGGCAATTAGGATCATATTCCTATGATAAGGCCACGTTTGGTTCCTACAAAACTTATGTGCCAAGCCGGTACGAACTTGGCTACTCATTGGTTGCAAATGTGCGTAGAAAATATGGTTACAAAGCCTGGATAACTGCTCTTGATGAAGTGGCTCGAAAGCCTTTCATTTTCACTCCTTTTAATCATGGATTGAAAAAGGCAACCGGATTTGGCAAAGAACAGCTTTATAGTCAGACGATGCTTGATATGGACAGCATGTGGAAATACCAGGATACGCATACTCCCAGGACACCTTATACTCCGATATCTCAAACCGGCAGAAAGAAATATGAAAGTTATACTTTCCCGGCATTCCTGAATGATTCGCTGGTTGTATCTGAATTTTCAAGCATGGATGATATTACCCGTTTCGTGATAAGCGGGCCGAATGGATACAACGAAATTGTAACAACACCGGGATATTTGTCTTTCGCGAAATTTTCTGTCACAAAAGTTACTTCTGAGGATCAAGCGGCGAATAAATCAGGCGGAGGTAGGCCAACGTTAAATTATCGGCTTGCCTGGACTGAAACCATCAATGATCCCCGTTGGGAACAGCGGAATTATTCGGTGATCAGAATTTTCGATAACTCTACGGGTAAAATTAAGTCAGTAACTTCAAAAAGCCGCTATTTCGCACCTGCATTTTCGCCCGACGGACTTTCGCTGGCTGCCATAAGTATTGATCCAACAAACCGGAATTCCATAGTTTTAATCGATACGAAAAGCGGAAAAGAAACGGCTACAATCATGGTTTCGGATTCAGATTTTTATATGACCCCTTCATGGTCGGAGGATGGCGCAAAAATCGTATTTACACAGTTTGACGGAAAAGGGAAGAGCATTGTAGTTTTTGATCTGAAAAAGCAATCTGTCGAAACGCTTTTGCCTTCTACTTTTACCGAAATATCCAATCCTGTTTTTGCAAATGAGTATGTGCTATTCAACGGTGCATTTTCGGGAATTGAAAACATTTACGCAATTGATTTGAAACACAATGAGGTTTTTCAGGTAACATCGGCTGGCTATGGAGCCAGCAATGCCACTTTAAGTCCTGATGGGAAAAAGATTGTCTATTCAAATTATTCTGCCACCGGCTATAGTTTGGCAGAAGCTGACTATACGCCTGATACCTGGAGAAAACTGAGCGGTGTAAAGGATTTTTCTCCTTCACTTTATAAATACCTTGTAAAAGAGGAGGTAAGCATTTCCGGTTCATTCACGGGCAGTGCCGTAACTTATCAATCACAACCTTATAAAAAGGCGGCTCATATTTTTAATTTCCATAGCTGGGCACCGGCATATATTAACTATTTGTCGGGCGAATATGGAACCGGTATCTCATTTATGTCGCAGAATGAACTGAGCACAGCAACAACCACCATTGGCTATAAATATGATATGGCCGAAAATACGGGAAAAGTAACTGCCGACTTTAGCTGGCTGGCCTGGTATCCGGTTATCGACCTCAGTACTTCGTATGGCGCGCGTACTGCATACACAGCATCATCAGTTCGTTACAATTATAATGAAACTTCTATCAGCGGAGGAATCACTTTGCCATTGATCTTCACTGGTGGAAAATATTATAAAGGAATAAATTTGAAGATACATACTTCGTGGATTGATATCGCAAACAATACATCGCCCGAGACTCATAAGACCGATGGAACCATTCATTCGCTGGACTACAGCATCAATGCATACCGCTATATCAAGCAATCGGGTAAGGATATTTATCCGCGCTGGGGTCAGGTCTTTACAGGAAGTTTCCGGCATACTCCGTTGGGTAAGTATAACTATGGAACCATAGCTTCTGCCGTAGTCCGTTTATACTTTCCGGGAATATTGAAACACCAGGGAATTCGCCTGGATTTAAACTGGCAGCAAAGGAATTATACCCTCAACTATTACTCAAACCTGATAAATCTGCCACGAGGGTATTACATTGCTGATGCTAACACCATGGGTTGTTTTGCATTGAATTATAAATTTCCTTTTGCGTATCCTGATTTTTCACTGGGATCGCTGATTTACCTGAAACGGTTGAAGGCTAACCTGTTTTATGATGGAGGCATGAGTAAAAATGATGGTACTGACCTTAAACTTCAGTCAACAGGT
>JBBSDG010000181.1:0-8694 GCA_038249635.1 Bacteroidales bacterium | reverse complement strand
TAAACCAGCGCGTTAATATTCATTCCTGCTCCCACTGATGCAAAAACCAATAAGTCTCCCTCAGTTATTTTATGAGGTTCCAGCTTGTTTTTCAGGATCATGTCGAGTAAAGTCGGTAAGGTTGCTACGGAAGTATTTCCCAGAAATGAAATAGTCATAGGCATCACGTTTTCCGGGATATCTGTTATATTACACAAAGTATAGAGTCGTCTTAAAATAGCATCATCCATCTTTCCGTTTGCCTGGTGGATCAGCACCTTACTGATTTCATTGAGTTGGGTATTGCTTTTATCCAGGCAGTCTTTTATGGCTTGGGGAACCGTTTCGAGTGCATACTGATAAAGTTTCCGGCCGTTCATTTTCAAAAACAGTTCATCCTTATTTTTAAAGTCCGGATTGAACGATTTATCCATATGCAGCATTTTCGACTGCGTAAACGTGTCAGAGCGGGTTTTGTGAGCAAGAATTCCAATAGGAGTTTCACTTGTTTTTGCTTCCAGAATTACCGCTCCTGCTCCGTCAGCATACAGCATACTATCGCGGTCGTGTGGATCCGATATTCTGGATAAGGCTTCAGCTCCGATTACAAGCATCTTTTTAGCATCACCCGATTTTATGAAATAATCCGATTGTATCACAGCCTGTAACCAGCCGGGACAACCAAACGTTATATCGTATGCAACTGTGCCGGGGTTATGTATTTCCAGTTTGTGCTTAACCCGCGATGCCAGGCTTGGCACAAAATCCGACCTTTTATTATCCTTTTTTACATCACCGAAGTTGTGCGCAACAATGATATAATCCAGTTCTTCCTTGTCGATATCTGCCGATTTAATAGCTTCATCAGCAGCAAAGTAAGCAATGTCAGAAGTTACTTTTTGGTCAGAAATATAATGTCTTTCGGCAATGGTGGTAATCTCCAGGAACTTATCAATTATTTCATGGTTTGATTTTTCAAGTTTTTTTTCATCGCTATCATAAAATTCAGTAGCAAGGAAATGCTCATTTTTAACCAGTTTCGATGGAATATAACTTCCTGTTCCAGTAATTACGCTGTATATAGTACCGCTCATTTTTTTAGATTCACTTTTGGGTTTAACAAACATCCCAATCCAAACGCTGGTATGCGTGTTTTAGAATGAGAAATATAAAATTTTGGTTTTTTAACTTACCTGATGCATCTTTTTGTACTACAAAACTGCAAATTATTTAGCAGCACGAACAATTATTTCAAAAATGCAATTAATATTCAGTTAAAAAAAACCGGCCTGAACCGGTTTTTAATGCTTTGTCAAGTTTTTGGATCTAATTAGCCTGTTTCTTCCTGCCCCAGCGGATTAATACGTCTTGTACATCCTTAAATCGTATTGGTTTCGACAAGTAATCCACCATGCCCGCTTCAAGGAATCTTTCCCTGTCACCTGGCATAGCATTGGCAGTTATAGCAATTATGAATGGCCGCACGTCTTCGGGATATTTTTCAATGATAGCCTGTGTTGCTTCAAGGCCGTTCATTACTGGCATCTGTACATCCATCAGAATTATATCAAATTTTTTGTGCTCCATGATTTCCAGCGCTTTACGGCCATTTTCAACTGCATCGATGGTATAACCCATTTTTCGCATAAGCGTTACAACCAGTTCCTGATTTGTGAAATTGTCCTCGGCAAGCAGAATGCTTAACGGCAGTTTATCCGAAAGCTTTTTATCAACGCTATGATCTGCAACATTCTTTTTGCGGTTCCTGTTTTCCGACATTACACCAAGTACAAGCTCAAAAAGATCGGTAAGTTTAACCGGTTTGGAGAGTTGTGCGTCAAAAAGTCCTTTCGGCAAATCATTTACTTTACCCACCGACGAAACCAGAATAAAAGGCATATCTCCTTTAAACGGTATTTCGCGTATGGTTTGCGCAAGTTCAACTCCATTTAATCCTGATGCCTGCATATCCAGAATTCCCAAATCAAAATAGGAATCCTCAGTCTCGATGATCCGAAGTGCTTCTTTTGCACTTGAGGCTGTGTATGCCTTCATTCCCCATGCCTCGAACTGTACGGTAAATATTTGCCTCGACGTTTGATCGCTGTCAACAATAAGTACTTTACTGCCTTTAAGTTCCGGTATTTGTCCGCGGATGTAGAGTTTTGTTGTAGGTGTATCGGCTATTTTAAGTTTAGCTGTAAAGTAAAAGGTGGCTCCTTTGCCGGGTGAACTCTCAGCCCAGATTTTTCCGCCCATAAGTCCAACCAGGTGGCGTGCAATAGCCAGTCCCAGCCCTGTGCCTCCATACCTTCGCGAAACAAAGGTTTCCCCTTGCGTAAATGCTTCGAAAATGAGGGATAATTTCTCTTTTTGTATTCCGATTCCACTGTCTTTAACCGAAAAAAGCAGTTCGCAGTATTCCTTGGTTTGTGATTGCTTTTCAACTGAAATAAATATTTCGCCTTCGTCGGTAAATTTAATGGCATTATTAATCAGGTTTCCAAGTACCTGCCTGATCCGTTTCATATCACCAATCAGGAATGGAGGTACTTCGGGTTGAAGCATGTAGAGCAGATCAATTCCTTTTTCAATTGCTTTAACGGCATAAATATCCAGCGACTCTTCTATGCACTTGCGTAGCTCGAATGAGCTTTCTTCAAGATTCAGCTTGTCGGCTTCAATCTTCGAGAAATCCAGGATATCATTGATGATCGACATCAGGTTATCAGCACTTATACGCAGAGTTTCGAGGTAATTGTGCTGCTCGGGCGTAATTTTAGTGTCGAGTAACAAGCTGGTCATACCCACAATTCCGTTCATAGGAGTGCGTATTTCGTGACTCATCATCGAAAGGAAGTCGGACTTGATCCGGTTGGCTCTTTCAGACTGCTGTTTAATTTCCTCTGCTTCCAGCTCAAGCTTTTCAAAATCTTTTTGTCTCAGGAGGTCAGTCTGAATCCTGGTATTTTCAGATTTTAATAGTTCAATCTCTTGTCGCAGTGAGTTTATATCATTCGAATCCAGATTCATATTGGTAAAGAGTGTTAATAAATCAAGCAAATATAGCGATAAAATTGTGGTTTTAGTTTTTGCTGATAAAATATTCTATTTTACCTATGGTATTTTGAGACTTTTAGTGCATAAAAAAACTGCTTCCAGTTACAGAAGCAGTTTTGACAGGAACAAAATCCAGAACCTGATGTGATTCTTAAACTCAAATTTTACTATGCCTGTTTGTACTCTTTAATGATGTCTTTAACCCCGTCGGGCGACACGCGTCCGTAAACTTTTTCGCCAACCATCACCACCGGTGCAAGCCCGCAGGCTCCGACACAGCGCAGGCAGCTAAGCGAAAATTTGCCGTCGGGTGTGGTTTTCCCAACAGGAATATCAAGAATACGTTTAAACTCATCAAGTACTTTTTCGGCACCACGAACGTAACAGGCAGTTCCCATACAAATGCTGATTGGGAATTCGCCTTTCGGAATCATGGTGAAGAACGAGTAGAAAGTAACAACTCCATAAACATGAGCCACTGAGCAATTCAGGTTTTTTGAGATAATTTCCTGAACTTCAGCCGGTAAGTAACCTACCAGGCTTTGTGTTTTATGCAGCACGTTGATCAACTCACCCTTTTCGTTGTTGAACTCTTTGCAGATGGCTTCTATCTGTAGAACCTTCTGCTCGCTTATTTTTATATTTGCCATAACGATTTTTCTTTAAAATTATTTACCTTTTTATCCTTGCTTATTCATCTATTTCGGCTGGTTTGCTCTTGTCGAAATATTTTGTGTGAAGCAAATGATGAGCCTTTTCGCTCATTGGTTTGCCAAGGAATTCGGCATATAATTGCTGAATATAAGGGTTTTCATGCGATTTGCGAATTGTTTTGGCTTCATCTTCGGTATAAATTGCTTTCTGACGGGCTATTAAAATGCTTGTATCACCATGGTGAAGCGGTTGGCCGCCTCCGCCGATACATCCACCGGGACATGCCATAATTTCGATGGCATGGTATGATGAATTACCGTCTTTAATGTCCTGCAACAATTTACGGGCATTGCCTAATCCGTGTGCGATACCAATCTTAATTGGTGTTCCATCGAAATCAACGGTTGCTTCACGTATCCATTCCATACCGCGAAGTTGTTTGAAATCAACTTTCTCTAGTGTTTTCCCTGTGAAAAGTTCATAAGCTGTGCGCACAGCGGCTTCGATTACTCCACCAGTTGTTCCAAATATTACACCCGCCCCGGTTGATTCGCCCATCGGACGGTCGAAATCCTCATCAGGCAACGTATTGAAATTGATATTTGCCTGTTTGATCAGATGAGCCAGTTCGCGGGTTGAAACTGAAAAGTCAACATCAGGATTGCTATTAGTTGCAAATTCATCACGCTGACATTCGTATTTTTTAGCCAGACAAGGCATAATTGAAACTACAACCAGGTTTTCGCGTTTTATTCCAAGCTTATCGGCAAAATAGGTTTTAGCAATAGCACCAAACATCTGCTGTGGTGATCTTGCAGTGGAAGGAATATCGCTCATTTCAGGGAACTGGTGTTCGAAGAAATTAACCCAGGCCGGACAGCATGAAGTAAGCATTGGTAATTTAACAGTTTTGTCGCCATTGAGATGGCGTGTGATACGATCAAGTAACTCAGTGCCTTCTTCCATAATAGTAAGGTCGGCACCAAAATCAGTATCAAAAACATAATCAAATCCAAGATTGCGCAAAGCAGTAACCATTTTGCCGGTAACCCTTGTTCCCGGTGCCATCCCGAATTCCTCACCTAAAGCAACCCTTACGGCTGGAGCAGTTTGAACGATAACGGTTTTAGACGGATCAGCTAATGCGCGTATAACCTGATTAGTATTATCTACTTCAGTAAGTGCGCCAGTGGGGCAAACAGCCACACATTGTCCACAGTAGGTACAAACGCTGTGGTCCAGATTCATTTCGAATGCAGGAGCAACAACCGACATAAATCCACGGTTAACGGCTGAAAGTACGCCAACAGTTTGCACGTCGTTACACATCATTTCGCAGCGGCGGCACATGATGCATTTGTCAACATCGCGAATTATAGCGGGTGATGTATCTTCCTTATAATGCGATTGTTCGCCCTGGTATTCAATCTGGCGGATTCCCATATCCTGAGCCAGGGTTTGTAATTCGCAGCTTCCGCTTTTTACACAAACCAGGCAATCCGTCGGGTGGTCGCTGAGGATGAGTTCCAGAACTGTTTTGCGGCTGTTGAGTACGCGGATATTGTGTGTGCTCACTTCCATTCCTTCATAACAATCGGTAGCACAGGCGGGAGCCAGGTTACGGCGGCCCTTTACCTCAACCACGCAAATACGGCAGCCTGCCGGTTTGTTTGTGATATCGAAGTCATGCAGATGGAGGTAACAAAGTGTAGGAATATTTATCCCGACTGATTTTGCAGCATCCAGTATAGTAGTCCCGGGGGCTACCTTCAATTCTTTATTGTCTATTTTTATATTGATCATTTCCATGGTTTATTCCCCTTTCGTTACTTAATAAACACTGCGTTGAACTTACATTTTTCGAGACATGCACCGCATTTAATACAGGTTTCCTGATCAATTACGTGTATGCCCTTGCGTTCGCCTGCTATTGCGTTAACAGGGCAGTTTCGAGCACATGCCGTGCATCCAACGCAGTTTTCAGCTTCAATTATGTACTGGAGCAAAGCTTTACACTGTCCGCTGGGGCATCTGTGATCAACGATATGTGCCAGGTATTCATCCATGAAATTATCCATGGTCGAAAGCACAGGATTAGGAGATGTTTGTCCCAGTCCGCAAAGTGAAGTATCCTTTACCACATGGCTCAGGTTGCGTAGCAAATCAAGGTCTTTCATGGTTCCTTTGCCTTCACATATCTTTTCGAGCATTTCGTTCAATCTCTTGTTACCGATGCGGCATGGAGCACATTTGCCGCAGGATTCTTCAACTGTAAAATCGAGATAGAACTTTGCGATGGAAACCATGCAATCATCTTCATCCAATACGATCATACCACCCGATCCCATCATTGAACCGGCAGCTGTGAGCGAATCGAAATCTATTGCGATATCAAGATGCTTTTCAGTGAGGCAACCGCCCGATGGTCCGCCGGTTTGAACAGCTTTAAATTTCTTTCCGTCTTTAATTCCACCACCGATTTCGAATATAATTTCACGAAGGGTTGTTCCCATCGGAACTTCAATAAGTCCGACGTTATTGATTTTTCCTGCTAATGCAAATACTTTTGTTCCTTTCGATTTCTCGCTTCCTATAGATGCATACCACTCGGCACCTTTGTTGATAATTGCCGGTACATTGGCAAAAGTCTCAACATTATTGACGTTGGTTGGTTTTTGAAGGTATCCTGATACACTGGGGAACGGCGGTTTTATTGTAGGTTCACCGCGTAAGCCTTCCATTGAATGTATAAGCGCGGTTTCCTCACCGCATACAAATGCTCCTGCTCCGTATCGTATATCAATATCAAAGTTAAAACCGGTCCCGAAAATATCTTTTCCCAATAAACCAAACTCAGAGGCTTGTTTCATGGCAATTTTGAGTCTTTCGACAGCAAGCGGATATTCAGCACGGATGTAAACCACACCTTTATCGGCACCAATGCAATAACCGCAAATGGCCATGGCTTCAATTACCGAATGTGGGTCGCCTTCGAGAATGGAACGATCCATAAATGCTCCCGGGTCACCTTCGTCGGCATTACAAACTACGTATTTTTGGTCGTTCTGACTTTTGCGGGTAATTTCCCACTTAAGTCCGGTTGGGAAACCACCGCCTCCACGTCCGCGAAGACCACTCTTTTTCATTTCTTCAATCACCTGTTCAGGTGTCAATTCGGTCAAACATTTTGCCAGGGCAGCATACCCATCGCGCGAAATGTATTCTTCAATATTTTCGGGATCAATGAATCCGCAATTGCGCAGAGCTATGCGAAGCTGTTTGCGATAAAAACCCATGTGTTTCGAGTCCGAAACGTGTTGTTCGGTTTCAGGGTTAATATAAAGCAAACGATGAACACGACGGCCTTTAATTACATGCTCGGCTATAATTTCGATCGCATCCTCAGGTTTTACCTGGGTATAGAAAGTGTTATCGGGCATTACCTTTACGATAGGCCCTTTTTCACAGAATCCGAAGCATCCGGTTGTAATTACCTGAACTTCGCTTTCAAGTCCTTTTTCAAATATTTCGCTCTTCAGGTTGTGAAACAGTTTTTCGCTTTCCGAGGCCCTGCAGCCGGTTCCTCCGCACACCAGCAGGTGCATTTTGAATTGTGTCATAGTGTTTTCCTCCGGGATTTATTACTTACCTTCAATATTTTCGTAGTTAACAGGGATGATGCCATCGAGAAGTTCGCCATTTTTGATGTATCTCTCAATGATCTGATCGGCTTTTTTCGAATCAACATACCCGAATACCAGTGGCTGATGGCCGGGACGTGTTACTTCAATGGTAGGTTCGGCATAGCAATATCCCATACAGCCGGTTTGTGTAACAACGGCGGGGATGCTGCGTTTGTCCAGTTCAGTAATCATATAATCCATTACTATTTTGGCTCCTGATGCAATACCGCAGGTTGCCATGGCTACTCTGATTTGTACCATGCTTTCAGGGGTTTCGCTACGTTCGCGAAGACTCATTTTCGCTTCAACGTCGGATTTAATTTTTCTTAAATCAGCTAATGATGTGATCTTGGTCATGTGATTTTGATTTTTTTACAGTTATCAATATGTCTCTATTCTGGTATTTATGATGCTTTTATCTCCCCGAGGTTGTCGCGTATCAGGTCTTTCATAAAAGCAATTACCTGTGGATTGCTTATCGGGAGATCACCCAACGTTTCTTTTATTTCAGCAGTATCGAATATAAAAGTGCCTTGTGGTGTGTTATGCGTATAGATGAAGTCAATTGCCGGGTAGGATGAAACAGTGAGTGCAAGTGTACCGGCAATATCGCCGGTCGGTAGCCTGTCAATATGCTTGAAACTGAATTCAACCAGAACTTCAGTTCCCATTCCCGGGGTAGAATGAATCATAAGGCTGCCACCGGTTCGCTCTGCATTTTGTTTCAGTAAAGGTAAGCCTAAACCTACTTTCCGGGTTGTGCGGGTTGTAAAAAAAGGATCCGTTACCTGCTGTACCATTTTTGCATCCATTCCTTTGCCGTTATCGGTGAACTTAACAAGGTATTTGTCATCGGCAGGAATTTCGTCAATCTGAAGTTTAACCAGGGTTGCGCCTGCCGTTACCGAGTTCTGCAGTATATCGAGTATATGAAGTGCCAGGTCTTTCATGCTATGGTAACTTTACGCCCTTCAATTCGATACAAAGTAAGTATGATTTCTTTGAAAGACCTGTGCTCCATTTCGAAAACAGAAAATGCTTTCCCGATATTTTCCTCATAATGAGCATCCGAATTTCTTAGAATCGTTTTGTCCCTGTGCTTCGCCAGAAATGGCATAACCGATGCAACTTTACAGTTTGCTGAAATCTCAATTCCATCAATCATCAAGTCTGATGGAATAAATCCCAGCTGGCTGATAATGCTGTAGCTTGGCCTGTCGATGTGAGCCGGGATAATTATTCCTCCAAGCGAATGAACTTTCTGCTCAACCTGTTCAATAGATTGGTCGAGCGCTGAAAGCAGCAGAAACTCAATTTC
>JBBSDG010000180.1:0-8697 GCA_038249635.1 Bacteroidales bacterium | reverse complement strand
TTTTCCATCAAGGGAAAAGGACGAAAAAATAAATACTAATTCAATTTCCGAATTAAATCATCAATCTATTCTAATTATTTTAAAAAATCATTTATCTAATGAGTCATTAACTTTTCCAGCACATCAAAATATTATGTAGCCGTAATTTGAACCATGTTTTAAGCAGACTTCTCATTGCCGGTCACTAACCAATCAAGCCTTTCAAGGGTTTAAACTCTTGAATGGCTTGGCTCTCATAAAAAAGCGTTCCGGGATAATTTTATCCCGGAACGCGTAAAGCATCAAATTATCCCATTACTTCTTTTCAATACTCCAGCCTGTTTTCAGACCTACTATAAACCATGCCAGTGCAACGGTTCCAAGAGCAAAAATTGTATCGCCGATTACTCGAAGCCAGCGGAAAGTGGATAAAGTATCGCCCTGCATAAAGTCGGCCGAACGTGCATACCACAAACCGTATTTTACGCTTACCCAGGTTTGAGCCAGTCCTACAGGCAGAACGCTTATCAACACCATTAAAGCCAATCCAATGTTAATTGCCCAGAATGCAAAGCGGATATATTTCTGTTTCCATACCACTTCCGCATTCATGCTGCGTAATACAAAAAGCATCAAGCCAATTCCGAGCATTCCGTAAACACCAAAGAGTGCAGTGTGCCCGTGAACAGCTGTGGTATTCAATCCCTGCATATAATACAATGCAATGGGAGGATTTATAAGAAAACCGAATATGCCGGCTCCTACCAGGTTCCAGAATGAAACCGCGAGAAAACTGTAAATCGGCCATTTGTAATTCTGAATCCAGTTGCTGGTACGTGAAATTTTTAGCGTGGAATAAGCTTCAAAACCAATCAATACCAATGGTGCTACTTCAAGCGCACTGAAGGAAGCTCCAAGTGCCAGAATTGCTGTCGGAGTTCCTGTAAAATAAAGGTGGTGAAAAGTGCCAAGTATGCCTCCCGAAAGAAAAACGATGGTTGAAAACAACACATTAGACGTTGCTGTAACTGCCCGGATCAGGTTGAGCTTTACAAAAAGGAAAGCAATAGCTACGGTTGCAAACACTTCAAAAAATCCTTCAACCCAGAGATGAACTACCCACCAGCGCCAGTATTCGGCAATTGCAAGGTTAGTTTGGCGACCCCACATAAGGCCCGCGCCATAAAATGCTGCAATAGCAACCGAAGCAATCAGGAACATGGTGAGCAAATGCCGGTTTTCGTCACGTTTTGTGATGGCTGGCCAAATTGCGCGCCCCATCAGCAACAGCCAAAGTACAAGACCGATAAAGAGGAATGCCTGCCAGAAACGACCAAGATCTACATACTCATATCCCTGGTGACCAAAGTAAAAGTTAGTAACCAGCCCAAGTTTCTGCATAATGCCGAACCATTGTCCGATCAACGAACCTACAACAATTACCAGTAAAGCTATAAAAAGGAAGTTTACTCCAAGCCTTTGAAATTTGGGTTCATGACCTGAAACAGCAGGAGCAAGATACAATCCGGTTGCGAGCCAGGATGTGGCTATCCAGAAAATGGCGATCTGAACGTGCCATGTACGCGAAAGGGAATAGGGAAGAAAGTCGGACAGCGGAAACCCGTAAAAAGCCTGTCCTTCGACACCGTAATGTGCTGTTATAACTCCCATTATTACCTGAACAAGAATTAATCCTGTTACTACCCAAAAGTATTTCAGCGTAGCTTTCATCGAAGGTGTCATTACCAACCCAAAGAAAGGATCGCGTTTAAGCAGTTCAATTTCTTCTTCGTTTTTGGTTGATGCATAATACCAAACCAGCAATCCGATACCGATCAGCAGCATAATTACACTAAAACCGGTCCATAAAATTAGAGCACTTGTAGGTTTGTTGTCAACAAGTTCATCTGCCGGCCAATTGTTGGTGTACGAAATGTCGCTGCCCGGCCGGTTGGTAACGCAGGCCCAGGCAGTCCAGAAAAAGAAGGCATTCATTTTCGCCATGCGGTCGTCGGTTTTAATTGAATTGGCCGGAATCGCATAATTGTCGCGCAGTTTATCCAATGAAGGATCATTCATAAACAAGCCGGCATAATGCATGCTTACGGCAGCAATTGCTTCAGCCCGCAGCGGTGATATGATAAAACTGTTTGATGCTTCGTCGTAGGTATTGGTTCGCAGTTCCTTCTGAAGCCGCGCTTTATACATAGCCTGCTTTTCGAGTGATAATTTTTCGAAAGTAGTGCTGTCATTATCCATGGCATACTGTTCGAGGATAAACACGGCTTCGCGGTGCAGCCAGTCGGCCGACCAGTCGGGAGCTACATACGAACCATGGCCCCAAACGGTGCCAACTTCCTGTCCGCCAATCGACTGCCAGATGTTCTGTCCGTCTTTTATATCCTGACCGGTGAAGAGAACGACACCTTCGGTTGTAACTACCTGTGCCGGGATTGGCGGTGCTTTTCTGTAAATCTCCCTGCCGAAATATCCAAGTACGGCAAAAGAAATAACCATGACGGCTATAAAAGCTATCCAGAGTTTTTTTGTTGTCATAAATTGTTTGTTTTAGTTTTTGTATTAGATTAGTTAATTGGTGTTTAGTTAATTGCAATTATTTTAGCAAATTTCTTATTGCCTTAAGCGTTTCATCCTGTTCACCAGCAAAACCATTTTGCTGGTGAATAATTACGCCTTCCTGGCTAAAAACATGAATAATATTGGAATGGTCGAAACCGCCACTGTCCAGTTTTTTTACCCGGACACCCAGAACATTGGCAATTTCCATGGTAGCATCCTTATTGGAACAGATAAGTGTCCAGTTAGGTTTCAAATTGTGTTCCCTTGAAAATTCAGTGAGCCTTGCAGGGGTATCCCGATCAGGATCCATGCTTATAAGCAGGAAGTCAATCTGCTGAAGTTCCTTAGCTGACAATGCAGATTCAATCCGTTGCATATCAGCTACAATCCTCGGACATGCTGATTCGCAATGTGTGAAAATCATAGCTGCAATAACAATCTTACCTTCAAATTGAGTTAGTTGAATGTTCTGATTTTTCTGTGTTACCCATGGTGATGTTAGATTATAGACAGATTCGCCGGAAAGTGCTTTCAGTTTTGCAGCCGGTTTTTCTTTGCTACAGCAACTCTTAACACCGGTATCCTTTTTACTGTTACACGAAATAAAAACAATCGTGGTTAAAACTGACAGAATGATTATTGCTTTCATATTCGGAAAATTTATTTTACACATCTGAAACCCAGGTTGGCAATACAATATTTTGCTTTTATACTCGATCGCAACGCGAACCGCATAAACGAAGCGTAATTATTCAGGTCTTTGGATGCAAACGACCCGCCTCCGCAAAACAAGGTATTGTCGAGGCTGCTATTGCCGCGTGATTCGCCAGTAGTTAATGCATTGTTGAAGTCGTAGGTCCATTCCCATACCAAGCCGTGCATATCGTAAACGCCGTAGAAGTTTTTAAAAGTTGATCCTACAGAGGGCAGAACAACAGGATTAGGTTTTGTAACCCAATTTAAAACCCATTGATTGAAACCGGAATCTTTGCTGGCATCCGCTTTTATTTCGCTTGCCTTTGCGGCGAGTTCCCATTCAGCAGTTTCAGGGAGACGTTTGCCCTGGCATTCGCAGTATTTTTTGGCTGCAAACCACGATACATTTACAACCGGGCTGTTTGCCATATTTTTATTGAAAGATAAATCTGAGTTCCATTGCTTCAAATAATTGCTGTCGGCAAAAATGCTTTTTACCTTACTTTTTCCCCATTCAGGATTAGCTTTTACAAAAGCCAGGAAATCAGAATTTGTAACGGCATATATATCCATGTAAAAGTTTTTCACTTCCGTTTTCTGTACATTTTTCGAATATAAAGGAAGATATGACCCGCCATTGATATTCACCATGACCGGAGTTGCAGACTTGCTCTGACAGATTCCTGCAAATACAATTAGGAGGTTCAAAAGAAGCAATACTACTCTCATACTTCTATTTTCTAAATTTGGCTACATCAGTGGCATGTATTTCGCCGCCTTTATTTCCAAAATTATTAAGAACATAGGTGGCAACCGAGGCAACCTGATTGTCGCTCAGGGTTTGTTTAGGCATTACGCTGTTGAAGGGTTTTCCGTTAACTGTAACCGGCCCCGTTAAACCATGTGTAATTACCTGGATTATCTTCTGAGGATCGGAGGCAAAATAATCGGACTTTACCAAAGGAGGGAATGCTTTATCAATTCCTTTTCCATCAGCCTGGTGGCAAGCCTGGCAGGTGCTGGCATACAGAGCTTTCCCTAACTCAAGTTTTTCAGCTTTTGTGAGTGGTTTCGAAGGTTTTTCATCGGTTGCCGGCATGGTTTGTACCGCACCACCTTCGGGCTGGTAAATCCTGTCATCCTGCTGGCCTGAATATATAGTTTTATCATCCGGACCATCTACTTTCAGAATTCCTAAAGCACCTTTATTAAATGCCCTGAAAATGGCATGGTCAACCAGGATAAAATTACCTGGTACCTGTAGCTTGAATTCGGTTATAGCCGAGCCTCCCGGAGGAATTAAGGTTGTTTGTACGTTGTGGTTCAGAGTGCTTCCTCCTTCAGGATATACATTATCGAAAATTTCGCCAATCACATGGAAACTGGATGTAAGGCCGGGACCACCGTTTCCGACAAACAACCGAACGGTTTCGCCTACTTTTGCTTTCAATGAATTGTCGCCGGTTAATGCACCTACTTTGCCATTGAAAACTACATAATCAGGTCTTTCGTCCAATGCTTTTTCCATATCGAAAGGTTGAGGTCCGGATTCACCATAGCCTCCTTTGGTGTAAAAATCACCCTGCACTATATAAAATTCCTTATCCACTTTTGGTAATCCCGCTTTTGGTTCAACCAGGATCAGGCCATACATTCCGTTTGCAATATGCATTCCAACAGGAGCAGTGGCACAATGATAAATAAACAAACCTGGATTAAGTGCCGTAAATGAGAATTGAGTTTCATGCCCCGGTGCAGTAAATGTTGAAACAGCACCGCCACCTGGACCGGTAACCGCATGAAGATCGATATTATGCGGTAGCTTGCTGGAAGGATCATTTTTAAGGTGAAACTCAACCAGGTCGCCTTCGCGCACACGGATAAACTTACCGGGAACCTGTCCGCCGAATGTCCAGAAATTATATTTCACGCCGTCCATCATTTCCATTTCCTTCTCAATAACCTCAAGATTTACTATCATTTTGGTAGCATGATCACGGGTTATCGGGGGCGGAACATCCGGTGCAAAAGTCAGAACAGCCACTTCCTCACCTGCGATTTTTTCACGTGTAGTTTCACCAGGCTTCTGTGTATTTTTAATACAACCTGCATTAAGAAGGATTGCTATAAAAATTGGCAACGCTGTTTTTGCAAAATAATATCCTGATTTCATATCAGTGAGGTTTTGAAATTAATTTACCAAGGTTAATTCTCAATTTTGTGATTCGTCAGATTGTATAAATGGCAGTAAGGCCATCTATCATTGAAATATAGTCATCTTTGCTGCGGCCATTACCCTGTTTATTTTCCACTTTCGTAAAATCAAGCAGCAGCGATTCCTGCTCGGCTGGCGTGAATGCCTTATCTGCCATACGGAATAGCACATTGTTTTCTTTGGCAATATGGTTTTTCAATAAATCAGCATAGCCATACATGTTATTATAAACAGCCTTTAACGAGGCCGTTTCGCCTTGCATGAACTGTGAAATATTTTCCATCATTCCTTTCACGAAATTGCGACCTTCCATATGATCGTGCAGCATAACAGCTACCGGTCCTGTTTCGTTCGAAAATCCTTTCTGAACCATCAGCGGGAACAGCAATTGCTCTTCCTTGGCGTGATGAAGACCATCGGCAAATTCGCGGATGATTTTTACAATCAATTCAAGATGTTCCGCATTGGGATTAGCGGATTCAGTAACCCGTTCCATAACTTATATCAGGCGAAGTATCTGAACGTGATCATTTTCGAGGTTTTGTGTTGCAGTCGTCATTATAATTTTGGTTATTTAACACATGAAAGTTTTATGTAACCGAATGATGGGCGAGGGGTGACGAGACGAAATGCGGAGTTTCCTTGGCCAAAAGTGGTATGATGCATAGTTTCATAACTTCCGTCTTCGGACTCCTTACATTCATTATTCAGCCAATTTCAAAGCTTTCGGGTAAAGAATATTATTTTCGAGATGAACATGCACATGGAGATCGTCTTCGAATTGCTCCAGCAGTTTCAGCGAAACGCGGTAGGTATTGCAGGCATCCTCGGGAACGAGGTATTTATTTGTCAGCACAGCGATCTGATCCATGGCCCCACCAGCAAATTCGTGTTCGCCTTGCATACGGGTTATTTCTGAGATAATCAGTGATTTTACATCCGTAGTATTATTGGCAAGAGCTTTTTTGATTGCCGGGAAAAGCACTTCTTCTTCGTTTTTAAGGTGCTGAAGGAGTTCCTCATTTATTTTTGTAAATAGTTCAGCCACTTCAATCAGTTCGGGATGATGATCGCCATGCACATTTGCAATTTTCTGAGTGTAAAAAACCAGTTCGGGCAGCGTTTTCAATACAAATTTATGATGCGTATTCACTATATAATCGCAGAGAAAATCAAGATCCCATTCCTTGAAATTCTGGTTCCCTGAAACCGGTGTATTTTCCAGTTCTTTAATTTTATTGGCTAATGCCTTTGCATCTGCGCCTGTCTCCTGGCAAGCTTTATCGAGGCTTTTATTGCCTCCGCAGCAAAAATCAATTCCGGCATCTTTGAACAGAGCTGCTGCCCTGAAATCGTTGGCTACTATTTCGCCTATGGTAGTTTGAGTGTTTGTTTCCATTGTTATGATTTGTTTTTTGATGAATTCAGGCTGCAAATATAATCATTATTTTTTATAAAGGATAAAAAGGTCTTTTATTATTTTAAATAAATTATTCATACCTTTGCCGCTCATGAAATTTTAAAAAGGTGTTTAATAAAGAAACAGAATACGCTCTGAGGGGGCTGGTATATATTCAGACACAGAACCTGGATAGCCGCAGACCAGGAATTATTGAAATTGCCCAGGAGATTGATGCACCACAGTTTTACACGGCAAAGATCCTGCAGCGGTTGGTGAAGCTTGGTTTTATAGATTCGCAGAAAGGCAAAGGCGGAGGTTTTTATTTCGACATGGCAAAACCTGATCTGTCGCTTAAGCAATTGATCATTGCTACCGAAGGAGATGGGCTATTTACCGGATGTGGTTTTGGATTGAAGCAGTGTGATGAAAATAATCCCTGCCCGCTACACGAAAAATATGCCGGTATCCGTGATGCTTTAAATAAGTTGGTGACTGAAGAAAGTGTGCAAAGTCTGGCACAAAAGACAAAGAGAGGGGAGGAAATGCTTTCGCCGAGGTTGAGGTGAAACCAGGTAAATTTTGAAAACGCTCAGTTGAATTCGCGAATCGCGAATTTCCAGCAAAATGAGGTGAATGGCTAAAATGTAATTTTTTATTCTGTATAAATTTTATGAACAATCTGACCTTTAAATAATACATATTCCGCTTCCCCGCTTATCCGAAAGCCTTCATAAATATTCGAATCGCATTTCTGTACCTGGTTTTCAACAGAAATTACTGACTTCACTTCCGGATCCCAGATAACCAGGTCGGCATCCGAGCCGATAGTAATTGTTCCTTTTTGCGGCAAAAGTCCGAAGATACGGGCTGAATTTGAGGAAGTAAGATCAACAAATTGCTTTAAACTAATTTTTTGTGCTAAAACGCCATAGGTAAAAAGCAGCGTCAGCCTGTTTTCGATCCCTCCTGCCCCATTCGGAATTTTAGTAAAATTGTTGATTCCGACGTCTTTTTGTCCAATCGTATTGAACGGGCAATGATCGGTTGAAATCACATCCACCGTTCCATCGGCCAAGGCAGTCCAAAGTGCATCCTGATCTGCCTTTGAGCGGATAGGTGGACTGATCACGTATTTCAGGGATTGAGGCAAAGGCTTGGAATATACACTTTCATCGAGAAGCAAATACTGCGGACAGGTTTCGCAAAAAAGCGGAAGACCTTCTTTTTTCGCAGAGCGGATATATTCAATTGATTTCGCAGTGGAAGTGTGGACGATATAAGTTTTACAGCCGGTTTTCCGGCAAAGGTCAATTACTTTCCGCACTGATTCGGATTCAGATTCCGGCGGCCTGGAAAGGGCGTGATATAAAGGAGACGTTTTCCCCTGGCTGATAAATTCCTTCTGATTTTTCAGAATCAAATCTCCTTCCTCGCAATGCACCAGCACTGTTGCATCCATTGAAGCGGCGGCTTTCATTACCTGTTCAAGCTCCGTATATTCAATTCCGATGCTGCCCCTGTAAGCCAAATAAGCTTTAAAGGATCTGATTCCTGCTTCCTTTACACACCAGGCCATTTGATCGGGAATACTGTTGTCGAACCAGGTGATTCCCATATGCAAGTTGCAATCCACAAGACTTTTTTTAACTTCCCGCTGGCGGAGTAAAAGAGCCTCCTTTAAGGATTGTCCATGTGAAGGTGTAACAAAATCGATCAGAAAAGTTGTTCCACCGGCTATAGCCGCTTTACTACCGCTTAAAAAATCATCGCAGGAAGGACCGGCTGGCGTTGGTAATTGAAGATGAACATGAGGATCAATACCACC
>JBBSDG010000179.1:0-8700 GCA_038249635.1 Bacteroidales bacterium | reverse complement strand
GATCCGAAATCCACATCCAGCATACTTCCCTGGGCACCTTCGGCAAGAATAGTTTTGCCTTCGGCAAGCGCTTTATTGATATACAATTCGCTGTCGATCAAAGGGAATGAACGCAGTTCGTCAATAGCAGCAAACCAGAGTTTTTCATACTCGTTAAACGAAACCTTATCGATAAGTTGAACCTGGTGATCAAAATTATAGGATGACAATATGCGGAGATGACGTTGCTTCAGGCTTTCATATTTCTCTTTGAAATCCGAAGCCAGTATATCGCCGAAGCGCAAACCGTAACGGGCAGTTTTATCGGTATAACATGGACCAATTCCTTTTAAGGTTGAACCTATTTTACCGGCACCAAGTGCTGACTCGTAAGCTGCATCGAGCATACGGTGGGTAGGAAGTATGAGATGGGCACGTTTGGAGATTCGCAGGTTAACCTTTGGATTAACGCCTTTGGCAACAAGTTTTGCAAGTTCCTGCGAGAGGATATAAGGATCGGCAATTACACCATTACCGATAATATTGATTTTCTCAGGGTGAAAAATCCCCGAAGGAATGGTATGCAAAACATGCTTGTCGCCTTCTATCTGCAGCGTATGACCGGCATTGGGTCCTCCCTGGAACCTTGCAATAATATCATATTGAGGAGTAAGCACATCCACAATCTTACCTTTTCCTTCGTCGCCCCATTGAAGGCCTATCAACACATCTACTTTCATATACACACAAAATTAAGCAACCCTTAGGAGGTTGCTGTTTAAAGAGTAGCAAAGATAAAATTATTTATGGAAAGAGCCTAAAAAAAAGAGTTAACAATATGCCTGGAGCGGATTAATTTACAGCTTCTGTTTTAGCCCTGGTTCCATATAAAGTAAGTGCATGATGTGTAACTTTTAAGCCAAGTGTTTTTTCGACAGAAACAACAATTTCCTGTATTCGCGGATCACAAAACTCGAGTACTTCGCCATTTTCGATATCAATAAAATGATCGTGCTGCTTGAATTTGAATGACTTCTCGAATTGGGCGCAGTTGTTACCGAACTGATGCTTTGTTACCAGGTGGCAATTAAGCAATAACTCAATAGTGTTGTACAATGTGGCACGGCTTACCCTGTATTTATTGTTCTTCATTTGTATGTAAAGAGATTCGATATCAAAGTGTCCTTCGGTAGAATAAATCTCCTTAAGAATGGTAAACCTTTCGGGAGTCTTGCGATGCCCGAGTTTTTCAAGATAGTCAGTAAATAACTTCTTGACAGTTTCATAATTAAGTTTCTTTGAATCAGCATTCATAGCATCGAATTTGCCGTAAAATTAAGAAATATTTTTATTGCTATTTAGAATAAATAAAAATAGATTAAAAATAATTATAACCCATAATAAAGTTACCCCAATTACTGCGGAATCAAATGCACGAAAGGCTGATAAACGAAGGAAGTACAGAAGGCATTGTCTATGTTTTCAGGAATTTCATCATCCGTGATGTAGCCGATACGCCTTCTATATGTTTAATCTGTTCAACCACACGGTTAATATCAAGGGTATCGTGAATAAAAAAGCTGAGATAAGCCTCGAACAATTCACCTGAAGTATCGATATGAAACGATCTTACATTGAAATGCATTTCGTTGCTGATCACATTTATAATATCCGAAATCATGCTCTTGCGGTCGAAACCGCTGATTTTAAGTCCGCCGAGGTATGTATTCATATGTAAATTACTCCACCGGGCATGAATAACTCTTGCAGCCGATCGGGCCATAAGTTCGATTGCCTCCGGACAATTAGTGCGGTGAACCACCCATCGCGATCCATCGGGAGTGTAAGCCACTATTTCGTCGCCGGGCAGTGGATGACAACAGGTAGCAATTCCGAAATTCAGATCATCCATGTCATAAACAATGGCTTGTTTGGTTTTTTGCTTTCCCGGCGAAGCAGATGGAGTTTTGCCCGTTTTATTTTCGTCGAGTGTTAAACGTATCTGTTCCGAATTTTCCTGATGTATGAATTTCAAAACCTTATCAGCAGAAATTTCATCCAGATACACCTTGTAGAATAAATCCGCCGGACTTGTAAATCCCATGAACTCGGAGAAACGGGCTACACTGTTTTTACTGAATTTGAAATCGTTCTTCCTGAAAATTTCTTCAAGTTTGAGCCTTCCTTCAGCCGCCTGCTCCTTTTGCTGGTCTTTTAAGGCTTCCTTAATTGAGTAACGGGCACGGGGTGTAATAACATATTCGAGCCACTCTTCCTTAGGAAAACTTTTTTTTGAGGAAATAATTTCAACCTGATCACCACTTCTTAGTTTTTGATCGAGCGGAACCAGATTCCTGTTTACTTTCGCTCCTATGCAGTGGTTTCCGATTTCGGTATGAACAAGGTATGCAAAATCAAGAACAGTGCTTCCCGATGGCAACGATTTTAGGTGTCCTTTGGGAGTCCATACAAAAACTTCGTCGCTGAAAAGCGTAAGCTTAATATCATCGAGAAAATTAAGGGTGTTTGCATCAGGCGATTTCAGTATCTTTCGAATTTCAACCAGCCATTCATCGAGTCCTGATTCCTGTGCTTTATCCTTGTCAATCTGCTGTTTGTATTTCCAATGTGCGGCATATCCCCTTTCAGCTATCTCGTGCATACGTCTGGTGCGGATCTGAACTTCGACCCATTGCCCGGTTGGACTCATAACCGTAGTGTGCAACGATTCGTAGCCGTTGGCTTTAGGAGTCGAAACCCAGTCGCGGAGGCGGTTTTGCTTTGGGTTATAATTATCCGTTATCAAGGTATAAACCCGCCAGCAGTCAATTTTTTCCTGATCCAGAGGCGATTCAATAATAATACGGACGGCAAACAGGTCGTACACTTCTTCGAAAGGAATTTCCTTCACCTGCATTTTTTTATAAATGGAATATACCGATTTGGCCCTGGTATCAATTTCAAACTCAATTCCCTGGGCGGCCATCGCTTTTTTGACAGGAAAAATAAATTTCTGAATAAAACTCTTACGTTCGAGTTCGGTTTCCTGAAGTTTTAAAGATATGGTACGGTATATTTCCGGCTCATTGTATTTGAGTGCCAGATCCTCAAGTTCGCTTTTAATCACATATAATCCAAGGCGATGAGCCAGAGGTGCATAGAGATAAATGGTTTCGGCAGCAATGTTCTGCTGTTTGGTAGCCGGCATCGAATCGAGGGTACGCATATTGTGAAGGCGGTCGGCAAGCTTTATAAGGATTACCCTTACATCATCACTTAAGGTAAGAAGCATTTTTTTGATACTCTCAACCTGGGCAGTCGATTCGAGACGTTGATACCCATCCTTGATTTTGGTTAATCCATCAACGATATATGCTACCTTTTCACCGAATTTCTGCCTGATCATATCGAGGGTATAATCAGGGTTATCCTCAACCACATCGTGAAGCAAGGCACTGATAATGGCAGTTTCGCCCAGTCCAATTTCGTCGGCAACAATACGCGCCACTTCAAGTGGATGGTATATGTATGGCTCACCGGTGCGGCGGCGCATGGTGAAATGTGCCTGCGATGCCATAATAAAAGCTTTGCGAACCTGGTTGTTCTTCTGAACTCCCTTGTTTGCATTCCACGCTCTCATCAGGGCACGGTAACGTTTTACGATTTCTTTTTTCTCCTTCTGCAGATCAATAGTGTACATACCCTTAAACCTTCCTGCTTTAACACTTCAAAATTACTAAATTTATCCGAAAGCACCAGCCCAATTAACAGGCTTTCTGCATTTGTAAGCCTAAGCGAATGAAAAACCAAGAAAAATAAAGCCGAAATGATACATGGTCACTAATTAAAGTTGAAAACTTAACAATTAATGTCATTCAAATAATAACAGAATTTGTACTTTTGAAGTTTGGGAGTACAACCGGGCTTTTTGCACGGGAAAAATATTTCCTGAATACAGATCATTATGAAGAAATATCTTATTCTGCTAATTGTTATTATCTGGTGTGCCGGGCCTTTGATGGCTACCCACCAGCGTGCAGGTGAGATTACTTTTAAATATATTTCGGGATTTACATACGAAGTTACCATTGTTACCTACTCCTATGCGCTCAGCCAGGCCGACAGGTTTGAACTCGAAATCCACTGGGGCGATGGATCAAAAACCATATTGCTTCGGAATAACGGCCCTACAAATCAGCTAGGTCATCTTGGAGAAATAGTCGGACTAAATATCAAAAGAAATCTTTATACAGGAATCCATACATTTGTTGGTGCAAGTACCTATAAAATCTGGCTTGAAGATCCGAACCGAAATTTAGGCATACAAAATATCCCGAATTCAGTCGATGTGCCTTTGTATATTGAAACGGAGCTGATTATAAATCCTTTTATAGGAGCCAATTCTTCTCCTTTGCTTCTCTTGCCCCCTATCGATCAGGGCTGTGTGGGGCAACCTTTTATCCACAATCCTGGCGCCTATGATCCTGATGGCGACAGCCTTTCGTTCCAATTAACAACCTGCCGGGGTGCAGGTGGCGATTATATCCCGGGATTCACACAACCAGGTGCCAACGATGGAAGCACTTTCAAAATTAATCCCATAACAGGTGAAATACGCTGGGATAAACCTATACGCCAGGGTGAATATAACATTGCCTTTCTGATTGAAGAATGGCGTAACAAGAAAAAAATCGGCTATATTACCCGTGATATGCAGATCACAATTGTTACCTGCGACAATCATCCTCCAAAAATAGAGCCTATAAAAGATACCTGTGTGGATGCAGGAACTATTCTCCAATTTAAAGTTGTGGCTACTGATTCCGACAATAATAATATTAAACTTACTGCTGCCGGTGCTCCATTTGAAATTGCGAATCCTGCAGTTTTTACCGCAGCTTTTGACTCAGCAAGTCGTAATACCGGAGTTTTCAGATGGGAAACCGCTTGTTCGCATGTCAGAAAAAATGCATACCAGGTTTACTTTAAAGCAATAGATAACGATAAACCGGTTAACCTTTTCGACCTGATAAGTATGAATATCAAGGTGGTGGGGCCAGCTCCCGCAAATCTTATTGCAACCCCTGTTGCCAATACCATTCAACTAAAGTGGAATAAAAACAGTTGCTCTAATGTGATCAAATACAAGATATACAGGAAGAATGGATTTTATGGGTATGTGCCGGGACATTGTGAAACTGGTGTTCCGCCTAACATCGGTTATCAGTTGATAAAAACCACGAATACAGTGGATACAACCTACACCGATAGCGATCTTTCGCGTGGTATTGATTATTGTTATATGGTAGTAGCCATTTATCCCGATGGTGCCGAAAGCTATGCATCAAATGAGGCATGTGCCAAGTTAAAAAAGGGAGTTCCAGTTCTCACGAATGTCAGCATTCAAAAAACCGGAACTACTGACGGGAGCATATACCTGGCATGGTCGAAGCCATCGGAATTGGATCCTGTTCAGGCACCCGGCCCCTATAAATACCTCATTTACAGATCGGAGGATTTAACCGGAGCCTCGTTTAAACTGATTGATTCACTGACCTCAATAAATGATACCCTATATATTGACAAATCTTTAAATACCAACGATCATGGCCTGGCATACAGGGTTGATCTGTATAACAATACACCGGGATTGCGATTCCTTATCGGGCCTTCGCAAAAAGCTTCATCAGCATTTTTAACATTTGCGCCGGGCGATAAAAAAATGCGCATCACTATCAACACCCAGGTTCCCTGGATCAATGAACTGTTTGTTGTCTATAGGAAAAATGAATCCACCTTAGCTTATGATTCCATCGGCACATCTATACTTCCATATTACATTGATTATGAGCTTATAAATGGAATTTCGTATTGCTACCTGGTAAAAACAATCGGAACCTACTCAACTCCCGGAATTACCGATCCGCTTATAAATTACTCGCAGGAAGCGTGTGCTATTCCGATCGACAATGAGAACCCCTGTGCACCCAAACTGGTAGTAAATACCGAATGCGATAAGTCGCAGAACATACTTAGCTGGAACAGTACCGAGCCGGATTGTGTACCGGATGTAAAAAATTACCTCGTTTATTATAAGCCACCACAGGCCGAAAATTTTGATCTGCTGGCTACCACAACTGATAAAACCTATACACATACCAACCCTGCAACCATTGCCGGATGTTATAAAGTAGTTGCAGTTGATTCGGCGGGGAACCAAAGTATCCTGAATGACTCTGTTTGCGTTGACACAAAAGTGTGCAATGATTATCTTTACCGCTTACCTACTGTCTTTACACCTAACGGAGATGACAGGAACGAGCTTTTTACTCCGTATTATCCTTATACATCCGTTGTAAAAATTGATATACAGATATTTAACCGTTGGGGGAAGATAGTCTTCACTACTCAGGATCCTGATATTAAATGGGATGGCAAGTTACAGGGAACGAATCAGTTGGTTCCCGATGGAGCATATTATTATATTTGCGATGTTTACGAAATCACGCTTGAAGCTACAGTGAAGCGCACTCTGAAGGGAAGTGTAACTATTATCAGGTAAAAATACACCCGAATAATTCAACGGCATTTTACCAGGAATTAGTGATTTATTCGGAAACCATACTGACCAAAAATAAAAAGAGCCGCCCGAAAGCAGCTCTTTTTTTATTTAAGCACTGGAAACTGAATTAAACAGTAGCCATATGTGCAATCATATCAAGAACTTTGCATGAGTAACCCCATTCGTTATCGTACCACGAAACAAGTTTAACAAAGTTAGGATTCAGCATGATACTTGCTTCGGCATCGAAGATGGAAGTACGTGAATCGCCGATAAAATCGCTCGAAACAACAGCTTCTTCGGTATAACCGAGGATACCTTTCATTTCACCGTCAGCAGCAGCTTTCAGAGCAGCTTTGATAGCTTCGAATGAAGTAGCTTTTTCGAGGCGGCAGGTAAGGTCAACAACTGAAACATCCAGCGTAGGAACGCGGAACGACATACCTGTAAGTTTGCCTTTCATTGCAGGAATAACCTTTGCAGCAGCTTTGGCGGCGCCGGTTGACGAAGGAATGATATTGCCGGCAGCAGCACGGCCACCACGCCAGTCTTTGGCCGAAGGACCATCTACTGTTTTCTGGGTTGCGGTAGTTGCATGAACGGTGGTCATAAGACCTTCAACAATACCGAAGTTATCATTAATAACTTTTACCAGCGGAGCAAGGCAGTTAGTTGTGCATGAAGCATTGCTGATGAATTTCTGTCCGGCATATTCTTTATGGTTAACACCATATACAAACATAGGTGTATCGTCCTTGGAAGGAGCCGACATAATAACGCGTTTAGCACCACCGTCGAGGTGAGCCTGGCATGTTTCCATGGTCAGGAACAACCCTGTGCATTCAGCAACATAATCAGCACCAACATCCGACCATTTGATTTCGGCAGGATTTTTACATGCGGTAACACGGATGGTTTGTCCGTTAACAACAAGATGACCGTCTTTCACCTCAACCGTACCTTTAAACTGTCCGTGAACAGTATCATACTTGAGCATGTAAGCCATGTAATTTGCATCGATCAGATCGTTGATTGCTACAACATCAATATCCTCGCGGAGAATTGATGCACGGAAAACCAGGCGACCGATACGGCCAAAACCATTGATTCCAACTTTAATTTTTGTCATAATATATTGCTTTTTAAAGATGTGTTGCTTTTTTTGAAATCCGATGCAAAAGTAAACATAATACTTTAATGATCTATACAAGAAACACGGAAAAATACTTGTTTACAATAGGCTGATAATTTTGACGATTTTCAATTGTCTTTCAATGTTGGTCAATATTGGTCTTAGTGACACAATTAATCTTGTTTTTACAGATATAAATTTAACTGCTTATCTGTTTAGGACAAGTTGATAGTTGTTTTTATAAATAAGATACAGTAACATGATTGATTTCTTTAACAGGAAGTATCGTTCACAGTTTTCCTATTTTCTAAAAACCCTTAGCAATGAACCACATAGCAACATAGGAACATAGGATTCACATAGTATTTCATATATATAGCCAAGAATAAGCATAACTTTTTCTATGTGAAATTTTATGTATTTTATGTGACTATGTGGTTCACTTGTTGAAAGGGGATAAGCAGTTAAATTTAATACTATAGAAAATTCGATGCCCATTTGTTTTAATTCGTGTATATATCATAAAAACGAAAACCGCAGTTTAACATATATAAAAAAATTGCTCTGTTTTTTATACCTTTGCACCAATGGAACATATCAGGAACTTTTGCATTATAGCACATATCGACCACGGCAAAAGCACGTTGGCCGACAGGCTGCTCGAACTTACCGGAACCCTTACCGAACGCCAGCTTCAGGACCAGGTGCTCGATAATATGGATCTGGAACGTGAGCGCGGCATCACCATCAAGAGCCATGCAATCCGCATGGATTATTTGCACAACGGCATCAAATACGAGTTAAATCTGATCGATACGCCGGGGCATGTCGATTTTTCGTACGAAGTATCGCGCGCTATTGCCGCCTGCGAAGGTGCACTGCTTATTGTTGACGCCACACAGGGCATACAGGCGCAAACTATCTCCAATCTTTACCTCGCTCTTGATCACGACCTGGAGATTATACCGGTTATGAATAAAATGGATATGGATTCAGCCATGCCCGAAGAAGTTGAAGACCAGATTAT
>JBBSDG010000178.1:0-8701 GCA_038249635.1 Bacteroidales bacterium | reverse complement strand
TTGTTTTTCAGATCGGGTAGGGGAATGATGGTAACATGGCCGGGCAGGTTTTCGCAAAAAACTTTCTTGCCTTTGTCCTCGTAAAAACCTGTATGATTCAGGCATTTCACCTTATAAAGCTGTGGAAATTGATCAAGCAGGATATGCTCATAATCCCAGATGGAAATGGCGCGTTGCTTATGCCTGAGGCGCTCGCTTACGCGGACATAAAAACGCTCGTCGCTTTCGCGGGTGCGGCCGTTAAAGCTGGCGAAGGGTTGCTCGATGGTTTTAACTGAGGCATTGCTTTCAACCAGTTTCGAAATGGTTTTTGCCGGAATCAACTGCCGGAATTCAACCTCTGCCGCCTCATCCTGCACCAGCGAAACACTTGCCGCCTGTGCCTGAACCAGGATCATGCTGCAAACAGCATCAATATTTTTTTCAACGGCAGCTTTTATCCAGTGTAAGCCTTTTTGTAAAAGCGTGTTCTGTTTGCTGATATCCGAAGGTAGAGTGAGCGAAACAATTCCCGACTGGGTGAAATTGTTGGTCCGGTCAATTACCTGCCTGTTTTCGAATTGCCTCCATTCGTTTCCCGAAAGGTAAAACCAGTTTACCTTCTCCATATTTTTCAGCGGGTTCGAACTGCCATCCGCAACCTGAAATAAAACCGTAATTACGGTATCAGGCTCAGCATTTTGAAGTCCGGCGAAAAGTTCCCCGTTATTGATTACATCGGCAAGCAGAGTGAATTTTTCGATTTTTTCAGATGCAGGATTAATTGGTTTTCCATCATTGAAAACCTCTGCATATCCAAAAGGAGCGAGGTGATAAAACAGGTTGTTGGCTGTTTCCGACCGGGTTTTGGTAAAATCAATGCCTGATGTGGCCGTGTAACCCACCGAGAAATTGCTGATTTTAACTTCTCCAGGAGCAGGCATCTGTCCAAATGTCAATTTGTATTCCAATGGTTTTTTTTCATCGACCAGATGTAACATGGTGCCGTCCAGTGCTTTTTTTATATCGCCAAGGTACATTCCAATCGATTTATCATTTGGATTCGTAAGTCTAATAAATCCATTGAGCGAAGTTGCTTTAAGGTTTTCGTTGGGAGTAAAATCAATGGCAGTGGGTTCCGTGTCGATTCCGGTAATTGTTTTTTCGCTTAGCGGTTTAAAGTCTTTCCAGTCGCCCTGATCGAGGTACGAAGTTGTTTTATTAAAAGGATTTGTCCCCGTAAATTCAAATGTGAGATCCGTGATCCGTTTCTGGAAAATTTCCTTGCTGCCTATATAAAAACCGGCTCCCGAAGCAGGAAAATCGCCGAAAGGTTTAAATGGTTTTGATGCATCAAGGGTGCCTGTGTCGTTACTCAGCAGCAGGTCTTTAACTCCGCTCACATTTACGGATACATCAACCCGGCTGATTTTTTGTTTGCACAAAACTGAATACGGGATTGCATCAGGGGCATCCTGGTTCAGGTAAATGGTAAGAAGCGGCAGAATGGTTTCAAACTTTTGCTTATGGATTTTTTCGTTATAGGGAATTATCGCCGGGTCGTTAGGCGTAAGCGCTATTCCAAACAACAGGCGTTTGTTCAACGCATCATACGCAGCAATCACATTTTTATCCAGCCAGTCTTTTTTGCCAGTGAGTGATGCTTCGAAACAACCTAGTGTTTTCCTTTTTTTGAATTTGAAATCAGCAAGTGGGTTTTCGAAAGTAACTGATACTACAATGTTTCGGGTTCCTTCGTTGAGGTATAAAATATTTGATGCGAAAGCGAATCCGGTTTTGGCTGTCTTTTTACTTTTCGGATTCCCGAATGTGAACCAGCTTTTGTCGGCAGCAAGCAGTTTGGCTCCTTCTCCGTCTTCGGAATCTGCAATGGGAAATGCTTGTAAAGGCTTTTTGTTTCCAGGCGCAAAATGTTGTGCATGCAAGCCGGCCACCGATGCCTTATTCAACACCACATCATTATCGAGGGCGTAGGAAATATCTTTTCCGGCAATATCTTTTCCGCCTTTAAAAAGAATGCCTTTCTTCAGAAGTTCCTGATTGACGGTTTTCTGTAATTCGAAAGTGAGGTGTGCCGTATCAGGTTGCGGGTTCTTGTTTTTCAGTTGAAGAATATCCTTGAAATAGAAATCCAGGTGGCGCTGCGTATAGTGATTCAGATCATCCTGTGCTGTTTTGAAAAGTTTAGTAAACGTTAGAAACAGCCCGTAATGTGGAGTATGTTGCGGGAAATCAGTCAGCGTTTTTTCGAACAGATCCTTTGCCAGTGAAGCAATGGAAGCAACTCCTTTCAGGATGGAATCGATGGTGCTGTTAAATAAATTATGATTGATGATGTATATTATCTTTTCGTAATCAGAACCAGAGGCAGGAATTTTAATGGAGAGATCTGGCGTTCCGCTTTGCCAGGTTGCGGACAGTTGAGTGCGTTTGAAATTTTCGTCGCTGCTGGTTTCAAAAGGGCCATCACTGTCGAATTCGGTGAAGGTATAATTAAGCAATCCGGCAGTTTTGAAATCCTGGAAAAACTTTTCCTCCAGGTTTGTCAGGTGAAGTTTCAGCTTTATTTTTATGATGTCGGTTATGGTCTTTTTGTAATCATTATCCGGTAACATGTTTAATTGCTGATCAATGCTTTTCACAAGCGAAAACAGGATGTCGAAAAGGTATTTCAGCTGCTGCTTGGCAATGTTGTCGCGCTGTGGCTGTGCTGAATTCAGAGCCTGTGCGGTGTTTTTATAAAGCAGTTTCCTGTAATCGCCGATCCTTTTTACATCAATACCGGCAAGCGTTGCCAGGGTCACGCTTATGTCCATCATCATTAATGGCTGCCAGTTGCCATCAATCACATTGTTCTCATTGTAATAATTAAGATAGGCTGCATAGCGTTTGGCAAACAGTATAAGATCCGAAGTGGTGCGTTCGTCCACGTCGGCATAATGCACATCTAGAGCTGCAAGCACCCGGTTTAGCTGGCTGGTGCCTTCTCTTGTGAGTGGATTTCTATCAGTGCATGGCATAGCTCAATGGTTTAAAATTTATTTTCAATTACAAATCATATTTTTCAAATTACCCGAAGTTGGTGTGCTTTTCACCGTAATTCTGTTGCTTCCTTTTTATAGAACGGGTACACGAAATTGAAACGGGTGTTGGTAGCGCTTACGGTATAATCAATGGATATTACAATTCTTCCTTCCAGTTCCCCGGTATCATCCAGGTCGATGCTGTTCACTTCGATGCGTGGCTCGTAATACAGAATGGCCGTCGAAATCAGGTCTTTGATATAGGTTTTGAAGGTGGTGGTAAGAGGTTCAAAAATCAATTCGTCGAGGTTGCAGCCATAATCAGGACGCATCACCCGTTCGCCGGGCCGTGTTGTCAGCAGAATTTCGAGACTGCTTTGAATATCGGCTTCATCGCTTAGCATTCCGACCTCAGCTGCTTTATTACTGAATTCCGGCGGAAATCCCCAGCCTGTTCCCAGAAATGATTTGAGTATTTTAGCCATTCTTTATCCTCCTATTATTACTGTAAAGCATCCAAGAATTATCACTCCGCCATGAACCGTGCTGTCGCCCATTCGCGCTGCGGGCGAGCCTCCTATCATCACTGTTCCCGAACCGGCTGCAATGGTATCCGGCGGACCGGTGCAGGTTAACATATCGCCGACCCGTGCCGCAGGCATTCCACCGATCAATACCGTCGGGCATCCTGCCGGTAAAACCGGTCCGCCCACATGAGGAACAACTCCTGTAATCATCGGGCAGATGTGCATATCGGAAACTCTGGCGGCGAAAGGCATTTTGTTGTTATTTTTAGTTAGTAAGACTATTTATTGATGTAAATCAAAAGTGAAATCTAATTCTGCATTCTCTAATTGCCCTGAAAGGGCTCCACTCAAATAACCGTGGGTGCAACCCACGGTTGACTAAAGGAGGAAAGTCTCAGCCCCGAAGGGGTTGAATAATCTATAATTCTGTTCAACCACTTCGTGGCTGATCTTTTTACTTCGATCAATGACCGTGGGCTGCACCCACGGTTATTGCTGTTTAGCCACTTCGTGGCTGCTTCACACCAACTTTTGATTCTCATTTTCCATCGACTTTTATTTCTGAATTTTTTAGCCTCTCAATTTATACTCACCATACTACCCTGTATAGTCATCATTCCACTACTCTTTAAGGTAGTTGAGCCTCCTCCTTCCAAAGTTAATTCGCCGTCTGCTTTCATCGATAACTGAGGCGCCGAGATGGCAAGTGATGTACCTGCTTTTAACGTCAGAACCGTTGCCGATTCTATGGTAACACCGGCTTGCTCCATAGTGATCTTATTGTTGTTGGAATCTAAAAGTGTTATCTTGCTTTCGGTATCGTTCATCTTAAAAATATTGCCGCCGGGTGTTTCGATGGTGATGCTTCTTTCTCCATCGTCAATTATTATTTTGATTTCGGAACGCGATACATACCCTTTTTTGTCGTTGGTATTCTCAGGTTCGAGAGGAGCCGAATTCTTGCTGCTGTGAAGCATTCCCAGTATTACCGGCTGATCCGGGTTGTTATTCATAAAACCGACTACAACTTCGTCGCCGATTTCGGGCATGAAAAAGGTTCCTCTTTTATTCCCGGCATCCAACGTTGCCAGGCGTGCATAAACTCCCTCCGATCGACTATCCACCAAAGGAAGACGCAACTTTATCCTGAAATCGCCGTCAGCATCAATAATATCAGTGATAACTCCGGTTTGAAGTCCCTGTAATGCCGTCAATTCGCCAGCCGATGAAGTGGGGCTTGACTGGTTGATATACTCAGTGAAATACTTTTCGTTCCAGCCGAGTGTTGCCGTGGTGGTCCAGTCGCCGTCGCTGTAATCGTGATCGATAGACGAAACAAAAATTGATCCGTTGAAATTAGTACCCAGCCCTTTAAGCTTTATGAAATCGCCCGGCAATACGGGATTTGCTACCCTTCCGAAAAATTTCACCTTGCCTGTTATTCTTGATAAAACTTCACGGATCTTTTTGGTTTTGGCCAAAGCCTGCTGTTCAGTTGGCTCCTTTTTTCCCCCAGCCCTGACGGTGGTTTTTTGTCCGGAACCCAAAACCTCGGTCGATACGCCATTGCCGCTGTTTTGACTCAAAGCAGATACTTCCTCTTCAAGTTCCTGGGAGGTATAATTCCACGAGAGCAGTTTAACGTCATCGGATTGAACCCGCGAGTCCATTTCCCCTTCAAATTCAATGATGTTGTCACCAAAACCAAATTCGGCCAGGGTGGCACCTTGCGGACCTTCAACAATCTGTTTTATTCTTATTTCGCCATTATTCAGGATACACATCCGGGTAACGGCATCTAATCTGCTGATCATAAAATCCCAATCGCTGCTATTGAACTGCACCAACTGTTTATGGGTAACAGGGGAAGAAGTTATGTTCTTATTTGTGATTCCATAGCTTGACAGCAGCGTATCCGCAATATCAGTGGCAGAAAGGTTTTCGTAATGCTTGCTGTTTTTATCCAGCGTCATTTTTACAGCCTTATCTTTACATTCCACAATCAGCAATGTGCTGTCGTCATTTGCTTTCTGAGAATTGGAAATGATAATGCCTTTAAAGACTTTTTCATTCGATGAATCGTATCCCAGGCTGATTTCAATTTCCTTGCCAGGCAAAAAAAGATTGCTGCCGCTGATCTGAAAATCCTCCGTTTCCGGTTCCCCGTCAACAATTACAATAGTTGCCCTGGTAATTACATTTATTTCCTGGTGAATGGCAATGCTGACTATTTCGACAGATTCAGAAACAGCCGTACCATCAACAAGCAGGGCATAGGTTACCAGGCCGCCTATTTCATTATTGGAATCAGTATTTGTAAGAATATCGGGCATTTTCTATTTTTCTACCGGTGGGAAATAAATTTTTGTTCCTGCATTTACACTTCTGAAACCATCCAGCTGGTTGAACTCTGCTACTGGCAACAAGTACTTTTGCTGGTTGTAAATTTTATGAGTCATTAGCGAGAGTCTATCGCCGGATTTCACCAGTCGTTCGTGCGTTACATCGGGGCTTTGCTTGTTTTCGAGCGCTTTCCTCAAATCCTCCTCAACAGTTCCTTTAAAAGTGCATTTAGCGATGGCGCGGATGGGTGTTCCGTCGGATTTGAAAAGCTTGAATTCAATGTCCATATTGGTAAGCACACATTTAAACAAAAGCGTGCCCCAGTGAATCTTCAAAAAATAAGGCCGGTGAATATCTCTCCTGTATTCAATAATGTTTTTGCGGAAAGAATCAATTTCATCGGCGACAGATTTAGGCTTTTCGAAGGGATTTGCAATGGCAATATTCAGAGCCGAAGCATCTTTTATTACGCCGGTGCTGTCGAACAGGAAATCGAAACTGATCTCCTGGGCAGTTATTTTGTTAAATTTCAGAATAGGCATTGACGTGCCGGGTGCCTGCGTATCCGAAAACTCGATACGGTGCCTGGTAGTATAGGTTTCGGGGTTTATAGTTACCTCGAAAGCAGTACCAACCCGGGTCGTAAACCCTTTGTCGGAATACGACTGAATTTTCAGCTTCTCATGTTTACCAAATCCGCTGGTTATCATCGCTCGTTATTTTGTTTAAGCATTTTCAGGACTCTTTCGGTCACTTCGTTGGCAATCTCCTTTTTTAGCTTCATGATATCCGACGATACGGATGGAGAAACTGCTTGTTGGCTATTGTTTCCATTACCTACGGCTGCCCTGATTACTAACTCCTTAATTTCGATTGGCATGATGTTTTTGATTTAAATCGAGATACTTGCTGCCGCAGAAATTCCTCCGCTTATCAGGCTTTCGACACTGATCACGTTGAAAAACTGGTAGCTTAAAGTGATAGATTCAACAACAACAGAGTTTTCCTGTGCATTGAAACTGCTGATGCTCCATTTTTTAGGAATTGCATTTACAACATACCAGGCTTGTACGGGCACATGCAAATCGTTAAGCAAGGCAATGGTGATGTTGGTAGGTTCAAACACGAAATTCTCAAACGCATTCTGACACCACAGCACAATTCCAGAACCCATAAACAACCCGCGTTTCAGCACCAGGTCGCTGTAATGCGCCCGCTTTGGTAATTTCCAGGTAAACCTGTTCTGGCCGCCTTCCACAAACGTGTCCATTTCCATATCCACATCCAGCCCGCTGACTTCCTGGAACTGGAAATCATTTGGCGTTTGCGGAAACAACTGAAACGTAACCAGAAAATGAAAACCTACTGCTGGATAGTCGAACATTATCAGTCGTTTTGAATTACTAAACCTTCGTGGGCAATTTCAATGGTTTCGATAGCTACCTCGTTGCCATCGGCTTTCAGGTCGGTGGATTGTACTTTTACCGGCCATGCGTTTTTTATTTTCCATACTACAACCGGCTCATGTTTTTCGTTAAGCAACGAAATGGTGAGGTTCCTGCGTTCAATAGTATTGAGTGCCACGGTGTTCCACCAATTAAAATAATCGTTGTCGCCCTGAAAAGTGCCACGCTTCATGGTGATGTTCGAGAACTTCTGCATGCCGGGCATTTTTACTTTATGGTATTCCGGGCTCGCACCATGACGGTATTCGATGACTTCGGTCGAAACTTCAAGACCGGTAACCTCGGTAAACCCGATTTTTGTACCGCCCCATTCAACCTGGAAATGAAACTTTGGAATTGGATAATTTGCCATTGTATTTTGTTTTTAAATTATTGATTTCTAAGGGTATGTATTGATAATATATTTCTAGGATTCCTGAAGTTTATGCATAAAGCGGAGGATGATAAATTCAGCAGGGCGAACTGCAGCCATACCGATTTCAACAATCAACCGGCCCTCAAGGATATCCTGCGCCGTCATGGTTTGTCCCAGGCCGCATTTTACAAAAAATGCATGTTCTGGTTTGGCTCCTGCCAATGCGCCTTGACGCCAAAGCAAGGTGAGGTAATTTTCGAGCATGGCACGAACTTTAACCCAGGTGTTGGCATCGTTTGGTTCAAACACAAACGGGAACGATGCTTTCTTGGCTGATTCCTCAACCATGATAAACAACCGGCGGACCGATACATAGCGCCATTCGTTGCTGTTGCCATCGAGGGTGCGGGCTCCCCATACCAGTATGCCCTTGCCGTTGAATGCACGGATTGCATTTACTGATTTGCCTGAGCCGGGATCCATATTCATTTCGCCCTGTTCTTCATCTGTAATAAAATCGGTGGTTTCATACACTGAATTGATCGAAACATTGGCCGGAGCTTTCCAAACTCCACGCGAACCATCAACCCTGGCATATACTCCGGCAATGGCAGGTGTAGGCGGAAGGGTAGGGCTGAGTTTTTTCAACGCATCTTTAGCCGAATAATACGCTTCCAGGTCAATCTTGGTAGGATCAGCATTTGTTTTTAAAACTGAAAGTTTTACTTTAACAGCCGGTCCTGCATCCAAAAGTACACTCACATCAATATCGGTTTCTGCGTAAGCGAAATCAAAAGTCGTTTTCAGATTTGGATAGTAAACAGCACCGTAGTTCAGGTTATCATTGGCCGTAAATCCGGGAGTGGCTGGTGCGCCCCCGCCCCTGAAATTCACAATGGTTGTATTGGTGGTGCTTTCCTGTATGTAAATATCAATGAGGGTGAAACGATCCTGCAAATCGGCGCATTGCTTCAAAGCCAGTGTTAC
>JBBSDG010000177.1:0-8701 GCA_038249635.1 Bacteroidales bacterium | reverse complement strand
GTATCGGGTTTACGATCGAAGTAAAAAAGAAACTGATGTTCAGGATATTGTGTGGTTATAATACGCAGAGTTTCGTCGGCAAACCGGCCAATTCCGTCCAGTCGCCCTGCCAATAAAAGTCTTGTATTTACAGCAATTTTCAAACTCTATAAGTTTCAGTTGATATCTAACTTTATTTACGCAAACCTTTGAAAATAATTGTGCAATCCCCGTAATTTATTGCGTTTATCCGACCATGGCGCGAGCGTATGCTCCTATTCTTTTGTTATCTTTTTAAAAAATTGTACTTTTGGCGGAAATTGATGGTTGAATGAAAACGCTTATAAAATTTATATTGCAAAAGGTATTTGGATTTAAAAACTATCTTTTTGTTTTTTCACTTTATATAAATGCTACTCTTAAGGGTAATCGTAAAGAAGGTGATTTTCTGCATTTTCTTTCCATGCTGCCCGAAAATTCGACCATACTTGATATCGGAGCCAACATAGGGGTTATGACATTGCACATAGCCCGCAAACTGCCCGGCTCGCAGGTTTTTTCGTTCGAACCGGTACCTGAGAATCTGAATAATATCCACAGGCTCATAAAATTCTTTTCGGTTAAAAATGTCAGCATATTTGGCATCGCCCTTGGCAACTACAACGGTACCGCCGAAATAATAATGCCTGAATGTAATCATGTAAAATTCCAGGGACTTAGCCATATTGAGGGAGTTGAAGGATCGGAAGGCAATTCGGGTGTAAAATACAGTGTTCCTATTCAAAAGCTCGACGATCTGGCTGAACTGCAAACGCCGGAAAAGCCTGTTTCGGGTATTAAAATTGATGTCGAAAACTATGAATATAATGTATTGGAAGGTGCCAGAAATCTGTTACTCAAACATAAACCTGTTATATATGCTGAGTTATGGGAAAATCAGAACAGAGCTGATTGCATAAGGCTTTTAACAGATTTGGGATATAGTATTTTTGTACTCGATAAAGGTGTTTTGGTTTCATTTGAATCGCAAAAGACTCAGAATTTCTTTTTCCGACTATTGCCTCAATTATAAGGCCGTACAATGAAACGTAAATTTATAACCAACCTCGGTTTTCTGCTGTTTCTTAATCTGTTGGTTAAGCCTTTCTGGATTTTCGGCATCGATCGCACCATTCAGAATATTGCCGTTCCGGGTGAATATGGTTTCTATTTTACGATTCTTAATTTTACTTTTCTGTTTAATATTCTGCTCGATTTTGGAATTACCAATTTCAATAACCGGAATATCGCCCAGAACAATCACCTGCTGAATAAGCATTTTTCGGGTATAGCCCTGCTGCGGCTTATACTTGCCGCTGTTTATTTTGCAGTCATTTTTGTTATGGCAACCATCATCGGCTACGATTCAAGGCACTTCTATTTTCTTGCTTTCCTGGGTATAAATCAGTTTCTGATATCCTTTATATTATATCTGCGATCGAATATTTCGGGCTTGCTGTTATTTAAAATCGACAGTGCACTATCAGTTCTTGATCGTATTCTGATGATCCTCTTTTGCAGCATACTGCTATGGGGAAACATTATCACCGAGCCTTTCCGTATTATCTGGTTTGTGTATGCACAAACGCTGGCCTACCTCATAACCGCATTGGTGGCCTTGCTAATTGTGATGAAGAAAGCAGCTTTCAAACGATTTGAGTGGGATACCGCGTTCTTTCGGACAATTATTAAGCAGAGCTTTCCTTTTGCTTTGCTTGTTCTGCTTATGTCGTTTTACAACCGCATCGATTCGGTTATGCTCGAGCGACTACTTCCAAAAGGAATTGGTACAGCACAGGTTGATATTTATGCCAAAGCATTCAGGCTGCTGGATGCGGTTAACATGATCGCGTACCTTTTTTCGGTTATTCTTGTTCCTGTTTTTGCCAGGCTCATCAAAGATAAATCGCCGGTTGAAGGAATGGTTAAATTATCGTTTACCATTATTTTTACAATGTCGGTTATTATTGCTACCTGTTCCTCTTTCTTCAGCAACCAGATAATGAGTTTGCTTTATGTAGGGCAGATACAGGAAGCTCAAAAGGTATTTGTTTATCTTATAATAGGGTTTATACCCATTTCGGTAACGTATATTTTTGGTACGCTGCTTACCGCTAACGGCAGTTTAAAAGCCCTAAATTTAATGGCTTTAACGGGTATGGTTTTAAATATAAGTCTCAATATTATCCTTATTCCCCGATTTATGGCGGTAGGTTCAGCCTATGCCAGCGTAATTACTCAGTTTGCAACCGCCGCAATACAGGTTGCTATTGCACAGCGAATATTCAGATTTACGATCAACTGGAAGTATATTATCACACTGTTATTTTTTGTTTCGGGAGTGGTAATGATAAATTTCCTGGCAGGTTATTTTGTTTGGGATTGGCGAATTGTTTTCATATCAGTAGGGTTTGCATCAGTGGTATGGGCATTTATGCTTAAATTGCTTAGCATTGGAGGTTTCATGAGGTTACTGAAAAACAAATAGTTCTCTTTGATTTTGGTGTTTGAAATTAACAGTTTCAATGATATAGTGAAATTAAAAATTTAAACATGGTATTATTGATTTTATCAGAAGATAAAAGCTTTATGCCTGTAATTAAAACCCTATTCCAAAAGAGCTCGTCATGCAATAAAACAACCTGATATCCTGAATTGCATTATAAGCGGATTTCTCTATCTTTGCAGGCAATAACTCCCAGGTTCATCCAATGCTCAATACTTCCCCGAACAGTTATACTGATTCATTTAAAGTAGCCATATTTTTATATAAATGGCGCAAAACGCTCCTTATTGTTGGCTTATCAGCTGCTCTGCTTTCGGCAATATTTTCCTCGCCATTATTTATATCACCTTTGTACAAGTCCACGGTAATCATGTATCCGGCTTCGAGTAATTCAATTTCAAAGTCACTGCTAACTGAAAATCCGGGTCCTAAAAAAGATATACTCGAGTTTGGTGAGGATGAACAAACCGAGCAGATGTTACAGATATTAAACTCGAACCGGATTAGAGATAAAGTTATTGACAGGTTCAATTTAGCAGGTCATTACGGCATTAAACCCGGATCAAAATATTACCAGACACGCCTCTATTACCGTTATAATTACAATATTAAGTTCAGGCGGACTGAATATATGGCTGTGCAGATATCAGTACTCGATAAAGATCCTCAACTGGCTGCTGATATTGCCAACGAAATAGCTTCGCTGCTCGATTCAGTTAAAAGTGATATGCAAAAAGAACGTGCCATGAAAGGTTTTAAATTAGTGGAAGCTGCGTACTTTTCGCAACAAAAGCAGATAGCGGAAATGGAAGATTCGTTAACCCAAATCAGGAAACTTGGGGTTAATGATTATGAAACACAGGCTGAAATGATGAACCGTGAACTGGCAAAAGAAATTGTCAAAGGAAATACACGCGGAATTACTGCTCTTGAAAACAAACTTCAAGTCCTCGCAACCTATGGCGGATCATATGTATCTCTTCGCGAAGCTTTGGTAAATGAAAAAAAGCAACTTAGCTTTATCAAATCAAAATATGAAGAAGCTAAAATGGATGCGTTTGAAGAAATAGCGCAAAAATTCATTGTCGAAAAAGCCTCCAAAGCTGAACGCAAATCGTATCCTATCATCTGGATTAACATTGTGCTTTCAACCTTAGGTGCTTTGCTTGCCGGAATGCTTGTTATTTTTATGGTTGAGAGAAGCCCTGAATTCCTGAAAAAACTTAAACATACAAGCGTACGAACCAATCAATGAAAACTGCCGTGGCGGAAATCGCATGATTTTTAATTCGTAAAACAGAAACAGTACAAACTTAAATCAGTTTACTCCTATGGATACATTCTTTAGTAATATCAAGTTGATCCAAATTGTTATAAAATGGAAATGGCATTTGATTATAGTTGCTATTGCAGCAGCACTCGTATCACTGCTTGTTTCCAGTCCTTTTATTATGAAACCAAGATTTAAGTCATCCGCAATTATTTATCCTTCCAATATATTGCCTTATTCCGACGAAAGCCAGACAGAGCAGATGTTGCAATGGATGAAATCAAATGATGTCCGCGACAGCGTTATAAAAAAGTTCGACCTGGCCAAACATTATGGAATATCGCCCGATGAGAAATACTTTGCTTCTATCCTTGATGGAATTTACAATAAAAATGTAAATATTTCCAAAACACAGTATGAGAGTATTGAGGTAAGTGTTGTGGATGTTGATCCTGCAATGGCACGGGATATGGTAAATGCTATTCTTCTTTATTCCGATAGTAAAATCCGGAATACCCATCAAACGAAATATCTGGAAGTATTTAAATCCGTCGAAAGGTTGTTGAAAGCCAAACAGGCTGAAATGGATTCAGTGAAAAAACTTTATCGCGACCTTGCATTAACCTATGGCATTTTCGATGTTGGTGGCCAAAGCCAGGAAATAACCCGTGGCGAATTGCGAACGGTTGACGGTGGAGGTAGCGGCATAAATTCAAAAGATGTAACACGACTAAAACAAAGTATGTTGGATAAAAGCGCTGAATTGCTTTATCTTGGTAACAGGATTTCGCATACTGCAACTGAATATAGTGAAATCATGGTCAGATACGAAGCAGCTAAATTCGATATTGATAAAAAATTCACGTATGTAAATGTTGTAACTCCACCTGTTGTGGCCGATAAGAAATCCTATCCCAAAAGGTTATTTGTATTATTTTACTTTGTTGCCGGATCGTTATTGTTCAGCCTCCTTGTCATTGTTTTACTTGAACAGTCCAGAATTTCTACTTCTGAAGAAAATAACTCATAACGGTTAATCTTATTTTGACTGAAAAACGTAAAATATCAATTGTTTATCTTGTTACGGCAATCTTTGTATTGTTGAATACGTATTGGGTATATAAGGACATATACTTTGGAATTCTTATTCCTTTGGTATGCATATTATTGCTCATGTATATTTTTAGTCTTGAGAAAATCCTGCTGATTGCCGTTTTTGTTACGCCCTTAGCCATTGATATAGGTGATTACGATTTGGGTGTAAGTATTTCAATTCCAAGTGAGCCTTTACTGATCGGGATACTGTTTTTTATTGTGCTTAAAATTCTTCTCGAAGGAGGAATTGACCGCAAAATTGTCAGGCATCCTATTAGCCTGGCTATTCTATTCAATCTTGCATGGATGCTGCTAACCGCTATTACTTCGGATTTACCTCTGGTATCCTTTAAATATCTTTTTTCACGGATGTGGTTTATTTTTCCAATGTATCTGGGCGGGTTAATGCTTTTCCAAACCAAAACCAATATCAGGCTGTTTATATGGGCCTATGTTTCAGCTTTGATCCTGGTGGTTTTTTATACTACCTGGATTCATATGGGATACGATTTCAGCGAAAAGGCCGGTCATTGGGTTATGTCGCCATTTTATAATGATCATACTGCTTATGGCGTAATATTAGCTTTATTCGTACCTGTTATGCTTGGGATGGCGATAGATAAATCAGTGTCAGGCATACAGCGATTAATGGCTTTGATAGCAGAGATCATTTTGCTTGTTGCTCTCTATCTATCCTATAGCCGCGCGGCATGGGTAAGTGTAGGAGTAGCAATCGGCGTACTGGTTTTGGTAAAGTTGCATATAAAATTCAAATGGATAGCGCTCACCTTTATAATTGGAGTAGTCCTTTTCTTTTCGTTCAGTATGGAAATTCTGGATAAACTTGAAAAAAATAAGCAGGATACTTCGGCAAATTTTATTGAGCATGTTGAGTCAATTTCGAATATTTCATCCGATGCATCGAATCTTGAACGTATAAACCGTTGGAAAGCAGCAATGAGGATGTTTTCGGAAAGGCCTTTTTTGGGATGGGGACCCGGCACTTACCAGTTCGAGTATGCACCTTTTCAGAGAGCAAGTGAGAAAACTATTATCAGTACCGACATGGGTGATATGGGAAATGCCCACAGTGAGTATATTGGTCCGCTGGCCGAATCCGGGGTTTTGGGGCTGCTCAGCGTTTTAGTTATCATGGTAACAGTTATTTATACCGGACTTAATGTGTATAAAAAGGCCGCGAGTAGTCAGACACGCATACTGGCATTATCCGCAACCCTTGCACTGATTACATATTATATTCATGGGATTATGAATAACTTTCTGAATACTGATAAGGCAAGTGTACCATTCTGGGGTATAGTGGCAATAATAGCGGCACTCGATTTATATTATCTTAAAGATGAAAAGGATGCAAATCATGATCCCTCCGGTTTTAAATCCTTCGGATAAAACTTTATCCATCAAGCCTGAAAAGCTGTAATACGGCAAGTTCTCTGTACTGCTTTTTTCTATAACTATTCTATCCGTTTAACTTCAGGCGTAAAAAAAATGCCTCTTGCTTTTCAGGAGGCAATTTTGGCAGGAAGGAAATTTCGGCTTTTATTTGAGTTTATGGTATAAATCAGGCAGTTTGCGGAGCATAGCGAGTTCTTTCCACCTGGTTCGTGCTTCTACTGCTGGTATTCCAAAATAAGTTCCGCCTGCGGGCAATGATTTATCTACTGCTGATGTAGCAAGTACAACCGCACCTTTACCAATCACGAGATTCTTATTGATGGCCACTTTTGCCCAAATCAGCACATCATCCTCTATTACCGTAACACCGGCGATGGCGGTATGAGCTCCAATAAGGCAGTTTGCGCCTATTTTTGTGTCATGTCCCACCTGCACGTGGTTATCGAATTTGGTGCCTATTCCCACAAAGGTATCGCCCGATACGCCCCTGTCGATAGAGCAGAGTGCACCGATTTCAACATTATTGCTGATAACCACCTTACCGCACGATTCAAATTTTCGGTATCCTTCGGGCTTATGCTGAAAGTAATACGCATCGGCACCCAACACGCTGTTGGCATGTATCACCACATTATCACCTATAACGGTATGATCGTAAATGCTTACATTAGAATGAATAATACAGTTTTTACCAATTTGCACATGATTGCCGACAAAAGCTCCTGGTTGAATTACTGTACCTTCGCCGATAACCGCAGTGTTGCTGATTGCCGCTGATGATGCAACAAAAGGCATGAACCTGCGCACCAGCATAATATAAGCTGCAAAAGGGTCGTCGTGAAAAAGAAGTGCTTTACCTTCGGGGCATTCAACTTCCTTATTAATTAATATAATACTGGCTTGCGATGTAAGAGCTTTGGTATAGTATTTCGGGTGATCGACAAAGGTGAGATCGCCTGACGAAACCATATGTATCTCGTTGATTCCTGAAACCGGGAAATTGGCTTTGCCACAATAAGTTGCACCGATATATTCAGCAACCTCCCGAAGTGTTAATGGCGAAGTAAATTTCATTCTGAAGTTGTGAAAAAGTTTTGCGGGCAGTATTTGTTTTATAGACTTATTTTACCCGTTCAAAATAACTGCCGTTACGCGTGTCGATGCGTATTTTTGTGCCTTCGTCAATAAATAAAGGAACCTGAACGATGGCTCCTGTTTCGAGAGTAGCTTTTTTCAACGTATTCGATGCAGTATCTCCGCGGAAACCTGGTTCGGTATAGGTAACTTCAAGCTCCACAAAAGCCGGAAGTTCGCAGGTTAATGGCGTTTCGGTATCAGCATGAACCATAATTTCAACGCCTTGACCTTCTTTCATAAACTGGTAATTCTCAACCATTTCTTCTTCAATCGAAATCTGGTCGAAAGTTTCATTGTTCATGAAATTGTAGCCATTATCGTCCTTGTAAAGAAACTGGTAGGCACGGCGTTCAACGCGGGCAACATCAATAGGAGCACCGGCGGTAAAAGTATTGGGGATTACTTTACCTGTTTTAAGGTTTTTGAGCTTCGTACGCACAAATGCAGGGCCTTTGCCTGGTTTAACATGCTGAAACTCTACAATTTTATAGAGGTCGTTGTTGAATTCGATGCAAAGTCCATTGCGGAATTCAGAAGTTGTTGCCATAATCTGGTATTAGAATGTAATTGATGTCGTGTAAAATGGCTGCAAAAGTACACTTTTTCCTGATAATCCAATACTTAAGTCAGGAGCTTATTTGAAAATATATGGGCCGGGAAGGGGGGATGGGGAGAAGGGGAGACAAGGGGACAAGGAGAGAAGGGGAGACAAGGGGACAAGGAGATGGGGTGAAACTGAGAGACTAGGAGACTGAGAGACGGGAATGTTTGTTAAAGAATATAACCCTGAAACACTTTCCTTCGGCTCCGCTCAGATTCCTGTAGCTCTGTATCGCTGAAACCCTGAAACTTATTCCTATTTACCCGTTCTTTTATAATCATCAATCACAATGGATTGTGTACAGAAATCGTGTTCTTCACTCTGGGAGTTGGAACAAACAATAATGATCCGGTCTTTATGATTTTCAGCCACCAGGTTCCGGTACCATTCAATGGCTTTGCGGTCGAGGTTGGCAGCAGGCTCATCGAGCAAAACAACTTCCGATTCGGTGAGCAAGGCAATTGCCAGCCTGACTCGTTGTTTCATTCCTGACGAAAAATACTTTATTGGTTTGTTGCGGTTGCGGATAAGTCCGGTGGCTTCCATCACAGCGTTTACGTCCATACTATTCCTGAATTTACGGAAATGGCTGTGAAAAGTGAGCATTTCCTCCAATGTAAATTCTTCGATAAGTTCCAGATACGGGCCGCTGAAAGTT
>JBBSDG010000176.1:0-8711 GCA_038249635.1 Bacteroidales bacterium | reverse complement strand
TTTCGACACATTTCCAGATGTTTATAAATATATTCTATCCGGATTTCATCATTCACTTCGCCTTTGTGATTTACATAATCATCGTTGGAACAGCCGTTTTCGGTGATCAGTATTTTTGTTTTATTATATTTATTATCCAGATAATGCAAAAGAGTTAATAGCCCTGAAGCATCGATAGAATTGTCCTTGTAGAGTCTTTTATCTGTTGAAACACTCTCAACTTTATATGGCCACCAGCCTTTGTCAGCGGCCATCTTAAAGGTTTCGGTATTGTAAAAATTGAGTCCAAGGTAATCAATTGGTTGCCGGATAATTTCCATATCCCCAGGCAGAATATCAGGTAATTTTACTTTTTCCTTTTTATACAAATCTACAATATCTTGTGGATATTTTCCAAAAAAGATAGGGTCGGCAAACCAGGCATGGTGTGAATTATTGACAACTTGAGCTGCCTGGAGATCTTCAGGATTTTGAGGATCAGCGGGCACTGCCATCTGCAAATCCAGCGTAATGCCGATTTTAGCCTTGGGATTAATACTTCGGAGTGTTTTTACAGCCATACCATGTGCCAATAAAATATGGTGCGTGCATTGCAAGGCAGTCGGCAGGTCCTGAATGCCGGGAGCGTACTTGCCAAGCCAATAGCCCATAAAACTGGTAACCCAGGGTTCGTTAAAGGTTGTCCACCAGGTAACATCGCTGCCAAGTTCCTTAAACATGGTTGCCGCATAATTGTCGAACGCAACGGCAGTCTCGCGGTTTGCCCAGCCGCCTTTATCTTCAAGTTTCTGGGGCAAATCCCAATGAAATAAAGTAACGATGGACTCAATGCCGTTCGCTTTCAGCAATTTCACAAGGTCCTTGTAAAAAGCCAGACCCTTTGGGTTTATTTTGCCCGTGCCATCGGGGTAAATGCGCGACCATGAAATCGAAAACCTATAAGATTTTACGCCCAGTTTTTTAAGAAGCAGCACGTCACTTTTATAAAGGTTATAATGATCTGCTGCAATATTTCCACTTATCCTGACTTTTCCGGGAGTGTTGGAGAATTTATCCCAGTTTGATTCGCCTTTGCCATCCACGTTATAAGCTCCTTCAATCTGGTAGGCTGAAGAAGAAACTCCGATTAAAAAGTCGTTGGGAAAGGAAATTTTCTTCTCTCCTTCTGCAGTGCTGTTCTTTTTTGTGGAGCTATCCGAACAGGAAGCCAAACCCAATATTAGGCAGGCTAACAGGATGGGTGCCGGTACAATTCCATTGATTTTCATAGTATCTTTTTGTTATCCGGATTTTACCTTGATTATAGCTCCACCGGTGCTTTCTTTTTTTGAGAATCTTCATGATTCACAACATTTCCAATTAAAGAGTCAAATACCGGCACATCTATTTTTACAGGATCTTCCTGGTTAATAGTGCTTGCAATGAACGATGCAATTAAAGGAATTATGCCGATAATCAGGAATCCATATTTCAATGCCAGAATCTGCGATGCATAATAATAAGCAAACAGGAACACTCCAAGCCCGATAATTCGTCCAAGGCTCATAAAGAGCTCAATATCTACAAAGTATGAGTATTCTTCTTTTTTATCAATTGGCGTGGCAAGATTCATCGACCGCATCCGGATAGCAAGGAACGGCATGAGTAAAATGCTGAAAACGATTTTTGAACAAAAGGCAAATATGATACCGGCAGGCTTATTGAAAAATATGGCCAGGATGATAGCAGCCAAAATCAGAATAATTCCGGATGCCATAAGAATAAATAACCGGTGACGGGGACGTGTGTAGCGTGCCAGGAAATATACAGGAATAAGTGCTATCAAAATGCCTACAGATTCAACCAAACCCAGGCTGCCTCCGTCTTTGAAAATATAAAGAAATATTAATGAGGGCATTACAATCAGTGGGCCATACGAAAAACCTTCCAGCACATTCATCAAACGCTGTTTGTTCCATATTTTACAAAAGCTGAAAAACAGAAACGGCTTTATCTCGGGATTATGAAATTTCCCTTTAAGTATGTTAAGACTTGCAATTACTATAAGAGTGATGAGAAACAGCGCAAGAAATATTCTTCCTGCCTCGACAGGTAAACCCGGAATGAGGTTTGTAAGCGTAAAACCACTCACACCGGTTAAGAACCCAAATACCAATGGCGATACAAATCCGCCAAAAGTCATCAGCGTATTTTCCAGTCCGAATACATAGTTCCTGTTCAGATTATCGGTTACAAAAAATGACATGTAATGACGGTTCGACCAGAATAATCCGCTTGAAATACCCATTATGCAACCAACACAGAATAACTGAACCATACCTTGAATGTGTAAAAATGACAAAGGTATAATTACAAATATTTCGGCCAGCATACCAAAAATGTAAAGGTAATTTATCCTTAAATAACGGAGTAAATACCCATTAAGCGCAAAGCCTACAGGGATTATCATAAAATATCCGATAAAATAAGAAACAGAATATTTTATAACCTCGGTTGGCTTCAGGCCTTCATATTCCTTAAAGATAAAGTAATTGGCTATTATCGGTAAAATCAGGAAAACAAAACTGTAGGTAAAGTTCGATATTACTAATTTCCGGCAATCATGATTCAAATTTGCAAAGTGACTATACTCGTTACTTAAGTATTGAGTGATTTTGTTTTTCATAGAGTAGTTATTTGTCGATTTATCAGGATATTTCTTTCTTGGCAGAGTTTGCGTAAACCGGCTTAAGAGGTTATTTTTCCGATATTTACGAAAGCATAATCGTGCTATTCAATTCAATGGAAATCGAGTTTGTTAGTATTATAAAATCTTCAGAATTTGTCAAATTATAAATTACCGACCAGACTAAGTCGGATTAGGATTCAATCTATTTCACGTTGTTTGCTTTGATCAATTCCCCAGCTTCTCGTAATCGCTGCACATCAACCGGGCGCAGTTCACCATTTCGGTCAGGTCCTAAAGCCAATGAGAAAAGCACTTTGTTGGCTACAGCTTGTTTATAAATATCGTAAATCTGCTTTGCAGGAATTGCGTTATCTGCCGTTTCAGTATTATAAAACCAATACCATTTGCCGTCTTTCTGGTTGATACAAATGGCGCTTTCGGCCAGCAGATAATTGGGATAATGATCATACAACTGCTTTTCAATTTTCGAAGCTTCAACCCAATTCAGATCCATCACAAATTTTCCATTCAAAGCTACCAGACTATCCACAACTTTATCGGAAAGCAATGTTGTTTGTGCCTTTACCATAGGAACCGGAGCACCCATTTCGCGCGATTGCAGGCTGCCAACCGGCCTACCATGATTAACCCCGATAAAACAATTGGGTTGGTATTTTCGTATCAACGCTTCTGTTTCCCGGTGATCAAGACCGCCATCCCATTGGGCGACATCAAGCCAAATAAGAGATATTTCGCCATACTGAGACATCAGCTCAGTAAGTTGCGCTTTTTTCATTGCAGCATTTTTAAATCCGGGCCAGGTCCAGTCGGCTTCCGAATAATATAAACACAATTTCAAACCGTACTTATCACACGACTTTCGCAATTCAGCGATTACATCTTTTTTAAGCGGGCTGTTGGTCGATTTAAACTCCGTTGTTTTGGTATCCCATAAGCAGAAGCCATCGTGATGTTTGGCAACCAGTATTATATAACCCATGCCTACATCTTTGGCAACCTGGCACCATTGGTCGGTATTAATTTTTGCAGGGTTGAAAAATGCAGGGTCTGTAACACCTTTCGTCCATTCCTGGTTCGAAAAGGTCCCCAGGGAGAAATGCAGAAACAATCCCCATTTTGCATCTAACATATTTTGAATACGAATCGAATCGGGTAATTTAGCTGTATTTTGATTGCTATTTTTAGGGTTACAAGCTATTATCAGACCTGTAACCAACATTAGTATTAAAAAACAATTTCTTGTTTTCCTCGCAGGCTATATAGATTTATTTTAAGTTAAAAGCAGTAAAAGTCATTTTTCTATTTAAAGTTATAATTTGGTTTTGGACCCATCTCAAAAATCAATTTGCTCCCGTTCATTATTTGTTGATGCGTTATAAATGGGCTATTGATGGGTACCGAATCTAAAGTTACTTTCTGAATGTACATATTCTCAGCAGAGATATTATTAGCCAGAATTTCGAAGGTATGCGGTTTGCCATTGGCAATCATGGTGAATACCAAACGGGGGAACTGAGGCGCACCAATGCTGTAAATGCCCGATGCCGGTGTAACCGGATAGAAGCCCATGACGCTGAAAATATACCACGCCGACATTTGCCCGCAATCGTCGTTACCATTGATGCCGTCAGGTTTGTTTTTGTAATTGACGGCAGTATGCTTACGGGCAAGCTCCTGCGTTTTCCATGGCTGACCGCAGTAATTATAAAGATAAATATAGTGATGGCCTGGCTCATTATCGTGTTTATAATGGCCTTCTGAAAAATTCTGATCCAGTTTTGATGCGAATTTCTCATTCCCGCCCATCAATTCGATGGTACCCGGTATGTCGTGCATTGCCCCGAATAAATAAGTCCACGGACTTCCTTCGGTGTATCCCTCGGTAGTATTGGTATCCCAGTTTCCATTATAAAAACGCGGGGACAGAAAACCTGTTTCACGGTTGTAGAGATTTTTATAATTTCCGGACCATTGTATGAGTTTTTTATAGTCTTCGGTTTTACCCAATGATTTAGCCAACTGAGCCGTGCAAAAGTCATCAATTCCATATTCAATGGTTCGGGAAACCGATTCGCTCTTAAAATCGGACGGAACATAACCAATGGAATGATAAAAGGGAAGTCCTGCCTTTCCCTCGTAACAGCTCCACTCCTGGCGGTCGTACATTTTATTGGAAGTAGCATCGCATTCCGTTGTCATCATCGCATCTTTCCGCATGGCTTCGTAAGCAAGATTTATATCATAGTTCCGCAGACCTTTCACATATGCATCGGCGATTACGGCGTCGGCATGTGTTCCAATCATGATATTCGTTTCGGCCGGGTTTGGCCACATGGGCAACCAGCCGCCTTCCTTGTACATCTGAAGCATGGAAGTTATCATATCGTTCACCCTTCCTGGTTCGGCAAGAATAAGGAAAGGATGCAATGCCCTGAATGTATCCCAGAGAGAATAGTCATTGTATGACACACCTGAATGAATTTTATCATCAAAAGCGCTGTAGTATTTCCCGTATTCGGAAAACTCACGCGGAAACAAAAGACAATGATAAAATGAGGTGTAGAAAACAGACTTCTGTTCTTCCGTAACACCCTCGATTTTAATTTTTTCCATTTCATTTTGCCAGGTATCCCGGGTTTGAAAGGAAATTCTTTCGAAATCCCAATCCGGAATCTCCTGGTTCAGGTTTTCCCTTGCCTGGTCAAGACTTACAAATGAAGTTGCAATTTTTACCTTTACAATTTCATTTTTTACAGTTGCAAAACAGATATACGCGCCTAATCTTTTTTTGCCAAAAGATTCTGATAAACCAGGCATTATTGAATCATTGTTCCATATCCCAAAAGTCGTGAAAGGCTTATCAATCAGGATGATAAAATACCCTTTAAAATTTTTAAGTTCAGGTCCCAGGTCCAGCGACTGACGGTCAGGATTGTAGCCTGTAATTTCGTTTTTGTCTTTATTAATTCGTATAAAAGCTTTGATAGTTTTAATGCGGTTTATTTTCGAATTTAGGTTTTTTGACCAGTCTGGTTCATTGCTATCATCAATATTCAATGCCTGAATTACCAGATGCGACTGGCTGCTTGCAGGAAATGTGAACTTTAAAATACCGCATCGCCCTGTTGCTGCCATCTCAGCTTTAATGGAAGCCTTATTCCCGGCGTTCATTTTTACTGAATATAAATACGGGCTAACAAATTCGTCTTTGTGACTAAAACCCAGTTTGCGCTCATCGGGAAGCACTTTCATATCTCCAATTCCGGGCATTACCGAAACATAGCCGTAATCGCCCATCCAGACCGTAGGCTGATGCGTTGCAATAAACCCCAGTATGGTTGAATCTTCGTAAAAGTATGGCATACGGCTGATCATGTTTTCGCAGGTTTGCGCCGAAAAACCAATCATGGCAAAGGGTGGACCGACACCTGGAATCAGTCCGCCGGCACCACTTTCGGCAGTACCTATATACGAATTGATATATTCAACTTCCTGCTTTTTCGGAGTTGTCTTCTGACCATAACATACGATAAACGCAAAAAAAATAACCAGAGAAAGCGTAATTGACTTCATAAATAAATGTCTTTTGTTGCTAATTGAATTTTTAAGCTTAATCCGATAAGTCTTTCCCCCCCTAAATCCACTATAGGTATCTTAGACCAATTTATTTGTTTTGAATGTATCTCCTTTTATGGGTAATGTTAAAAGTATGAATTTCAATAGATTGCGACTTTGCGGAGTGAACTCATACTTAATTTATCTTATTTCAGAATTTGATAAAGGCAATTCCGAGTGGTAGCAAACCGATCGTCTTTGATGATGATTTTACCATTAGGCTATCCAGATTAGTAACGTGTGAAGTTAAGGCTTCAAAATTAGTCTCATCCATTTTTGCAATAAGGTACTCCTGCGAAAGACCCGGGACCAGCACTGATATTTCGGTCGTGGTAAAATTAGCGAGGATTATTTCTGTACCGGTTGAATCATGCAATGCAATTCCATCAAATATCAGAGGTTGGCTACTTACCGTTTGCAACGACATTTTATCTTTCTTCAAAATCCTTGAGAAGATATACCAAACGGGAAATATCATTCCTGGTTTTGAATGAAAAACTTCCGGGAAATCTGTCGGTTCGGAACCTTGTAATATTCCTGTTTCTCCAACGGTTTCGTAATAGGTAACCGATGCTGCGCCGGCCTCCGTCAAGGCTTTAATGCTTCCCAGCGTCCACGCGGCAGTAAAAAGCGAAGGCTGCCTGTAATCAATGCACGATGGCATTTCGGCTGGTTTGTTTTCACTTTCTGACGAAGTTGCAACAGCGTTAAACCTTTGACGCAGGGTAAGCGGCGATACATGAACGGGTGCATTTTTAAATTTGTGGCGGCAGGATATAACTGCATATTTCTGGGCAGCGATATTTTCTATTAGGCTCAGGTTATCGAAAGCATGAACTTGCGGGCAGATTGAAAATGACACAAAATCAAAGTTGCCTTTAAGGTCCGAACGATTTAATTCGGCAAAATTGGCGTCGGTTCCGGCACCGATTTTTACAAGGGTAAAATGTGGTTTCAGGCTTTTGTAAACCGAATCAAATTGAACTCTGTTTGTCATCCTTGTCTTAGTTTCCAGAATGAGAATAGAACTGATCAACCGTTCAAATGGCTTCAGAACTTCAATCAGGTTGTTGATTTCGATGGAAGCGATTTCGGTTAAAAACAAAACCAATTCTATTTTATAACCGAGTATTTCTGTTTCCTTCAGCGCTTTATTGAGATTGTGAATCCAATCCGGATTGTCGAATTTAACTTCAACACGATAATGATTGAATGATATGCTTTTTAGTGTTTCAATTTCATATTTGTCCAATGATTCTTTTTTGCCGGATTTTGTGATTCCGATCCGGGGCATATCCATCAAGATGGAGGAGAACTGAAATGCCAGACCCTCGTCCTGCGGCAGGCATTCATTTGAAAATCCTGAAAAGCGGAGTGTAATTTTCTGATTTATCAACTCTCCCTTTTTAACGAGGTAAGGGAAAGGCAATTCCAGTGGACGCGAATAGGTTTTAAAAGAAGCATCGGTCCAGTTACGCTGGTCTTCGGTTTCAAATATATCTCCTTCGAAAGCCAGAGTTCCGGAAATTATACCTTTGATGTTCCAGTGCATTTGCCGTATATTTTTAAATGGCTGATGTGCAGCAATGTCCGAAGGAAAAACAGTTGAATATTGTGAGCCTTCAGGGGATATAACCGAGCAGGTCATTCCCTGGCAGGTTTCTATCGGGTGCAGTACACAAATGCCAATACGGTTAGTACGGAAAGTTTCCATTACTTCGCCTTTCATCCTGAAGGAAACCGAGCCGTTCGGAGTGCCGATAACCTGGTATTTCGCCTTAAAAACCGCCGGTGTTCCGTAAACGGCAGTGTACGATATTTTGAAGGAATCAGACCCGGTTTTAATCGTTTCATCCTGAATGGTATAGGGAAGCGTCCCCCAGTTGTGATCGCGCACAGCCGGGTGAATCATACGTAGAATTTCGCATTTACCCAGTTTGATGTAACGCAGGTTACCTGACTGGTAAGTATGAGATAAGTTGCCAGCCCTGAGCGGAATTGGTTCCGGTTCTTTACCTGGCTTACCGTAATAGAAAACTTCGTTATTGTTATTCTGTTGCATTTTAAGTATCAAAAGTGTGGTATCCGACGAGCGATCCAGAACTCATCTGAAATCCTGGTATTTATACTTAAAACGGGATAAATTTCCACATTCATTAAATCTAAAATTCCAAATTCCAAGCGGGGATTAAGAGCAGGTCTTGGTTCTTGAGTTTTGTGATTTGAGACTTGGGTCTTTTTTTAATGCGTAATTTTATCCCACACTAAGTATAATATGTTTCTTATATCTTACAAACAAAGGTTTACTCCATAGTCTTGATCAGATTTGACGACTAATGCTTTTTAAAACAATACAAAAATTTACTTGTACGCATAAGCATCGAATTATTTACAATGGCAGGTGTCG
>JBBSDG010000175.1:0-8723 GCA_038249635.1 Bacteroidales bacterium | reverse complement strand
GTTTTCACTTACCTTATAAACGCAGTTTCAACAAAAAGTAAATCAACTCCATATTCGTTTGTGACGGCTCGTGATTTATCGGGCAGGCAAATATCAGAACAAGAGATTATTATCAGCGATTGGCTTGCCTCGGACCTGGGTGTAAAGATTGGTGATTCGCTTCAATTGCGGTACTTCAAAATGGGTGCTTTACGCAAACTAACAGAAGACAGCGCCCGTTTTTATGTTAAAACCATTTTGCCAATAACAAATCCCTTGTTCGACCGTACACTGATGCCCGATTTCCCCGGCATGTCGGATGCAGGAAACTGCCGCGACTGGGAAACGGGAGCGCCCGTAAACCTAGATAAAATCAGGGATAAAGACGAAAAATACTGGAACGATTACCGCGGAACTCCAAAAGCGTTTATTTCGATTGCCGCCGGTGAAAAACTCTGGGATAATGCGTTCGGGCATGCTACTGCTTTTCGCTTTGCAACTGACAGCAGTGCGCTTGATATCCTGAAAAATAAAGTAATGAGCCAACTTGTACCGGCTGAAAATGGTTTGCAAATACGGGATGTTTACAACGAAGGCAAATCGGCAGCAGCCAATTCAACCGATTTTGGCGGACTTTTTCTGAGCCTTAGTTTTTTCATTATTGTGGCAGCACTGCTTCTCATCGGGTTGTTATTTTCGCTTCATGCACAGAAACGAATGGCTGAAACAGCAATAATGGCCGCGTTGGGTTTTCGTAAAAAGCAAATTATCCGGATTTTGTTTCTCGAATCCTTGTTAGTGGTAGTTGCTGGAAGTATTTTCGGTGTTATTGGTGGAATATTTTACAACAAGCTTCTGTTACTTGGACTGAATACACTTTGGCAGGATGCAGTACGAACTTCGATGTTGCAGATGCGGCTTGTGCCGGGAACTCTGATCATAGGATTCGTTGCAGGTTCTGCAACGGCATTGCTAACCCTGCTTTTTGTTCTTAAGCGAAATCTGCGCAAGCCCTTATCGAACCTTGTTAAAGGAGAGGATATTTCTTCCCGGGAAATAAATCACCGGCAACAAAAAATCATCCTGGTAACTGCAATCCTTCTCTTTATAGTAGCTGCCGGATTAATTTCATATTCATTCCGTTCTTCACAATCCGATGTTTCGGAAATATTTCTTTCGGCAGGAGGCTTGATTCTGACTGCTGGCTTTGCACTTTTGTATTTTATACTTTTTCGGGCATCCTCAAAAGCTTCGGATTTTCGTCGCGGATTTTTTACCATGATACTGCGCAATGTAAGCCTTAAAAAGCGGCGAACCATTTCGGCTATTGCCCTGCTTGCTATAGGAACATTTTCAGTAATTATTACCGGTGCCAACCGTAAAACATTTTATGGTGTCGAAAATAACCCTCAATCCGGTACCGGTGGATTCCTTTTCTGGGCTGAATCAACTGTTCCCGTTCTGTATGATCTGAATTCGCCGGAAGGCAAATCAAAATACGGGCTTGATGAAGAATCGTCACTTAAAAATGTTAGGTTCTTACAAATGCTTCGTCTCGATGGTAATGATGCCAGTTGCCTGAACTTAAACCAGGTTTCACAACCAGCTATGTTAGGCATAAACCCTGTTTATTTCGACCAGAAACAATCATTCAGCTTTTTAAAACTTGATCAGGGTGTAAATAGTCAACGTCCGTGGCTGACCTTAAATAACGCGCTGGCGCCGGGAATTATTCCCGCTTTTGCCGATCAAACAGTGATTCAGTGGGGTTTGCGTAAAAATATTGGCGACACTTTATTGTATAGCGACGAAAACGGCAAAATCTTAAAAGTGAAAATTATGGGCGGACTGGGTAATTCCATATTCCAGGGAAATATACTGGTTTCGGCTGAGCTATTCAGGCAATATTTCCCATCGGTTGGCGGATCAAGAGTGATGTTGATTGATGGAGTTTTTGCTGAGCGATCCAAAATTTCAAACCGGCTGGAATACCTTTTCCAGGATTATGGTGTGGTGGTAACACCCGCATCGGAACGTCTCGCACAATTCAACTCGGTTGAAAACACATACCTCTCAGTGTTTATGCTGCTGAGCGGGTTAGGGGTAATTATTGGCACCATTGGTCTGGGAATAGTATTGCTTCGGAATCTAACGGAACGGAAAAGCGAAATCGCACTTTATCAGGCCATTGGTTTTAAGCACAGCTATATTTTAAAACTCATCGTTGCCGAAAACCTGTTTATCCTTTTGGCGGGCACCGGCATTGGTGTAATTGCCGCCTTAGCAGGAATTTTACCATCATTCATATCGCCGGCATATCAATTTCCTGGATCATTTATAGTTATACTTATACTTTTGATACTAATAAACGGGTTGGCTTGGATTTACTTTCCTGTTAAATCAGCCCTCCGAAAAAACCTGGTTGATGCCATGAGAAAAGAATAATAAAATGTAAAGTTGAAAAAATCCAGAAAAAAATATGCCGGTCACATGAGTTCCTGGCTTTAAAGGAATAATTGGGGTTATTCAAATAAAATAACCCGAAGCCGTATTTTTTCGCTCAAATATAATTACATTACTTATCTTTGTTTTACTGGTACTATTTAGTGCAGTTGAAACCTAATCAATAAATCAGGCGCTTATGCGTTATAAAGTGGCATAGCTCAACACTTATAAACAATTGTTGCAATGATAAAACTCAATACCATATACGAGCGGGTAATTTTTTTGCTGTCCATATCAGCTATCATATTACTGCTGCTATTTGTATCCTTATACTTTTACACCCTTGTTACTGAAAAGCAGGTTCACGATGCAGCTCAAACACAATTTTATAATGAGGTTGAATCATTGCTCGATCTCAACTCCGAATCCATGCGCATTGCTGCTAACGACTTTACGAGTTCCGACGAACTGATTGAATTCACCAGGAGCAGAAGTCCCAAATGGTATAATGAACATATTTTTGGTGCCATAAAAAGTCTTAAAATCGATTATATCTGCGTTTACGATACAGCGTTTAACATCATCAGTGAGGCATCGTCGGCAAAAATATTATCCCGCAGGTTTATTCCAACAGCAGCCGTTACTGAAATGCTGAAAAACCGGTATTCTAACTTCTTCCTGGTTACTACCGAGGGGCTGGTCGAAGTATGTGCTGCTTCTATTCATCCTACCTTCGACCGATTTCATAATAAAACCGAACCATATGGTTATGCATTCCTGGTAAGGCTATGGGATCAGTCGTTTAATACCAAGCTGAGTAAAATAACCAGTTCACGGGTTGACTTTCAGCAATTGACAGATCAAAAAAAAGGCATTGACAACAGCATTGTCTCGGCTTCGAAAAATCTGACTGACGCAGATAATAAAACTGTAAAGCACATTGTTTTCAGCCGGGATTTCAATCTGAATTTCAGAACATCAAAATCGCTGCTGTTTATCACGGTAATTTCATTTATGCTGGGGATGGTTGTATATGTCGTTTATGCCCGGCTGTGGATATATAAGCCGCTCAATTTGATCACCCATATACTGGAGTCGGAAAACGATTTGTCTATCCAAAAGCTTCAGCAATCAGCTGGCGAATTCAGCTATATAGGCATATTGTTCGAAGATTATTTCAAGCAGCGGAAAACACTCGAACTTGCCAAGCAGAAAGCGGAAGAAAGCGATAAATTGAAATCTGCATTCCTGTCGAATATAGCCCACGAAATCCGAACGCCAATGCACGGAATACTCGGTTTCGCCGAAATGCTTAAAACAGCTTCACTATCGAATGAGCAAATGCAGGAATATATTGCAATTATTGAGAAAAGCAGCGCACGCATGCTCAACACCATTAACGACCTGATCGAAATTTCACGCATTGAATCCGGACAAACGGAAATAAACTTGTCGTTGTTGGATATTGACAGACAATTAGAAAGTATATATGCTATTTTTAAACCCGAAGCCGACAAAAAGGGAATACATCTAACCCTTAATAATGCGCCTGAAACAGAAGGCATACATATACGAACTGATCGCGAAAAACTGGATACTATTTTTATGCAACTTCTGAAAAATGCCATTAAATACACCAAAAAAGGCACTATCGAAATTGGCTATTCGCAAAAAGGCGACTTTATTGAGTTCACCGTAAAAGATACAGGCATAGGCATTGAAATGGACAAGCAACATTCTATTTTCGGCCGTTTTACCCAGGCGGATAATTCCTTATCGAAAATATATGAAGGCTCTGGTTTAGGGTTATCCATAAGCAAGGCTTATGTGGAAATGCTTGGCGGTACCATTTGGGTGGAAAGCGAACCTGGCGTAGGATCAACATTCTGTTTTACTACTCCCTTGGAAGCCGACCAATAAATTGGATTCAGTTTTCGCTAATTTTGTTCTGAATACACATTAAAGTTTTACTATTACTTTGCCTGATTGTTTGCCAGCCAGCATAAGATTCAGCTCATGCTGCACCTCGCTAAGTCCAATCACGCGGCACATACTTTCCATGTTTTCGGGCAGCAGTTTATCCGAGATCAGTTTCCAGATATTAAGACGGCGATCCATTGGGGTTTCGGCCGAGGCAATACCAATCAACCTCACTGCCCGAAGTATAAACGGAAATACAGGAACATCCAGTGTAGGCGAGGCAATCATTCCGCAGTTGCAAACAATTCCGCGCTCAACTGTTGATCGTAAAATAGTTGAAAGCGTATTCCCGCCTACTGTATCAAGAGCCGCAATCCATCGCCCAGGCAACAATCCTTTGCCTGATTTATCGTCGAGCGACTGCCTGTCAATAATTTCCGAAGCTCCCAGGCGAATAAGCGTTTCGGACAATTCAGGCTTCCCTGACGAAGCTATAACCTTATACCCGTTGCGGGCAAGCATGGCAATGGCCATTGATCCTACGGCACCTGATGCTCCGCTTACCAAAACTTTCCCCAATTCGGGTACAATGCCATGATTTATAAATTCGAAAATGGCACTTGCTGCTGTAAAACCTGATGTACCAATAATCATACTTTCCTTAAGGCTAAAGCCGGAGGGTAATTTTACGACCCACGATGACGGAACCCGGATATAGCCTGCGAAACCACCGCTGGTATTCATGCCCAGATCATATCCTGTAACTATTACATTTTCGCCCGCTTTAAATTCAGGATTCATTGAAGCTGCAACTGTTCCCGCGGCATCAATACCTGGCGTGTGCGGAAAACGCCTTGTTATGCCTTTGTGACCCGAAGCCGAAAGAGCATCTTTATAATTTAAACCCGACCATTCAACTTTGATCAGCAGGTCGCCTTTGGGTAGATCGCTTATATGTCGTTGCTTTATTTCTGACAAAAATTTACCATCAGGTAACTCGCTTACCTGTAGTGCTTCAAAAGCTATATTGTTGAATTCCGACCAGTTATCCATATGTCAAAGTGTTGTTATGCAGATATTTGCATATATAAATAAAGAAAACTTTCAAACGGCGCATTTCAATTATTTGTACTTTTGCACCCGTTTTCCAAACGCGGTGCAAAGATGCTAAATTGTAGCAAACTGTAGCCAAAACAACAAAACAAATAGAAAAATTAAAACAATAATAATCTTATCTTACTAAATTACAATTCATTATGGCATTACGATTTATTTCAGCAGAAGAAGCTGCCAGTTATATCAATCACGATGATGTGGTTGGTTTCAGCGGGTTTACTCCTGCCGGGGCAGTAAAAGCAATTCCGGTTGCTATTGGTGAAAAAGCCAAACTGGAACACGCTGAAGGCAGACCTTTTAAAATAGGAGTAATAACAGGCGCCTCAACCGGCGACTCACTTGATGGCTCACTTGCCCGCGCCGAAGCAGTAAAATTCCGCACTCCTTATCAATCGAATGCCGACCTGCGAAACCTTATCAATGCGGGGAAAGCCGATTATTTCGATACACATCTTTCGATGCTTGGCCAGAATATCCGCTATGGATTTCTGGGAAAAATTAACTGGGGAATTATCGAAGCCTGCGATGTAACCGAGCAAGGTGAAATTGTACTGACCACCGGTGTGGGAATTTCGCCAACTATTTGCAAAACTGCCGATCGTATCCTGATTGAGCTTAACTCATATCATCCCAAAGCATTGCGCGGAATACATGATATTTATCTGCCTCTTGATCCGCCTCACCGTCGTGAAATACCAATTTACAACTGCTCCGACCGACCTGGCGTTGAAATAATAAAAGTAGATCCGTCAAAAATTGTTGGAATAGTGCTTACAAACCAACCTGATGAAGTAGGTGGTTTTTCAAAAACGGATGCGATAACCGAAACCATTGGCCACAATGTAGCTGATTTCCTCTCGGCCGAACTGAAAAATGGCAGGATTCCGTCATCGTTCCTTCCCTTACAGTCGGGTGTTGGCAATATTGCAAATGCCGTGCTTGCTGCTATTGGCGGGCATAAAGGCATTCCTGATTTCGAAATGTACACCGAAGTAATTCAGGACAGCGTTATTACGCTTATGGAAGAAGGACGTGTAAAATTTGCCAGTGGTTGTTCGCTTACGGTTTCGCCCGAAATGCTTAAACGGGTTTATGATAATCTTAACTTTTTTCGCACTAAAATGGTTCTCAGGCCACAGGAAATTTCCAACAGTCCTGAAATCGCCCGCCGGATAGGTATCGTTTCGCTTAACACGGCGCTGGAAGTCGATTTATTTGGTAATGTTAACAGTACCAATGTAATGGGTCGCAAAATGATGAATGGAATCGGTGGCTCGGGCGACTTTACCCGCAATGCATACATATCGGTATTTACGTGCCCTTCGGTGGCAAAAGGTGGCAAAATCAGTGCTTTTGTACCCATGGTTTCGCATACCGACCACAGCGAACATTCCGTTCAGGTAATTATTACCGAACAAGGTATTGCCGACCTGAGGTCGAAATCGCCAAAGGCAAAAATGGAAGCCATTATCAACAATTGCGTTCATCCCGATTACCGGAAGTCACTGCGCGACTATGCAAACCTGGCAGGCGATACACATACTCCATGTACGCTTGCAGCAGCCTTCGGAATGCACCTGGAGTTTGAAAAATCAGGCGATATGCGTAACGTTAACTGGGGTGATTGCTTTTAATAACATGCCAGGTGGTTAAAACAGGAAGGTTTTCACGAACCTGAACTTTAACATTTAAAAATCAGGTATTTTCAGACATAAAACTCTGAAGTACCTGTTTTTTGTGAAATGGCTTTTCTGCTTATAGCTAGTGTTACGATCATCACAATTTCTTTATAACTCCGGTTCTATCGCATCATCCCCATAATCATCCCTCCGAAATATGGAACCAGCCAGATGAACCATACCAGTAAGCTGTAGCGGTGAAAACCGGTTCGGGTTTTTTCATTTCCATTTCTTACCACAGTGGTTGCCCAAATAGCATGAGCCAGCATCAGCCATAATGCTATTTGCCCGGTAAGTGAATGAAGATCTGTAGGGTTGAAAGATCCGGAAGTAAGTTTGGTCATAGCATAAGTACCCGATACGTCGAAAGTAAATCCAGTCCAGAAAGCGGCTACATGCCAACGTTTCAGGTAATGTGCAAAGCGCTCAGCCCACACGCCAAGGGAATAAAAGAGAAGGGCCAGGTTAATAAGAATGGTTGAGATGAGTAATTGGGTTGACATAGAATTTGATTTTCGGGTATAAAACTATAACTTATTGAGCAAGTAACCATAATATTTTTTTTCCTGATTTTATTAATAATTTGCACGGTAATTGATCAGGATAGTAACTGTAAGAAATTGTTGGTGATTAATACTATTTGAAAACAAAATCTCAATCCAATGAAATATATTCTATTTATTCTCCTTTTTGTAAGTATTTCGTTTTGTGGTATTTCGCAGAATTGGGTGCCTCTTTTTACAGGATCAACTTTAATGGTTGATGCAGATGCCTTGAAGAACACTAAAGATGTGATGCGTTTACCAAAAGAACAAGTAATTAAAACCAGCGATTGGAATGGTTACCTGAAAAATCTAGTATTAAAATTTCCACCGGCAACAGGCGATTCAATCCTGGATGGATTAATAAGGTTTCATTCAGAATGGGATAAAGTTGAAAAAATGATACGTTTCGAGCCTGACAGAAACATTGCGGCAGGTTACACGAATCATTCGTTTCTATCATTTACCGGATCTATAAAGAATTCAAAAATTTATCCTTTCGTTAAGTTTAATTATTCGGGCAGCGATTGGATTTATGCCAACAGGATAAAAATGGTGTGCGATGACGAAACATTTGAATTCGACAGCCTGAAATTTTTCACTCATGGTACAGCCGATTTTGTATCGGAATATGTGCTGATGGTTTACAATGACAGTATGCGTGAGTTGATTTCGAAAATAATAAACTCAAACGAAACGATTATCAGGTTTTACAGCGATCCCCTGTACACCGATTTTGAAGTGACGGAACGAATGAAAATGGATATGAAAAAGTTTTTGAAAACGATAAGGGTGTTGCAATAATCAGATGCTCTTCTGTGTAGCTTGCAAGTTGGTTTCATATACAAGTTTTGCAGCAAAAAGATCATATATGGCACTGCCAACCGTTTTAAAAAGCTGTGTTGGATTTGGTGAAAGGGTAACGCTACCAAGGATTAAATTGCCGAGATGAATAATATTCTCTTCCGGTATCCAACTATTTTCCATTGGTGTAATTAAATCGCCGCTCTCCTTTTTGCCGTCAGAGCTATCAATAAATATC
>JBBSDG010000174.1:0-8746 GCA_038249635.1 Bacteroidales bacterium | reverse complement strand
CAGGGATATTACCAAACGTAAACAGGATGAGCAAGCCCTTAAAGAATCGCAACAGCAGCTTCTGGATATTATCGACTTTCTGCCTGATGCAACTTTTGTAATTGACAACGATAAAAAGGTAATAGCCTGGAACAAGGCCATGGAGGAAATGACTGGAGTAAGCAAGCTTGATATGATCGGACAGGGTGATCATGCCTATACCATTCCGTTTTATGGCAAAAGACAAATGCAGCTTCTCGACCTTATTGAATTGCCGGATAATGAACTTAAGGCCAGGTATTCTAACTTTTACCGGAAAGGCGATTCGATTTATGCCGAAATTTTTGCACCGGAGCTATATAACCGGCAGGGAGCCTTTATTTCGAATATTGGTGCACCCATGTATAATAGCAAAGGCAATCGCATTGGAAGTATTGAATCGATACGCGACATATCCTTCATCAAAAAAGCAGAGACAGCATTAAAGGAAAGTGAAGAAAAATACCGCTCCATGGTTGACCTGCTGCCCGATGCCGTATTTATTCATGATGGCGAAAATGTATTGTTTGCCAATGCCGCTACCTGCAAACTGATCGGAGTTGATTCTCTCGATCAGGTGCCGGGTAAAACCATATTTGATTTTGTGCATCCCGACTACAGGAGTAAGGCCAGAAAAAGAATTAAAGAGGTGTTTTTATCCGGCAAACCTGTTGAATTTCAGGAATTCAAATTTATGGATATCAAAGGTGATGTAATTGATGTTGAATCCATTGGAATACCCGTTACATTTATGGGTAAACCTGCCATACAATCTATAGCACGTGATATTACAGCCCGCAAATTAGCCGAGAAAGAGATATTGCTAAAGGACGAATTGCTTCACCTTACCGGTGAAATGGCTAAGGTTGGAGGATGGGAATTTGATGTAAAAACTAATAAAGGAACATGGACTGACGAAGCGCTCAGGATTTTTGATATAGAACCAGAAAGTATTAAAGGGATTGATTTTGAAAGCAACTTCTTTAAAGACGAATCATTGCTTAAGATTAGGAAAGCAGTAAAAGCCGCCGTTGAAAAAGGCATACCCTATGATATAGAACTGGAAATAACCAGTGCCAAAGGCTTAAAAAAGTGGATCCGCACTATAGGATTCCCCGAAATGAGTGGCAACAAAACCATCAAACTCAGAGGCATTTACCAGGATATTACCCACCGCAAAGAAGCTGGGATAATCCTTGAAAATGAGCGTAAACGGCTTCGAACACTTATCGAAACCATTCCCGATCTGATATGGCTCAAAGATCCTGATGGCAAATACCTGTTATGCAATCCAAAGTACGAACATTTCTGGGGAACCAGCGAGTCCGAAATTCTGGGCAAAACCGATTTCGATTTAAAAATAACTGAAATAGCGGAAGTATTTAAAAAGCAGGATCAGAACGTATTAACATCCGGAAATTCTGCCATTTACCAGGAATGGTTAACAAGCCATACAACCGGCCAAAAGCGACTTTTGAATGCCATAAAAACACCCATGTACGATTCAGGAGGTAAATTGATCGGGGTACTTGGTGTATCCAGGGATATTACTGAAGTTCACCAATCGCAGGAAAAACTCCGCGAACGCGAGGAAATATTTTCAGCCATTGTTAACCAGGCTAATGATGCCATTGTTATGGTTGATATTAATACAGGTGAGTTACTGGAATATAATGAAGTCGCTTTCACCGGGCTAGGCTATACAAGTAAAGAATTTAAAAAACTTACACTTTTCGATATTGAAGAGGCGATCAAACCGGACAAATTATTGCTGTTCCTACAGGACTTAAAACAAGCAGGTTCAAAGGTATTTGAAACCAAACACCGGACTAAAAATAACGAAATCAAAGATGTACGGGTCAGTTCCCGGGTTATTAACATTCGTGGCGAAGATCACCTTACTACCATCTGGACCGATATTACTGAGAAAAACAGGAATGAAGCCCTACTCCGGGAAAAGGATCTTGTTTTTCAGTCTCTGCTCGATTATAGCCCTTTCTATATCTTTTTTAAAGATCATAACTCGAAAGCAATTCATCTGAGCCGGAATTACGAACTATTATTGGACAAGCCTGTCAGGGAAATGTTTGGTAAAGATTTAAATGAATTATTCTCGCCCGAGTATGGAACACCTCTTTTAGCAATGGAGAAACAGATAATGACGAATGGAAAGCAAATAGAATATGAGGAATTCATTAACGGCAAATATTATATGACCATTAAGTTCCCCATACTTCGCAAAAATGCACCGCCCATGCTTGCCGGATTCACTATTGATATTACAGATCGCAAAGTGGCCGAACAGGAAATCATAAAACTGAATTCCGGTTTGGAACAACGTGTAAATCAGCGCACAATACAACTGGAACATGCCAATAAGGAACTCGAAGCCTTCAGTTATTCGGTATCGCACGACCTTCGCGCTCCACTTCGCGGAATTGATGGATGGAGTCTGGCATTACTGGAAGATAATGGCGATCAGATCGACAGCCAGGGTCACATTTATCTGAAACGGGTACGCGACGAAGCCCAACGTATGGGACATCTTATTGATGATTTGCTGAAACTATCGAGAGTGAGCCGTTTCGAGATAAAGCACGAAGAAGTAAATTTATCATCCATTGCCCAAACCATTGTAAACCGGTTAACCGAGGCCAATCCGCAACGGCAGTTTGAGTTTACAATCCACCCTGATATTTCAGTGACCGGCGATCCGGCCATGCTCGAAATTGTGCTTACTAATTTATTGGACAATGCCGTCAAATTTACCGGCCACAAACCCTTCGCCCAAATTGAATTTGGCGCAACCGTAGTTGAAGGGGAGCAAGTTTATTATTTAAGCGACAACGGAGCGGGATTTGATATGGAAAATGCTAAAAATCTTTTCGGAGCATTCCAGCGAATGCATAAGCAAACAGAATTTCAGGGAACAGGAGTAGGTTTGGCCACGGTACAGCGCATTATTCACCGCCATGGCGGAAAGATATGGGCCGAATCAAAATCAGAAAGAGGAACAACTTTTTACTTTACTGTAAATGTAATGGGTTAGGTTGCAGAATAGTTTGAAGGGGTTGAAATATTTGAAGAGTTTGAAGAGTTTTTTATAATGACTAAAACTCTTCAAACCCGAGACCCTTCAAACATGAAACTCTTCAAACCCGAAATCCTTCAAACCCTTCAATTCCCGAAACTCTTCAAACGCTTCAATTCCCCAGGTAATTATGAATCAGCGCAAGAAGTTTGGTTTTGTTTACAGGTTTGGAGAGAAATTCGCAGCAACCGGCCAGGTAGGCATCATTTTCGTCGTTGGTCGAAACATACGCTGTTACCGCAATAACCGGCACTTCCGGCAGAAAACCTTTTATAAGAGTTGTTGCTTCAAGGCCTCCCATTACGGGCATTTTCATGTCCATCAGCACCATATCCACTTCGCGGTTACTTTTACATATATTAACAGCCTCCAGCCCGTTCACGGCTCTTAACACCGTGTAACCTGACTTATTAAGTATAATATCAAGGTATTTATAATTCAAATCATCATCTTCGGCCACCAGGATCAAAGGGACGGCATTTTTCTCCGGAAGTTCTTGAATAACAGTTAGCTTTTGCCCGGTTTCGGGCATTTCAATTCCGGGTAATTTAAACGAAAAGGTTGAACCTGTATTTTGAGTTGATTCAACAGAAATATTTCCGCCAAGCAGTTTTACCAGTTCGTTGGCTATGGATAAGCCCAAACCACTTCCCTCAAATTCGCGTGTATGCGAAGCATCGGCCTGCATAAATGAATCAAAAATCATGCGTGTTTTATCATTCGAAATTCCAACTCCGGTATCGCTCACAAAAAACTCCAGACTCCCGTCCGTTTTTCTGTACCCAAAGGAAATTTTGCCTTCCGATGTGTATTTCACCGCGTTATCGAGCAGGTGAAACCATATTTTATGCAATAGCTCCTTATCCGTGTTCAATTGAATATCCGCAGACGAAACAGGCTGCTGAACCGATAATTCAATATTCTTTTCCTTGCAGGCATCATCGAATTCGGCCCGGAGTTCATGGAGCAAACTACTTACCGCAAATGAGTTGCAAACCGCCTCAATATTGCCTGAAACGAGCATTGATATATCCAGGTAACCCGTAATGGTATTCAGCAAACGGATACTGCTTTTTTTGATAATATCGTTATACATAAACCTGGTTTCAGGAGTAATGTTGCCGTTAGTTATCATTTCGCTGAATCCTACAATTCCGCTCAGTGGTGTGCGTACTTCGTGCGAAATATTGTTAATAAAAGCTGATTTTAATTTATCGCTTGCTACTGCTTTTTCTTTGGCAACGATAAGATCCTGCAACATCTGGCGTTTTTCGGTTACATCTTCTTTTATGGCAACACAATGGGTAATCTGTCCATCATCATTCAGCAAGGGCGAAATGCGCGCATTTTCCCAGTACAAATCGCCATTTTTCTTTTTATTCTGCATTTCGCAGCTCCATTCTTTACCTGTTAAAATGGTATTCCACAGGTGTGTATAAAATTCATTATTTTGCTTTCCCGACTTCAGAATAGCTGGGGTTTTACCCAAAACTTCGTCGAGGGTGTAACCGGTAGTTTCAGTAAATTTCGGGTTAACATATTCTATTTTACCATCCTTGGCGGTAATAATGATGAGTGCAGGATTTTGCTCAACAGCCCGCGAAAGAATACGAAGTTTCTTCAGGGCATCTTTATTTGACCGGGCAATGGCTTTGTTATCAATTGCGGCCAAAATTGCCGGCCCCAGACGAGTAAGGTTTTCTTTCAGAATATAATCATCGGCTCCTGCTTTCATGCAATTAACCGCAATTTCTTCATTGTTGCTGCCTGTAACAAGTATAAAGGGAGTAAGCGGATCCAGCTCTTGCCTGATCAATAGCGCTTTCAAACCATCGAAGGCCGGAAGATTGTAGTCGGAAAGAATAATATCAGGTTTAAACTCTTCTAATGCAAGCCTATACGTCGCATCGGTATCAACAATATGACTGATAAACCTGATACCGAACTTTTTTATCTGATTCTCAATGAGATAAGCATCCGAAGGAAAATCCTCTACAAGCAATATCCTAAATTCCTTTTCCATCGTTACGGGTACTTTTAATACGTTAAATTCAATACAAATATTTGCTGATACACTAAAGATTAAGGGCGGGTTTACGACTTCACGAGTTCACGACTGGGCGACTTCACGACTGCATGACTTCACGACTTCACGACTGCATGAATCGAATCTTGTATCTTTACCTTGTATTTGCAATCCAAAACTCTTCCCACTCTTCAAACCTTTCAAACCCGAAACCTGTCACACTGAGCGAAGTCGAAGTGTCAAACCCTTCAAACCCCATCAGAGAGTATATCCTGCTATTAAAGCCAAAGGCCATACAACCAGCGAAGTAACTCCCATCCAATACCATCCGTTTTGGACAGGCATATTAATAGGTTTGACAATCGTTTTAGCATTTCCATCCATTTTTACACCCATAGATACGTACAAACGTTCTTTTTTCAATCCTGAGTTGGATGAACACTTTATTTTGTAACTTCCTGCCGGCACATTGCTGATGGTAATTGATTTTACCTGTCGGCCATTAACCAAAAGGCTATCGTTAATCATAACCTTCGTTTTATGGGATGTTTTACTATATTTCAATACAATTTTCGAGGTATTGATAGTTTCAGCCTGATAGTTTACCAGAATGTTTTTAGCGCAGGAAGAAGCAAAAAATGCTGCCAGAATCAGGAAATAGATAAACTTGGTTTTCATAGTAACAGTTTTAAAGCGAGTTAGAATTTGCAGCAGTACAAAGGGATGGTTATATTTAATTGCACTTTATAACAAAAGTAACTTTGTATTTACCATTCAAAAAACATTGGGGAAGAGATGTTATTAATCTGAGTGTTTCATTCAGGCAAAATTTCGGAATATGTGTCATTTTAGCAGTTTTTAGATTTTTATCAGCAAACTTTAAGCACGATATTTTGATTGATTACTTATAAACAGAAATTGAGAGATTACTGGCAAAAACGAAGCATTTTTACTCAGCATCGTGTTCCATTGCCTCGAAATGAACATTTATAAAAGCCTCATCCTTTAAAATCACTTTCACTTTACAGGTTTGTTTGCTACATGCTTAAAAAGTTTTTTGCAAAAAAAATATTAAAAACAGGCCAACTTTCAACTGCAATTAAAGTTTTGAAATTACTTTTCTTTAAAAGAGACCTTTCGTTGACAGACAGTTTGGCTACGGTGAGGCTCATTTCGCTGATCAGGTATGAATTATCAACGGTAAAATATCCTTCAGGAGCAAAATCATATAGAAACAAATACCATTTCAATGATTCTTCCAGATCTGCCCTGGTTGCTATAAGTTCTTCGTTCTGCATTTCCAGTTCTAACTGTTGAACTTCAAGTTCGTGCGGAATGTTCATTTTTGCATCCATTATGCGCAACTCTGCACTTTGCTGTTCAAGCATCAGTGCCTGATGTTCCTCAAGATCACGTAGAATTTTAAGCGTTTCGGATACTGAAGGAGGTGGTGCTGATAGCTTCCTTTTCAGTCTCTTTTCGGCTTTTTTGCGAAGCGAAACTTTTTACGGTATGGAAGTAACTGAGTATTGAATGACATTCATTAGTTTTTTCATGTCGCCGTCTGGTCTTGGTGAACGTCATTTCTAAAATCCGGATAATGCATCTTACTTCCTGTTAATTTCCGTTTAGTATATTAATTACTGCTCCCTGTTAAAGGATTTTCAGGAACGGAAATTAATTGTATAAACCCAATTGGCATGTAGCTGAAAAGATGTTTCAGCTGATGACAAACCCGGATAAACTGTGTAGATGGAATAACTACAGCGTGTTTACAATTTTCAATTACTGAAAAATAGGAATTGCGAAAAATGTTTGAATAATTTAGCATTGCTATACTATAAACGCCTGACTTCTGAATATAAGTAACATGGTTTTGAAACCGAATTTTACATTTAAAACGAACTGATATGAATAGCAAATTTCATATAAATATATAAGCCTGAGCTTAATCCCAGCCTATATAAAATAAGGACGGTTGCGGATAAAATAATTGCAAAAATTGCTCTTGCTGTCCGGTCGCGTGATATAATTGATTTTGACAGATGCTGTACCGGCCTCTGTTTCCTGTTGAAGACAGGTGGAATAACAGCAAAAAGTACGGTTACTAATATGATAACATCATAGACCCAGATATTGGGATGCCGGGGCGTTATATTGGGAAGTTTAATTACAATCAATAGCAGTGTACCCAGGATGCAGGGCAGCAGCATACGATTAATAAGTATAAGCGGTATATTGTTACCATGCTTGCGGATCGGACGGATTTCGAGGATAATACGGGCATACTTCCAGCCAATCCAGGCCATCGCTATCAGAGCTAATATTGAAATCAAAAGCTTCAAAACGACAGGCATGTTCAACCATACCAATACATAACCGAATCCCTGCCCGGTGATAGCCCCGCCAGCAAATGCGCCCATAAAATGTGCCAGCGAAATTAAAAAAAGCCAAAATACCAGCGTCTTTACCTGGGTACCCATATTTTTCGCCATTTTCAGAATACCTAAGTAAACCAGCCCCATAAACAGCGAGATAAATGGGCCGGCAAGCGCAATGGCGATAGCAGCATTCTCTTTCAGCAAGAGTAAAGCACCCTCGGGCCACATTACTTCAAAATAATACAAAACACCATAGATTTCGTAAAACGAGGCTGTAATCATAACAGCCAGCGAATAGGTAAGCCAGGTTATTACATAAGCCGTCATAAAAAGCCCCATTGAACTCAGCAGTTTCAGCACCAAGGAAAGGCTTTGCCAGGAACTGATAAGTTCACTAAAGCTTAACTGACCATGTTTCGGTCTGCCATAATGCTTTTTTACCTGTTCGTTTTGAGCAAAGGCAGTAATTGCTTCCTCATAGGTATTAACTACCTCTGCACTATGAGCGTGAGATCTTACTCGTTTTTGCTTCATTTTGAAAAACCGCCTGAATTTTCGCCATAATTGACGAGTGCGGCTCTTCCATCCCATTAAGCGTTTTTGCCTGTGATGGTGAATTCTTTCCCCGGCAAGTGCATTGGTTGCTGGGCCATCTTCGTTTATCCCCGCTGACGTTACCGGTTTTGCCTGTATAACTTTATATTCACCATCTTTATCCAGTTTGTAAAATAATTCCGGCCTGAGTCGGCGGACTGCGGTTTGCAACCCCAGCATTTCTTTAATTCGTATAATCAACCTGTTAGCCGGGCTTTTGCGCCATGGGTTCCGGCTACCGGCAAATAACCTGTTAAAGCGGGATTTAATCGTTTCAATCCATCCTTTCTTCAATTGCTGCCTGTGGTGGCGAGTCCTTTCCCTACTTTGCCTATGTTGTGTGTGTGCTTGCCCGGCTAATTCATCGGATGGGATGGCAAGCGGTTGAACTGAAGTTTCCGGTTTCTCCACGGTTTCAGTTTTTTCAAATGGCTTTCGATGCACTTTTTGAGTGTTATGGCTAATCCCCATCCACTTTTTGATCTTTGAAAAGAAACTGCGGTGATGGTGTCGGGAATGCTTAGCCATAGATGTTATTCAATTTTGAAAAAACAAATTTATAATAATTCGCCAATTAACCAAAGTATTGTTGATTATCAATTAACAGTGGCAGGTATCCATTACCCGGCGAACCAT
>JBBSDG010000173.1:0-8777 GCA_038249635.1 Bacteroidales bacterium | reverse complement strand
TTGCCACGGCGAACCTCACTTGCACCATTGAACTTATTTACTACCCGCCTCGCAATACTGTACACCTATTCACTCTTTTACTTGCGAGCCGCTTCGAAGGGAGCTTTAACCAAAAAGTGTGTTCGGAGGCAACAGGTCAAACAGGGATCGTAATCGGAGGCAACAAGGCAAAGTGAGGGTGTCATCAAAGGCAAAAAGTCAAAACGAAATCATCCCCGACGTCAACAAGTCTTAAAGAGTGCGCAATCGAAGTGCACGCTTCACTATTTGTAACCCTGAGTTTAGTTGAAGTCTCTCATTATCAGTCTCCCAGTCTCCCAGTCTCCCAATTTCCCAGTCAGTTTCTTAATCTCTCTGTCTTCCTGTCGGCTAAGCACATCCCACTATTCCTTCGCACTTGCAGCCCATATTAACCGCAAAAGTTGTAAATTTGCATATGATCCGATTATTCTTTTCCATCAAACCTTGGTTGCGTTATACTTTAAGCTTCTTATACCTGGTAATATTAGTATTACTTTCGCTATTACCTACTTCCGATTTTCCAGATGTTCCGTTTTTTTCGGGTGAAGACAAATACATCCATATTTGCATGTATCTCGGACTTGGATTCCTTGCCTGCTGGAGTCTTGATTTCAGAGGTAAAGAGCGTTTGCCATCCATAATTCTGTTGCTGGCAGGCGTGTTTATGTGGGGAGCACTGATGGAGGTTTTACAGCGCCTGATGTCGAATGGACGGGGTATGGAATTGTTGGATATGCTTGCCAATCTGGCAGGTGCTATTGCTGGATTGATTTTTTACAAGTTATTGGAGCGAAAGAGATTTGAAGGGGATTTAAAGTTTCGGTTGGGAGAAACAGAAAATCCAAAAAATTGTTAAAACAAGGATCAGTCTTATTTTTTCATACATCAATAACCGAATAACGCCTAAATTTGCATATGATTTCATTTATATTCTCTTTTCAAATATGGTTACGCAAAACCATTGCCGCACTTTATCTGGCAACAATAGCAGCACTTTCGCTGATGCCGGCTCGTGATTTGCCGCACTTTACTGTTTTTTCGGCTATCGATAAAGTAGTTCATATAAGTATGTATCTTGGACTTTCATTCCTTGCCTGCTGGAGTTATGAAATAAACCGCGAGCGTATGAAACCGATATACGTGCTGTTGGTTGGCGTTTTTATGTATGGTGTGCTGATGGAAATTTTACAACGAACCATGCATAACGGGCGTAACTTCGATTTCAAGGATATGGTTGCAAATCTTACGGGAGCAATTGTTGGTATAATAATTTACAGGTTTTTTGATAGAAAAAGAACAGAAAATACCGGCAAGCAGAAAATTGATAGCTAACAGTAATGTTAAAAAAACGATGAGTTTTGATAGATTAAACAATAACTCACATCAAAAATAAAAATTTGCACCCCACTATTGTTGATATCGGTTAGGCTATAAATAGTGGAGGATTGCTTGGTTGTCCGCTGTAAACCAACACCAATGCTGGTGCGGGCGACAAAACTCTCAATTATGTATGTAACCCGCCATTATTTATAGTCTTTATTATGCACAGATATTATTTGATTATTTTGTATGTATTGCCTGTAAATGTAGTCATTACTTGTCCGTTATATTTCAATGTGTCAAGAATTTGCGAAGTCCAACATTCGTTTGTATAAGTTCCAATAAAGAGGCACAAAGTGTCAATTTCGTTTTTACTAAGCTTCAACATTATATCCTTATTATTGAGTGTCATTAATGGACTAAAATCAAAATATATCGCACCACTTCCAAAATCTAATGGAATTGTCTGATTTGCCGTAAAAAGCTTTATTGTATCTTCATGGTAAATTGTCCCAACTAAAAAATTGTCAGATTTATCAACAAGTATGAGTTTGCAAATTACAGGCATAGGATCTCCACATTCAGGGGATTTTTCTTTACATGAGAATAGAATAAATGTCAGGACTGTAATTATTATCAAAGTTTTCATTATTCTCTGTTTTTGTCTTAAAATTTATAGTTCAGATGTTTGTCGGTTGTCCTATACTTGTGCATAACTCTCAACTTTTAACTAATAAATCCTCTTTGCCACAATAGGCCCGAGTATATTTGCTACAGGAAGGGGCAATAATTTCCATAACTTCGGCATAAATTCAGCCTTACGAATATCTATACTCACCGGTTTATCATAATTCCAATAAATAATAGTTTCCTCCGTCCGCCATCTGCGTTTAAATTCATGTACTCCACTGCCCGAAGTACTTCGTCCGAAGGAATATGTAAGCCCGGAATTACTGATCGAAAATTTTATCATTTCATAATGCAAAAGCTGGGCAGGAAACAGGTGGTTATAATTTTTAAGGGTCGAAAACCAGGTGTTCTCAAAAAAACCTGAATACGACATCAGAAATGAGGCCGCGACAGGTTTTCTTTCTTTATAAACGCAAAATACTCTGGCACAACCATTTGTATATCCATTAAGAATATTGGTAAAAAGCCGTTTAGGTAATACAGGCGAACCAAGTCGGAGCATATTCCGCGAGTAAACGTGAAAGAAATCAGGAAATAATTCGATACCACCACTTTTACATGTGAGGCCATTCGACATGGCTTTATTCGCTTTTGAAAGTTGCGTTGCAGGAATTGCCTGTTTTAATGTTTTATCACGGATATTAATCCATGAAATTACTTTGTTTTCCTGTACGAAGTCTCCTACCCTACTTATGTCGCGAAGTAAATAAGAGGTGTCAACTGAATTTGATCCGGAAAAATAGCAACTTAATTGAGGAAGAATTGCGGAATAGATTTCTTTCCGATCGGGTCTGCATGTTATAAGTCCGCCAAAAGAAAAATGCGGCATCGAAACTATACGTCCTTTAATAATCATTAATGGAAAGTATCCAATTGGCAAATCATTCGCCAGCACCAGAAAAGCTCCGCCTTTCCAACCAAAAGTTTCATGAAGAATATCAATAATACAAGGATTGTGTGCGTGAGTAACAAATCGCTCCTTCCCCGCTAACTCAAGCATCAGTTCAGGAGAAATATCAGTAACAAATTTTATTGTATATTCCACGTGATGCTTTTTTTTGATCGTTTAACGCATTTCAGAGTTTAGAGATAGACAGTAATACAGCACTTTGAGGAAAAGTTAACAGCACACTTCATTATTCAGTATTCGTTATTCACTTTTCACTATTTGTCACCCTGAGCGAAGCCGAAGGGCACTTTTCACTATTTGTCACCCTGAGCGAAGCCGAAGGGCACTTTTCACTATTTGTCACCCTGAGCGAAGCCGAAGGGCACTATTCGCTTTCTCCCTCTAAACTTCTCCACCCACAGAACCCACATCGCAAAAATGGCAACATAATAAAACGGGCGCATGATCCACAGGTGGATAAAATCCCATTGGAGAGGCATCCACATCATGGCATACGACAAGCCAATAACCCTGATAACATTAACAAGAAACATACTTGCCATACATGCAGGAATAAACCATACTTTATGTTTCCACGGACCGGGAAAAAGAACAAAAAGCACAAGTATTTGAATCATTTGCTTAAAACCTGAACAACTTTCGTTGATATAGATAGAACAATTGTTTTTAAGAAATATCATGGTATTGCCCGGTGCCAGTTTTATATCCATGCAAAGTATATGCATATTAATCCAGGCACTTACCACATAAACTTCGTGAGCCAGCCAGCCCGAAATATTCAGAAATGCAGGAATGGCATAGATATAGGTTGAATACTGCCACCAAAGTTTATGCACTGCAAATGTGATGATAACAAATAAGGCAATATCAATAAAAGGACCGGCTTTCTTTGACTTCAGCAAAGTAATCAATCGGTGAAAAAATGCGTTCATAGGTTTAAACTATTCAACAAACATAAGGAAAAATTCATTCCGGGGCTTATATTTAATTTTTTCATGAATGAACTATTGCGATAGTCATTCAGTGGTTATTCAAAGAGTACAAAGTTGTAATTCTTTTGTTTCGGGTTTGAAGAGTTTCGGGTTTGAAGAGTTTGAAGAGTTTGAAGAGTTTGGAGAGTTTGAAGATTTGGAGAGTTGCGGGTTTGAAGAGTTTCGGGTTAGGAGAGTTTGAAGAGTTTCGGTTCGCAAATTCCAAGTATAGATTTAATTCGATTCGGCTATTCTTCCATTCGTTCCTTTGCCTGGTCGTGATGTGGGGCATTCGTGAAGTCGTGCGTTCGTGAAGTCGTGCCTTCGTGAAGTCGTGCCGTCGTGAAGTCGTGCCGTCGTTAAATTATTTCGGGTTTGAAGAGTTTCGGGTTTGAAGAGTTTCGGGTTTGAAGAGTTATGAATTTTGTGCAGGTAAATCGGCTCTGATTCAGTTTGAACCTTTCAATCCTCACAATCCCACCAATCCCATCAATCCTCACAATCCCCTCAATCTCATCAGTCCGCTCAATCTCATAAATCCCTTCAATCCCTTCAATTTCTTCAATCCCATCAATCCCATCAATCCCATCAATTCAATTTTCACAACCAGGCTATATGTGGACAGAAATATATTACCTTTGGACCAAATTATAGTATAGTATAATCTATGTCAAATTTATACAAACGACTCAAATTAAGCCTTTTATGCTGGCATCTATACTCACGTCCTTGAAAGAATTTTTTGTTGAATTTATGCAACCCGAAAGCCGCATATTCCTGGCTTTCATCGCTGCCGAATTACTTAGTGCCTATTCAATACCTATTATAGTTCAGATATCCAAGGCAAAATCACTCACTTCGTCCCCCAACCACCGTACTTCACACACTAATATTACGCCAAACATCGGCGGACTTGCCCTGTTTTCGACCATACTGGTTGTATCCCTCTCCACCATCAATATTTCAGGTTTCAGTTTTTTAAATGAAAATACTGTTATGCCGGCACTTCCAAGCATAATAGCCGGTGTTACCATTCTGTTTTTTGTAGGAATGAAAGATGATTTGCTCGGCTTGAGCTGGAAGAAGAAACTTGTGGGTGAGATACTTGCTATGTTAATTATTTGTGTTATCGGCGACCAACGCATCAGTAATTTGCAGGGACTATTAGGCGTAAATGAAATAACTTATGTAATGAGTATTTTACTTACTGTTTTTGTAGGCATAGCACTTATCAATGCATTCAACCTGATTGATGGAATTGACGGTCTTGCTTCGGCAATTGCAATTATTGCTTCTTTTACATTCGGGATAAATTTTTTCATAATTGGAGAAAAAGAATATGCGATCCTTTGCGCAATAATTATTGGAACACTTATCCCTTTCTTTTATTTTAATGTTTGGGGAACTAAAAATAAACTTTTTATGGGCGATACAGGATCACTCATACTAGGATTCCTGATGACTGCACTTGTCATCCGTTTTAACAAGGTGTTTTTTACTCCGGATGCGTTATATATGCGCCCATCAGTTGCAGCTGTATCCATTGGTATAATGATCATTCCAATATTCGACACATTACGGGTGTTTGCACTTCGCATTAAAGATGGAAACAGCCCTTTTAAAGCCGACAGACGTCATATTCATCACCTGCTGCTCGACCTTGGTTTCAGTCATCTTAAATCAACACTTATCATTGCCGCGGTAAATATATTTTTCATTATAATAGCTTTTACTTTTGCAGAGTTAGGAAAAACCAGACTGATGATCCTTTATCTTGTAATGGCATTAATAATGGTTTCTATTCCGGTTGTGATTATAAAAAAAAGAGTGAAAGAGAAGTTAAAGGGCTGAAAGATTGAAATTATCCAAGATCAAAGATCAAAATTCCAAATTCCAAGTTTCCAAGTTCCAATTTCAGGCCAGGTCAGGCTAACCATCGTGAAATCGTGCATTCGTGCAGTCGTAAAGTCGTGCAGTCGTAAAGTCGTGCAGTCGTGCAGTCGTGCAGTCGTGCAGTCCCCCAACCAACGAAGGTTCTAAAGGCGGGAAAAATCCATACAATTCTCCTGATGCATAAGGTTGACTAAGTGAATAAACTACGTCCGTTTTTCAACCCGAAATTTAATCCTACCTTTGCCCAGCGTACACAAAACACTATACATGCGGATCCTTACCTTTGATATTGAAGACTGGTATCACTTCCTTGAACATCGTTCGACCCGGAGCGAAGTTCAATGGAAGGACTATGAGTCGAGGGTAAGGCAGAATACATCGAATATTCTGGAATTTCTGGAAAAGCATCAGCAGAAAGCCACTTTCTTCGTTATAGGGTGGATTGCAAAGATGAATCCGGGTATGGTAAAGGAAATTTCGGATGCGGGACACGAAATCGGGTTGCACTCATATGCACACCAGTTAATCTGGCAGCAGACACCCGACGAATTCAGGCAGGATCTGCTTCGGAACATTGGAACACTCGAAGATCAGCTTGGTTACAAAATTGACAAATACCGTGCTCCAGGATTTTCGATCAAACGCAGCAATACCTGGGCTTTTGATGTAATGGCCGAAACAGGAATAAGTACCGATGCCAGTATTTTCCCGGCTTTACGCGCTCATGGCGGCATGCCATCATTCCCTTATAACGTGCCTTGCCTGGTTCAACGCAATGGCATCACAATCAAAGAATTTCCTACCAATTACATAAACATGGCAGGAATTAGAACCGTACTTACCGGAGGCGGATTTTTCAGGTTCTGGCCATACACTATCATTCGTCATTATACAAAGAACTCGCCTTATGTGATGAGTTATTTCCATCCGCGCGATTTCGACAACGGACAACCAATACTCAGCGATCTGGGGCCATACCGTAGGTTCAGAGCTTATTACGGCATTAAAAATTCGCAGCAGAAACTCGAACGATGGATAAGCGAATATAATTTCACCGACCTTCGTAGTGCCGATGCTGCCATTGATTGGGCAAATGTTGACATCGTAAAATTTTAGGGGTTAAAATTTCAGCAGATTTTAATAATTTTACATCAACTTTTAATACCTACGAGTTGCAAGTACATAAAAAATATGCTCTTTAATGGTAATCATATTCTTCTGAATACGTTTAACTTAAGAAGCGCTTTTACATAGTATTCATTGGCACTTTAGTATTCCGGGGAAATATCACATCTTTATACAAAGCCTGAAAAAAATTTAATTCGCATGATTTTTTTTCAAAAAAGACTTACATTTGTACACTCTTATTATACTCTGTACGCTTCTATTTTACATTTATATTTCAAGGTTCAGCACCTATACTAAATAGTTAATATGCAATCAATTGATAGTTTTTATTTCCATTTTTTTCATCCCCAATATCGAATTGCTGTTGCTTTTATACTTGCGGCACTTATAAACTTCTATTCAATTCCTATTATTATCCGGATAGCAAGAATAAAAAAACTCTACGATTTTCCTGATGAACGTAAGAATCATAGTTCAAAAATTCCGACACTTGGCGGATTGGGAATATATGCATCCATTACAGCTGTTAGTCTCACTTTTATTAATACCTGCGGAATGAACGGAGGAGGAGTTCTGAACAACCTTACAGCATTACCTCTTATAATAGCCGGATTTACCATCATTTTCTTTATGGGATTAAAAGATGATCTGCTGAATGTTCCTGCCTGGAAAAAGCTGATTGCTGAATTTATTGCATTGCTGGTGCTTACTGTGGCAGGTGATGTAAGGCTCAGTGGAATGCAGGGAATGTTCGCGATAGGAGAAATAAGTTACCCGGTTAGTATCCTCTTATCACTGTTTGCAGGATTAGTAATTATCAATTCGTTTAATCTTATTGATGGTATCGACGGGTTGGCGGCATCAGTTGCTATGCTTGGCAGTTTTGTATTTGGAAGTTATTTCCTGGCAACAAGCGAATGGGAATATGCCGCACTATCGTTCATTATACTGGGAGCCATCATTCCTTTTTTTCTATACAATGCTTTTGGACACACCAATAAAATATTTATGGGCGACACCGGATCGCTCATTCTTGGCTTTGCCATTACAGTACTCGTTTTCAGGTTCAATGAAATGAACGGAATGCCGGGCAACAAACTTCATTTTGCTGCCGGCCCGGCATTTTCATTTGCGGTTATCATTATTCCGATGTTCGATACGCTCAGGGTATTTTTTATAAGGATTTACCGAGGTGCCAGTCCTTTTACAGCCGACCGGCGACACATTCATCATATACTTCTTGATCTTGGGTTTTCACATCTGAAGACCACTCTGATTCTTATCCTAATTAACATTGCATATATTGCGTTTGCTTTCTATTTTAACTTCCTTGGTAATTCAAACCTGGTTTATATTATGATTACTACAGCTGCCGCCCTCTCATGGCTGGCAATCTGGCTTCGTCGCAGGAGAGTTATTTCGGTCGCCAAAGCTGAAAAAAGCGTGTAAGCACTACTTCGGTAATTCATTTCCTTTTTTTACCTTTACCTCCCGGTACAGCTTTGCGAAAAACATAAGTCATTTCAGGATTTTTATCGCAAAACAGAAACTTTTTTACACTCATTTATCACACAAATAAAGAAACTGCCATACGTTTATGTTAAAATTTGTTTGTTCTATTTTCGCCGCAGTACTTCTTTTTCCGATGCTGGGTAACGCGCAGTATATTCCGCTCGAAAATTTCAATTATGAACGGATAACTCAAAAATACCAGGAGAATAACAGTTCCTTTATCTCTTCAATGAAGCCTTTACTGCTGCAGGATATGGATAGTGTGCCTGAAATCGAAAATATCCTGTATGGTTTCCCCGATAGTTTAAAACATAAAAATACTTTTTTTCACC
>JBBSDG010000172.1:0-8787 GCA_038249635.1 Bacteroidales bacterium | reverse complement strand
CCCAGTTCAATAAATTATCAAGTAAATGGAGTGTGTTATTTGCCGATGTATTAATAATCTCTGAAAACACAGCAGTTTCATCATCATGGTTGCTTTTTGCATTTTCAATTAATAACTCTGAATAGCCTAAAATACTGTTAAAAGGAGATCTCAGGTCATGAGCTATTATAGAGAAAAGCTTATCTTTTGTAGCATAAAGTTCTTTTAATTCCTGATTTTGACGTTCAATTAATAATTCTGCTTGTCTCCGTTTTGTAATATTTATGGCTGTTAAAAAGCATTGTTTTTCATTTTTGGAAATAATGCCTGTAATAAGTACAAATAATGGCAATTTGTTATCTGTTTTGAAAATTACTTCACAGTATTCTTTGTCGGAGCTTTTAAATACGCTGTTAATAAAATCGAAAAACGCGGGTTTGGTACTATCAGTTATAAAATCTGCCAGGCTTTTGTTTTTTAGATATAAGCGCTCTTTCCCGAGCATGGTTGAACCAGTGAGGTTTAATTCAATAATTTTGCCATTGCTTGTCAGGGTAAAATATCCCGAAGGTGCAAAGTGATATAGTTCAATGTATTTTTCAGCAGCTACATTCTTGGCTTCATTGGCAAGCAGTAGTTCTTCGTTTTGCATTTCGAGTTCAATCTGATGCACTTCCAATTCGTGAAAAAGCTTTAATACATCAGCTTCTGAATGACTTGCATTTATGAGTGAAGATTTAGATTTTAGCAATTCTTCTGCTCTTTGTCTCTTCTTTACTGCTTCAGGCATATCAACATCAATCATGGCTTAAATTTTAAACTGAATAATCAGTGTTTTAAATATTGTTATGTCGCGTATAATAATCACGTAAATCCTCCAGATGCGCCCAGGCTAACTCATCTGCCAGCCTTCCGTCATTTTCTGTAACATTCATGTTGGCGTCTGTTATTCCATTTTCGGACTCATCATTAAATCCTTTCATAAACTTGTCGAGACTTACTTCCTCCCAGTTGATGCTGAGCTCATTCCAGATTTTCTTTACAGCTTTTTGAGTAAATTTGTTCATTGCTTTGCTTTTTAAATATTATAAACCATTACACCTTAAGGTTTTACACATACATCACGGCATCAATATGCTGCACTGCTACCACGCGAACTCTTTCGCGTGGTTAAAAATATTAACTGATTCGTAAATCGTAATTCGTCATTCGTCATTCGTAAATTTTAGTGAATCGATGAAATGAATTTTCTGATCTGATAATTGAATTCGAATGGATTCTCCATGTTACTTAAGTGACCGGCATGTTCAATAAGGCTGAGCTGCGAAGCATTTATCTTTTTGTACATTGATTCTGCCATTTCAGGGGGAGTAATTTCATCTTCTTCACCTACCAGAATAAGCACAGATATTTTAAGTTCCGGTAATTTACTGCAGGTTTCATTACGGTTTGCCAGCGCATTCAGCGAATTATAAATTATTTCTTTTGGCGTGTTCAAAATCATTTTACTTACTGCTGCTATTTCAGAGTCCTTTGTTTGAAGAGATCCGGCTGCAAACAGATTTTTTATGCTTTGGTGCGCAAAATCTTCCAAACCGTTTTCCTTAATGTTTTCAATGGTCAGCAACCGGTTATTTTTGGCTTTGGACGAATCAGCAATACACTGGGTATCGCACAATATAAGTGCTTCGAATCGTTCGGGATAATTTACGGCCGCATTTAACGCAATATATCCGCCCATTGATAAGCCACATAGTATTGCCTTACTGATTTCGAGCTTATCCATAAATGCGATAAGATCGTTGGCAAAAAGATCCATTGAAAAATCCTCAAGTCCGGCATCAGAATCTCCATACCCGCGAATATCATAAGCAATAACCCGGTATTCGTCCTTTAATGCTTCAATTTGCAAATCCCACATAGATTTATTAAGCGGAAAACCGTGTATGAAAATAATAACGGGTGCTTCAACCGGGCCATCATCGGTATAACTGACTGTGAGATTATTAACAATTATTTCAACATTGGTTTCTGTGAAATTCATATCGTTGCTGTTATTAATGTTTAGGATTAATTTGTGCAAGTAATTATTTAAAGTTTCCGCTTACGCACTGTTTTATGTATGGCAGAAGTTTAAACAACCGGTTAACGTGTATATATTACCCGGTAGCTTAGATCGCTTATTCAATATGGATTTTTGGTTCATCCATACCAACCTACAGCAGTTGCATATTACAAACAGGGCATACGCCGGGCTGATTATACGTTTTATTGCCTTCGCAGTTCATAGAACACTGATATTTAACCTCCTGCTGATCTTTACTTTTATCCTGATTGATTACCACAGATCCGCTGGTTGAGATTATCTTATATCCTTCGGGGGCATTTTCAGGTTCTCTCATTGTATTGTCAAGTGAGTTCATATCTTTTTTATTTAGCTTTTGTGAAATACGATGAACAGGAATTCATTTTATTAATTAAAGTACAAATTTGAATCTCTTTCTCTTGAATAGTGTTACATAATTTATAGATTAAATTACATCTTTCTCACATTTTTTTCACCAAAAAGATTCCTTTGATCCTGGTAATTCCAGAAACAAAAACCGTCCTGCTTATAAGGCAGGACGGCTTCAATTACAAAAGATAATTAGTTACTTTTTATCAGCGTTGATTTTCAAGCCCCAGATTTCGACTTTAGCCTTTTCATCTTTACTGTTAGGAAGCGTTTTATAAACGAAAATAATTTTCTTTATGCTACGCTCAGCACCACCTTTGAGATCAATTAAGCGACTTTCGCCTGCTGCTTTTACTTCCTGGTTGACCATAACGTTTTGTTTGTCGCCACTTTCGTAAGTAATTTCAAGAGAAACCAGGTTAATAGCTGCTTCTGTAACTTTAAATTTGAGAGTTGAGAACTTGTCGGATCCCATAACGGCAATTTCATCCTTTTCCACTTTAAAATCAACTGTTCTCTCTGCAATTTTGTGCCATCCTGCTGCGTCACTTACCATTACTGCCGGTGTTTGAGCACTTGCAATACCAATGCTTCCAGCAACAGCAAGAAACATCATAATCATTGTTTTCATCATTTTCATGGTTTTTGGTTTTAATTAATTAATAATGATGCAAAGGTCAACCACATTTAACAGCTATGTGTTACAGAATTCTGGATTTGATTTACATAATTATCACATCCGAATAATTGAATATCAGTGAGATGAAAAAAAATAAATTGCTTATCTGCTTAAAACAAGTTGATGGTTTTTTTACAAAAATGAGACATAAACATGACTGATTTATTCACATAGGAGGAAAATTCTTAGTATTTCTTATTTCCAATAAATCAATTACAATGAACCACATAGCAACTTAGGAACATAGATTTCACATAGTTTTTCACATTCTGAAAAGAATAACCACAATCTTTTCTATGTGAATTTTTATGTATTTTATGTGCCTATGTGGTTCACTTGTTTAAAGGGGATAAGCAGTAAAAATAAAATAAATGCTCATCGGAAAAATCAGTGCGCTTTTTAAAGGTGTTTTGCCTTAACAGAAGTGCTGAAACCTATAGCCCGCTATAAAGGAAGGAACGAAGCTGTGCCTGGAGAATTTATGAAAAGAACAAAGCAATTCAAACTAAACCGGATGGATTAAAATCCCGAATTCGTTGACTTAAAGTTACGCCGTTAATAAAAAGTCACTCCATTAATAAAAAAGACTAACTTTGAATATCCAGGCAAAACAATAAAAGTTAAGAATATGTATTTCGAAAGTGGCGGCATATATCATATTTATAATCAAGGGAATAACCGGCAGGTTATATTTTACAATCGTAAAAACTATCTGTTTTTTCTGCGCAAAATAAGAACTCATATACTTCCTTTGCTGATATTCTGGCCTGGTGCCTGATGCCAAATCATTTTCATTTAATGGTGGAGGTTAAATCGGTAGTTATTGACGGGGCGACTTTGACCGGAGGTGCAAGTCGGGCAATGATTGCAAGTCGGGGCGCGACTTTAAGTCGCACTCCGATTAGCACTCCGAGAAAAACCTTCAGGAGAAGGCTACCGGCTCTCTTCTACAAGCAATTGCCAGGGTGACTTTGAGTCACCATTACATTAAAAAAGGCGGTCAGGAACCGCCTTTAGAACCATTACTGGGTTTTCTCTTCCTCTTTTTCTTTCTCTTTTTCCTTCTTTTTGAAATATCTTTTGAGCAGGAAGTTGCTTTGAACGGCCTTTAAGTCTTCGTCCAGTTTCTGCGAACTACTTTCCAGGTTCTTTATTGTTTCCTTAATTCGCGCACCCGATTGCTCATCGCGCAACAAAACACCAACTGTAGAATTGGGATTTTTGGAAGCTTTTTTCAGGTCGGCAACAAAGGCGGAAGCTGTATCTGCTATTTGCTGAAGCTGCTTAATGGAGGCTTTCACTGATTTAAAAACCACTGTATCCGTAGTCAGTTCGTTTGCCAGAGTACCTTTTTTATTCAGGTTCGAGCTGAAAGTGGAAAGTGTTGAAACCAGTTGATCGGCCTTAGCCGAAGCAGTTTGCAATGAAGCTGTGGCGGCATTGATGTGTGTATAAATTGCGTCGTCAGTCAGTAATTTGCCTATAGTTCCTTCGCCCGCAGCCAGTTGTTTGGTAATTATTTTCAAATCGGCGGTAATAGCCAGAACATTTACATTGTTAGCCTGCAAAGTATTAATCATATCATCGGAAGTAAAGGTTTTCTCAACACCAAGGGTGTCGCCTTCCTGCACTTCGGGTGCTGCAGTGGTACCGCCGTAAATCACAAGAATTTTGTTTCCTATCAGCCCGTCGCTGCTGATTTTAACTTTTGCATCTTTACGGATATATTGCTGAACCTTCGTTTCGATGTTCATACTTACCTCCACCTGCGAAGTACCGTAAAAACGGAGATTGCTCACTGTTCCGATTTTTACACCCGAAAACCAGATGTTGTTCCCTTTTTTTAAACCTCCCACATCATCGAAAAGTGAAACCACTTTCATTTTGCTTTTAAAAGTTTCGTGCAAGTTGCCAATCATCAGGATCCCCCCAATAAAAAACAATATTCCTACAAGTACAAAGACTCCTACTATTACCGCTCGTCTGTTTGATGATTCATTCATAACTTATTGTATAAAATTGTAACTAAAAAAAGCTTTTATCTGTTCATCATCGCTGTCGAAAACATCCTCAAATTTGCCTATTTTCAGGAATTTACCGTCCAGCAGCATGGCTGTGCGGTTCCCGGTATTTTTGGCGCAGGTAAGATCGTGGGTAATGATAATAGAACTGGTGTTGTATTTTTGCTGAACTTCGTTGATAAGTTCAATGATATCAGCACTTGTAACGGGATCGAGGCCTGAGGTAGGTTCGTCGTAGAGCATAATCTGAGGTTTGAGGATCAAGGTACGGGCGATACCGATTCGTTTCCGTTGTCCACCCGAAAGATCCGATGGCAACTGGTTTATCTTATCGATTAATCCTACCGCGTCAAGAACTTCTTCCACTTCTGTCTTCACTTCACCCTTGCTCTTTCCGGGTCTATTCATGGTAAGCGGGAATGCAATATTCTGAAATACATTCATGCTGTCGTACAAAGCACTGCTCTGAAATGAAAACCCTATATGCAATCGTAGGGCATCCAGTTCTTTACGATCCAGCTTATCCACATGTTGACCTAATACTATTACTTCGCCTTTATCGGGCTTTAGCAGACCCACAAGTATTTTTATCAGAACTGATTTACCTGTTCCCGATTTACCGAGTACGGCAACATTTTCGCCTTTAAAAAGCTTAAAATCTATGCCTTTTAAAACCTCCAGCTCACCGAATGATTTATATAACCCGGTTATTGATATAACCTGTTCGTCGTAATTGATTATATGTTGCTCTAATTCTGCCATAGCTCTAAAAATAACGGATCCAGTTTGATAGCTGAACAATTACAAGTTCCTCCACAAATATCAGGAACATTGCCAGTACCACTGCCTGGTTTGCAGCTTTGCCCACCCCGCGGGTTCCCTGTGTGGCATTAAAGCCTTTGTATGAGCCTACCATGCCTATGGTAAAACCGTATGCAAGTGCTTTAACAACAGAGGTAAATATATCCAGAAAACTTATGGTTGAAAACGCGCTTTCATAAAAACTGATAAGACTGCTCGTTTCAGCGGCATGAACATTCAGATATGAGCCATAAAGCGCAACAAAACTACAGTACAATGAAAGGATAGGAATTGTGATAGTTGTTGCCAGTACCCGCGTAACCACAAGGTATTTAAAAGGATTAATGGCCGATACTTCCATAGCATCAATCTGCTCGGTAACTTTCATAGAACCCAGCTCAGCACCTATGCTTGAGCCGACTTTACCGGCGCAGATAAGAGCGGTTACCAACGGCCCCAACGCCCGTACAATGGCAATACCAATTAATGAAGGCAACCATGATGTTGCTCCGAAATCTTCGAGAGAAGGACGCGATTGCTTGGTAAAAACCACTCCTACAATGAAACCCGTGAGGGTAATTAACGGCAATGATTTTAAACCTACTTCGAAACTTTGGTTAATGACTTCGCGTAAGTGAACGGGTCGTTTGATTACTTCTTTAAAAAATTGCGCAGTAAAACTCCAGGCGCTGTGAACGCCGGTAAAATACCGGTCCAGGCCTTTCGTTAATGTATATTTTCTGCTGGTTTCAGTAGCCATTGTATTATATAGTATTGTAAATGAATCAGGTACTAATGTTGAAAATGTATTTGTTGTAAAAAAAGTGAATTATGAATGTTATTATCCGCAAACACATTTCCGCCTAATTGAGATTGACTAAGTAACCGGCAAAATTGAAAGCACCCACATTGTGTAATTATACAAAATTAGTCAATTAGGCCGGATGATTAACATAGTTGAGAAAACCCGGATGCAATTAGATTCCTTTATCTTAAGGAACCGGTTTTATCAGAATTATCCTCGTATTTTCGCACGCAATTTTTTAAATATATTCCGTGGCGCTTCATTATTAAAATCCTTCATTGTGCGGTAAGCTTTCAGTAAGTCATCGGGATAAATTCCTTTATATTCGATTTTATAAAACGAAAACCCGTTGTAAGGAATTACGCTTGTTCCGTCCGAAATCCGCACCCGTTTTTCCACATTTTTATCCTTAAAGTACGACAGGAAAACGTTTTCTCTTTCTTTATTAAGCTCCCTGTATTTTGCATCTACCCTGGATGCACCCAGCAACCTGGCACATTTAGACTGGGTGGTATAAAGCATCTCATCGTTAGTCTGCCTGTTCAGATATAGAATAAACCCGGCATCCTTCGCCGACATTTTATCTACCTGAATTGAATCGTCCTTGCTATACGATTGCTCCTTCTTTTTGTTGGCTGCCAGGAAATATTTTTTCTTTGCTTCGTACAATAAAATGTATTCTTTTTCCTTCGCTGAATATTCCTGCGGTTGAACGTTAATAGATGCTTCAGGGTTTTCAACAAGGAAATCTGCCATTTTTTTAATAAACTTTTCCTGTACCCGCATAAGTGAACTATTCCGCATCTCCCACTTCATAGCCAGGGATTTTTCTATTTCAGCTTCGATGTTTTTTACTTCCATCCTGTAAGGTGTGGTTACCGGCTTAACGAAAATATTCCCCAGAACATCGAAAATAACGTCTTTCAGATGAAATTTAGGGTTTTTCAAATCGCCTGTAATTGGAATTTCGTAATCTATCACATTGCCCCGCTCGCGGATTAGCGCCATGATAAGCCTTGCAGGTTTCCGCTCAAGCCCTTTAGTTTTCAACCTCGTCGTTAAACGTGGATCAATTATGACCAGATGATTGTCGCTTTGTATATTTCCGTTTCGCACATGCCATGAGCCATTTAGTTCGATGGTTCCCCTGTCGAGTGGAAATGAAGTATAAGTAATAGCGTATGGATTGAACATGGATGCGGGTAATTTGTGAAGATGATATTGAAGGTCGAAATCGGAGCTGTCGACAGGGTTTATGCTCAGGTTTACGATTGCTTCGCCATAAGGCTGAATACCTGATTTAAAAAACACACCCACCCGTTTTTGATTTTTAGTAATTGAATCGGCTACTATAAATAGCGGATTTAGCCTGATAGCGAATTTTTCACTTAACGAATAGTCATTGTATTCGAGGTTACCGCTGTATATGGCCAGCCTGTTAACCTTATAATTGCTCCTGAAAAAATTCTTCGACAAATTCTTGATATAGTTACCAATTGTAAGTACAAGGTTGAATTGAGCGGAAGATGATTGGGCAGTAGAAACACCAGATTCGGCATTAGCAAACATTTTCAGCAGGTTACTTGACGTTTCATACTGCTCGTATTTAAAATATGGATTGTCGAGCGAAACAGAATCAAAGAGGTATTTGTGATTCTTCGGGCTGAGTTCGAAAATAGCTAAAGTCAGTTTGTTGAAAGACGCATAATCTTCTTTAGGTACTTTTCCGGCATGAAATTCATTTATTGCCAGGAGGCCTGTAAACGTTACATTCTGAGCTTCCTTAAAACTGCCTTTTACTTTAAGTTTTGCATCCAGATTAGCAGTGAAGTACCCGTAGTTAGTTAAATCAATCAGGTACTGATTTAAAATATCCAGATCAAATTTCTGAATATCAATAGCCAGTCGGTAATCCAGTTTTTTAACATTGATAGTAAAGTTTCCCTGCATGGCACCTCCGCCTATACCTGAAAGAAATGAAAATGTTGCGGCAATGGTGTCCGTATCCCAATGAATTCCGGAGCTTTCGATATTTACTCGTTTAATG
>JBBSDG010000171.1:0-8797 GCA_038249635.1 Bacteroidales bacterium | reverse complement strand
CGATCCGGGGCATGTTACTGTTGTTGAAGGTGAAGTTGCCGTTGCCGCAAGTTTGCTTCGCGAACGCTGGGACTATATCTTTTTTACCGGCAGTATTGCCGTTGGAAAAATTGTGGCCAAAGCCGCCGCAGAATATTTAACACCCACAACCTTGGAACTTGGCGGCAAAAATCCTTGTATCGTTGACGAAACCGCTCTTATTCCTTTGGCAGCCAGGCGAATTGTGTGGGGAAAGTTTATCAATTGCGGGCAAACCTGCATTGCTCCCGATTATATTCTTGTTCATGAAAGTGTGAAAGAGCAGTTTATCGAACACTGCAAAAAGGAAGTCACCCGTATTTATGGCGAAGATATTCAACATTCACCCGATTACGGCCGGATTATCAACTCTCAAAATTTCGAAGTGCTGAAACAAAGCATCAGCGGGGAAAAAGTATTATCCGGCGGGAATTCCGATTTAAAAGACCTGTATATCCAGCCCACGCTATTGGATAATCCCGATCGCGAAAGTCTTGTGATGAAGCATGAAATTTTCGGCCCCATCCTTCCGGTTATTCCATACAAAACCGAGCAGGAAATCAATGATTATATAAGCTCCTATGAAAAACCACTTGCCTTTTATGTTTTTTCGAATCGTGCGAAGTTTATCAAACGGCTGATCGCCAATCAGTCATTTGGTGGCGGAACAATCAACGATACGCTGGTTCATTTTGCCAATCACCGACTGCCTTTTGGCGGCGTGGGTTTCAGCGGTGTGGGTGCATATCACGGCAAGCATTCATTCGATACATTTACCTTCGAAAAAGGAATTACCACCCGTTACAACTGGCTGGATCTGCCTGTTCGCTATGCACCTTACCGGGATAAAATAAAGACGCTGAAGTTTTTTATGAGGTGGTTTTCGTAGAGACTGGCGATAATTCAATATTACTGTCCTTCTATAAAAAATTGACCATTCAGTCTTATAATCGTTTTTTAACAATGAAATAAGTTATGAATAGCCCGTAGGGCTTCAATTTCAATAAAAGAAAGACCACAAAGACAACGAGTTTGCCCGTAGGGCATATACAATGATTTATTGAGTTTATCCGGATTTAAGTCTTAATTCCCTACGGGAAATCCGGCTCTTCCAACAACCTGTTTTATTGGTATTTATGCCCTACGGGCAATAGGAAGACAGGTTATGGCTGGTAAGTACTATCTTTTAGAAGAAACGATAGGTTAGTGCTAAACCCTGAGTAACGCCAGGATTCGTACTATAAGGAATAATATTTCTTGAAGATTTAAATTCACTCGTCATGAGTAAGCCAATCTTCCCGATTTCCATTCCTAGGTAGGGTTGCAGAAACGGTGGGCCAAATCTGAATGAATCCATGCTTCTATTCATAAAATCTATTGAAAATCCAATATTAGCTCCCATGTTAATTATTACGGCGGACTTCTCCAAATTAAAATGATACCTGAATCCAAAAGGAAACAATAACGGGATACGACTGAATGTAATTGGAAAATAGCCATAATAATAATGTTCATTTAAGGTGTCGCTTATAATTGGCGGATTTTTACCTTTCCTGAAATCTTCTGTGAATCCAGTTTTAAAACCACTTATATAGGAATATTTATTGTTAATAATTCTTTCTTTTTCAAATACAGAAAGATTGATTTTATATCCGTTAAAATTATCCATATTGAAATGATTCTGTGTATTTTGTGAATTGAATATAAGTTGCCCATTGTTTTTGTGGGTGGCAAAACCTACTGTATAACCTGCATCAATTTGCGAAAACCATTTTACTTTTTTGATGGGCTTATCAGGCGTTAGGGCGATTTGCTGTGTAATTGAATTATCAAAAGGTTTCCTTCGCGAAACACCAATCTCAATAATTTCGATCGAATCGGCCAGCTTAATTGTGGTCTGGCTGCCAAACTCCGGAACAGGGATAATAGTCTTCTGGCTGTTATAAATCACAACTACTGAATCTGCTTTCTGGGCCATTACTGAAATGATTGACATTCCGAAGATTACAGGCAACAATCTGATTATTTTTTTCATTTTTCGGTATAGTTTAAATTTATGCACAAATAACTATTAACATCTCCAAGTAAGATTATCCGGTCAGGTTCGCCGTTAAGTTTGCGCTGGAACAAGAGCTTGGGATTTGTCAGAATCTGACCTATTTTACCTTTCCTGTTCTGAGCAAATTCGTTGTTTTTCTGGTTGATATCAGCTATTAGTGTAGTTTCAATTGTAACTTTATAGCGAGGTTTTTTCTCCTCAATTTTTGCCAAAACAATAGCTTTAACAGGAAGGGAATCTTTAAGAATCATAACCTCAGCTACTAAATTTTCAGTTTGTTCAACCGGGGTTTTTATCTCAGAAATGGAAATCGACTCAATCATTTTCCTTTGCTTTGCAGGTATTTTACTTTCATGCTTTATAACAGGCTCAACTGTAGGTTTTACCGAAGCAATTCCTATTCTGTCCGGAGTAATAATCTTTACTTTTATTTTAGCAAAATCCTTTGCGGATTTGGAATTAAAATCGGCCGTTAACAAAAACAGGGTTGAAATCAGTAAAAATAAAGTTGCTGCTGCTGAAATATAAAAGATCAACTTTCGATGATGCTTCTCAGGTTCAGCAATTTGGATAATTGAAGCTTCCAAATCACGACTTTCGTCCAGGTAATTTTCAATCGGATCGCTGAACCTGGTTTTTTGCCACGCTTCCCACTCAAACTTAAAAAGTTCGTCCTCTTCAATCTGCGTAAGCAAATCATTTCGGGTTTGTTCATCAAAATCACCTTCCAGCAGTTGGAACATGATTTCTTCGTAATTGTCGATATTTATCGTGGGTCTCATAATACTTCCAGTTGTAAAATCTTTTCTTTAATTGCTTTCCGTGCCCTGAACAGGTAAACTTTTACCTGGTTTTCGGACAGTCCGGTGATGGTTTCAATTTCTTTGTACGAGTAGTCTTCCAGGTCGCGGAGTGTAAGCAATTCCTTGTACAGCGCGGGAATCTGGTTAATTGCCAGTTGAACCAGTTGCTTATTGTCCGTTTCATCCGGTTTGCTCATAAGTTCGGAAATAGCTGATTCGAAATCCTGCATTTTTACATCCGACCTGAATGAATCAATAATCTTTTTATGCGCAATTGAAAACAGATAAGACTTGGCTGAATTCATTTCAACTTTTTCCTTATTCTTCCAGAGAATTTCGAAACATTCCTGCACGATATCGCCTGCTTCAATCGCATTACCTGCCACCCGCTTAGCGAACCGTAAAAGATTTGGGGTATATTGCTTAGCGCAGATAATGAAATCGTCCTTCGTCATACAATAGTGAATCGGATTAAGCGGTAAAAAGTTACCAGCCTTTCAAAATAAATTTTTCGATACTGTTCTGACAAATAAATTTAAGGTGTAAATAACTGAAAATAAATATTTTGAATCAGGTTTCAGCTTCCCAGAATCGAAATATTATTTCAATATAAATGTACATTCTTATTCCATTGGCTATGGAATTTCCCGGAAAATCTTTTTATTGCGGGAATTGATGGGTCTGTTTTGGAAATATACACTCGTTTTTTGCTTTTCAATCGAAAAAACTCTTTCTTTTGTATAATCTAAATCGAATAAAAAACTCATTCATTCAAACGAGACTTTTCAATGCGCAACCTAATTTCTTTTTTCTTTTTTTCTTTTTTTCTTCTTTCAATTGTTACCGTCTTTGCCCAAAAGGAAGTTGTAAACAAAATTATCGACATCGGAAAAACCGATAATCAAACCATGAAGCATCTGGATGTGCTTTGTAATCGCTTCGGCGGCAGACCGATAGGCTCGGATGCTTACGATAATGCCGCTGAATGGGCAGCTTCAAAATTTAAGGAATGGGGCATGCAGGTGCAGATGGACGAAGCTGGCACACTGCCCGTTGGATTTAACCGCGGACCCTGGTTCGGGAAACTGCTGGCCGAAAACGGCATGGATCTGCATTTCGCAACACCTTCGTTCACAGCAGGAACCAAGGGTCTTCAAACCGGCCATGTACTTCTGGAGCCAAAAACCCAGGATGAATTTGATCGCATGAAAGGCCGTCTGAAAGGCGCATGGGTATTGATAACCGGTAAAAGCGACGGCTGGCCAATCGATTTTTCAGTAAAAGCGAACCACCGGAGAGATTCATTGATAGCAGGAAATATAGATATCCGTAAGAAGAATAAGGATATTGAAGCCGAAAATGCCAAAGCCGGTGAAAGTCTGAAAAAAAAGGAACTCATACCGCTCAACGATGAACCAGCCATGTTTTACAAGCAAATGAAAGATGCCGGAATTCTCGGAATTATACAGTCAGCACCGGTACCCATCCGCGTATTATACGATCGCAAAAATGTTGACAGCATGACTTTTGAAACTTTACCAGACCTTCCTGATATTAAGCTGGACGAGCATCAATATGCGATAATCGAGCAAATGGCGAAAGAACGCAGAAACTTCTTCCTCGAATTTGATATCCGCAATCATTTTAAAATGGGTCCGATCAAATATCATAACGTGATCGGCATCATTCCCGGCACTAAATATCCTGACGAATATGTTATTATGGGTGGTCACCTGGATAGCTACGATGTAGCAACCGGCGGAGTTGATGATGGTTCGGGAGCAACCCCAACCATGGAAGCAGCCCGTATGATCATGAAAGCCGGTGGAAAACCAAAACGCAGCATACTGGTGTTTTTATTTGCAGGGGAAGAGTTTGGTTTGCTGGGATCGAAAAGCTGGGTAAAGCGCAATCCTGAAAAACTGACCAAAATCTCGAATATGTTTAACCGCGACGGTGGACCAACGGTTGCCAACAGTTTAAGTGTGCCTGCCGCATGGATGGAAGATTTTGAAAAAATTTGCGAGCCTTTGAACGGTATTAATCCCGATTTCCCTTTCACACTTAAAAAACTCGACCCACGGCCCAGGCCTAAAGTTGCCGCCGGTACCGATGCCGGTTCATTTGCTGTTGAAGGTGTTCCAACCATGACTTTCGGAACTGAAGATACTAAAGGTTACAATTTCAATTATGGCGAAATCTGGCATACCGAAAGAGATCTTTACAACAGGAGCATACCTGAATACCAGGAACATACTTCGATTGTAACGGCCATTGTAGTTCTGGGGGTTGCAAATCTCAGCCACAAGCTTCCGGCGGATGCATACTATTCGGCTGAAAAAACCCAGTAATTCAAAGTATAGATAATGACCACCGAAATCCCAAATCCCGAACTGAAACTGGCTTTCGACTTTGTTGAACAGACCAATACCAACCTGTTCCTCACCGGCAAGGCGGGAACGGGCAAGACTACTTTCCTGCGGAACCTTAAAACTATTTCACCCAAACGTATGATTGTGGTTGCACCAACCGGAGTAGCCGCTATTAATGCCGGTGGCGTTACCATTCATTCGTTTTTCCAGATGCATTTCGGGCCACATATTCCGGAGCAGAATGATGCACAGGGACAGGCAGAGGCAAAGGCACAGGCACAAAAAAGCACTTTCGACAGGTCGCATCGGTTCAGCCGCGAAAAAATAAATATCATGCGTAGCCTTGATCTGCTGGTGATTGACGAAATAAGCATGGTGAGGGCCGATTTGCTTGATGCCATCGATGAAGTATTGCGAAGGTTTAAAGATCGGTCAAAACCCTTTGGCGGTGTACAGTTGCTGATGATTGGCGACTTACAACAGCTTGCCCCGGTTGCCAAGGATGATGAATGGGATTTGCTGCGGCCGTATTATGATACCATTTTCTTTTTTGGGAGCCGCGCCCTGCAGAAAACCGACTTCACCACCATCGAACTCAAGCATATTTACCGACAGAGTGATGATGTTTTTATAGGCCTCTTGAATAAGGTGCGCGATAATAAAATTGACAAACAGTCGCTCGATGACCTTAACAAGCGTTACATTCCCGGATTTAATCCCGGTAACGACGAAGGTTATATCACGCTAACTACACACAATTACCAGTCGCAAGCCATCAACGAAGCCAAACTGAAACAGCTCAAAGGCCACGAATACAGGTTTAAGGCTACTGTCGAAGGTGAATTCCCTGAATACAGTTATCCTACCGATTTCGAGTTGGTGCTTAAAGTGGGCGCACAAGTAATGTTTGTAAAAAATGATATTTCGCGCGAAAAGCTTTATTACAATGGCAAGATTGGTAAGATTATAAATATTGACGATGATATTGTTTTCGTAAAATGCGAGGGCGATTACGATGCAATCCCGGTTGACGTGGTTGCTTGGGAAAACAATAAATACACCATCAACGAAGAAACCAAGGAGATTGCCGAAGTGTTTGTTGGCAAGTTTATACAATACCCTTTAAAACTGGCATGGGCAATCACTATCCATAAAAGCCAGGGATTAACGTTTGAGAAAGCCATTATCGACGCCAATGCAGCTTTTGCCCACGGACAAGTGTATGTGGCACTCAGCCGATGCAAGACTTTTGAAGGCATGGTGCTGAGTTCGTCTATTTCGCAAGCCAGCATAAAAAGCGACACCAGTGTAAAAGGCTTTTCCGCGGAAGCTGAGCTAAACCAGCCGGGCGAAAAAGAATTGTTAGCTTCTAAAATTGCTTACCAGCAAACCCTGCTGTCCGAATTGCTCGATTTCTCCCAGATACAACGCCGACTTGGCTATTGCCAAAAGCTAATCAAGGAAAATTCCAATATTTTACTTCCCGCTTTCGCTGAAACCTTTGCCACAATAAGTGAGAAGTTACATGCTGACCTGATTGGAATTGCAAATAAGTTCAATCCCCAGATCGGTCAGCTACTGATTGGTCAACCTATGATTGAAGGTAACGAAGCTTTACAGGAAAGGATAAAAAAGGCAAGCACCTATTTTGCCGATAAAACTGAAGAGCATATTTGCAACGTTCTGCAAAATGCTGATATTGAAACGGATAATAAAGAAATCAGAAAGAGTTTGAGAGAAAGCATGGAAAACCTTTATCAGGAAGCATTTATAAAAACGGCCTGTTTTAAGGAATGCAAATCCGGGTTTACGGTAAAAACCTATCTGTCAGCAAAAGCCAAAGCAGGAATTGAAAAAATTCAATTGAAAAAGGAGTCCAAACCACTGGGTTTCAGCTCGTCGGCATCCGGGACAAACGCACCTTTGCTACAGCAAATTAAAGCCTGGCGGAATGCACAGGCAGATGAAGAAGATTTGCCAATTTACATGGTGCTTCCGCAGAAAACAATGTACGACCTGGTTGAAAAACTTCCGGTTACGAAAAGAGAATTGAAAGAAATCAGTGGTTTCGGCAAGAAAAAGGTTCAAAAATATGGTGATGAAATTATCGACATCATCAGGCAATATTTACAAGTAAGCCACCTCGACAAACTGGAAACAGAATTGCCTGAAGAAGAGTCAGTAAGGAAACCGAAAAAGGAAAAGGGCCAAACACAAAGATTAAGCCTGGAGATGTTTACACAAGGTAAATCCATTAACGAGATTGCAGCCGAACGGTCATTAACCGCGTCAACTATAGGCGGTCACCTGGTGAGGTTTGTTGCCAGCGGCGACCTCGATATGCGAAAATTGATTACCGAAGAAAAGCTACAGCTTATCACCAGCTATTTAAAAACATCTGATACGTCATCACTTTCAGAAGCTCTGGCAGCTCTTGGGAATCAGGTAACTTACTGGGAAATGAGGATGGTATTGAGTGAAATAAATAAAGGAAACCCAGATCCTCCTTCGAAATATTTTTTATAATAAGTCAGGATTCATCTTCATGTTGCACTTCTGCGGCGACAGCAAAAAAAATCCGGCCTTTCGAACCGGATTTTCCCATTTTACATATGAGTGTTTATTTAGCACTTACAACAAGCACTTTCGATAAGCTCCAGAACTGAACCTGGTTTGTTATGATGAGGCTATCTGACAATTTCTTGCCTGTGAGGTAATACGAATTCTTGGGATGTTTTGTTAATACCGTAGCTTTGGCCGTCATGATAGGAATTGCATTCAGTTTGGTTATATCAACCCTGGTGAAATAGCTTTTATCCATATCAGGTGCAAGTCCCTTTGATTTTCCTAAGCCAATAAAACCACCTGCTTTGGTAACAATTTTCTTTTTCTCAAGATCATAAGGTGTACTTACAATAAAGTAAGCAGTGTTAAGTTCAGCAGTTTTGGCTTCAATTTCCTGCTGTTTTTGCTGGTTAGCGGTATTCAGATTATCAACATTGGCATTCAGATCAACTACCTTGGTATTCAGATCAGTTACCTGTATGTTAACCTTGGTAAGATCATCTTTAAGCTGGGCAATCTGAACATCTTTTTCTTCAATCTGCTTGCTAAGGTTTTCAATCATTTTTTCCAATCCCGCTGCATGTACGCCTGAATTTTTCAGTTTGGAACGCAGTTGAGCAACCATAATGCGATTTTCCTGTTGCATTTTGTAAATCATGTTGATGTCGCTGTTGATCTGATCTTTCGACTTTGTTTTAATTTCGGAACTACTACCAACCGTCTTGTTGATTACATTCTCTTTCATTTTAATGGAGTCCAGGTTCGCCTGTATGCTGTTGAACGCATCAACAAAATCAATAACAGTCGAATCTTTCACAAAGCCAATAGCCATTAAGCTATCATTTTTTGCCTTCAATGAGGCAATTTCTGCATTCTTTTGATTACACCCTGATGCCAGTATTATAACCGGGAATACCAAAGCGATAAGTAGTTTTTTCATAAAGTTTGAATTAATGATGGGTTAGTTAGATTGTTTTTTT
>JBBSDG010000170.1:0-8893 GCA_038249635.1 Bacteroidales bacterium | reverse complement strand
TTTCCATCAAGGGAAAAGGACGAAAAAATAAATACTAATTCAATTTCCGAATTAAATCATCAATCTATTCTAATTATTTTAAAAAATCATTTATCTAATGAGTCATTAACTTTTCCAGCACATCAAAATATTATGTAGCCAATAAAATGACCAAAATTATTTGACCTTAATTACCCTGGCAAACTTCACACTATCACCGCTGTAAATCCTATAGACATAGATACCTGAAGGCAGATAAGTTCCGTTAAAAACAACCTGATGATTTCCGACAGCTTTTTCTCCTTCTTCGATTGTGCCGACTTCGTTTCCCATTGCATTGTAAATTACAATTTTTACCTCACCGGCAGTTTTAACATTATACTCAACGTAAAGCTTATCCGTAAAGGGATTAGGGTAAACTGAAAAATCATTTTGAGATGAGATATCAATGCCGGTAAAAACAAATTCAACCTTATTCGAAACAGTTGAAAGACAACCGTTGGCATTCGCGGCTATTGCATAATAAGTTCCGGAAGCACCAGGATAATAGGTTTGAGCCGTGGCTCCGGGAATCATACCATCGTTTTTGTACCATTGGTTACTGGCAGTTGCCGAAGAAACAAGGTGACCATCCGAAACGGTAACAACGGGAGAAAATGGCATTTCTTCAACATGAACTAACACCTGGCCGGTAGCAGAAAACGATTTGCCGTTTACCTGAACAATATAAGCTGTAGTTTCGGATGGATTAGCAAGAGGATTGAAAACACTTGTATCACTGAGCGATGTGGAGGCTGACCAATGATAATTGTAATCGGTTCCGCCAGGAGCGAAAACATAAAGCTGTGACTGCTCGCCCTCACAAATGCTTGCAGGTTCAGCAAGAACTGTTACGACAACCGGACCGGAAGACACACTGTTAAATGCCGGTAAACGAATGAAATCTATCCATGCTGCATCCTGCCCGGCTACGTTTGCTTCATCTTTTTCGTAAACCCAGCTGAATTTATGGTTACCTGCCGTAACAGGATAACTGGCCTTGGTCCAGTTGTTGTTGCCACTCCAGCGACCACGCTCAACCCCATCAATGAAGAACTTCAGGAAATCATAGCCCCATTCGGATGACACCTTATGATAAAAAGACATAGTATCAGAACACAAAACCAATCCTTCAAGATTCAATTCACTTCGCTCAGAGTTGTTTACAGCACCTGACTCAACCCCGAATAAACCTTCGGATCTGGTAACCGGACTGATTTCCCATGGCTTGTTGCCTTTCATCTGCCAGTTGTATTTTGAGAAATCACCCGTTTCAAAATCCTCAACCTGTTGCCCAACGAAAGGCTCCAGGCTCGAAACAGAATTATAAGGACCGGCCGCTGCACTGACAAACAGGCTGAAAGAACTTCCAGGTAAGGCATCTGGGCTAACCTTAATACTAAAAACCGAGGTGCCGGTTGCTCCCGGAGCCAGTTGACCAAGGTTCACTGTTTTTGAATTTAAGATAACATTTTGTCCTGATACGAAAAACTTAGTCCTGACTTCTGCCGAAGCACAATGACCTGTGTTTACCGTAGGTATCGAGACAAAAATTGTTTCGCCGGGATCAATGTGACCATTGCCATTCCCTGCCGTTGAATCATCAAAAGTGATATTCCCGTTTTGCAGATTGGGGGCATAAATCAGGAAACCGAACTCTGATTCAAATTTATTTGTAGCTGTTTGAGTTGTGATTTTTACAACAGCCTTATGCATGTCAGGAACATAATCGTTAACCCCTAACGTAAATGCATTCAACGCGGAGGCCGTTTCACTTCCCTGAATCATAGGCCAGGTATGTGTATTTGACAGAATGGTAAGATATTTATCATTGGTAGTTAGTGTCGATATTGCATTTCGTGCATCAGAGAGTCCTACGTTTTTCAGAGAAATATCCAGATTAAATGGTTCACCAGGTTCGGGTAATCCATTATTATTTCCACCTTCATCTTTAATCGTGTATGCGGAGGGCAATAAATAGGAACCTTCGGGGATTGCTACTTTAACGCTATCGATAAAGGGCTGGCGGTTTTGTTTGGTAACTACGATATTGGCATAGCCTGTTTCCGGAAACGACAATAGCGAAACCACTGCCAGACCATTTTCATCGGCTTCGGCCACGCCATTGAGCTTGCTATTTTTACTTATTGCAACATTGGCGAAAGGTTCGGTTCGGACTTCAAATGTGGATGTACCCATTGGCAATAAAGGATTGTAATCAACTACCATAGCGGGAGGCACCGAAAAATAGATCATGGTGGAAGGATCGCCCATGAGGCAATAAATCTCCCAGTAATATTTTTTCATGTCCGAATTTGATGCCTGAACGGCAAGATTGCCGGCAAACACCATTTGCCCGGTAGTACTGTAACCTTCGGATCTAGCCTCGCCATGATCGTGAAACATGCGGTCGAAAGCACCTAAGCCTGTAGTTTCGTAAGTAGGGTTTGTAACTATAGATCCGTTTCCGACACTCCACCAGTAATCTTCGTCCCAAAATGTTAAATCCGAAGCTCCGATATACGCCAGTGCTCCTTTATTTTCGGCACGGACAATTTCCTCGCCAAATGAATTCAAATTATATGAGCTTGTCTGGCAGGAGTTTGCAACTATCAGGCCATATTTACCTGCATTCTGAAGTTTTGCTATATCGGCAATGCTGAACAATGGATTGGACCAACCTTCACGACTACCATGAGCTGAATAGTTTGCATACGAAACGCCATGGCTGATATTCGCCTGGATTTTTTGCGAATAATTGCCTCCGCCTAGTTCCGGCTGGAGGTAAACATGCGATGTAAAGTTGTGGGCTGCGTTGAAATAGTTCAAAGTTCCATAATTTACCTGGCCATTGCCCCATCGTGCTTGATGCGAACCATCCGCACCGGCTGCCAGAACAACTTCACTCAGAAACGAAGGATCGGGCATAAGGAATTGCTCATACTGCAGGGTTTTATCAATTTGAGGCTGCAATTCAGTAACGTTATTAGCCGAAAACCTTCCGTAAAAAACTTCGGGCAGGTAATCGCCTGTGTATTCACAATAATAAAGATCGCTTACATGATCGCCGCAGCTAAAAGCCGGAATCTGATCCACATCGCCAACAAAAAGAACAAAGGTCGGAGCCGGATCGGAAGTAGTTGCTGAAGTATAAAGGTTTTGCAGGTATGATTTAATGGATTGAGTGGTTTTGCCCACCGCCGGATCATCGGTATAGGCTTCGGTTACGTTGAAACCACGTTTGATTTTCCACTTTATAAAAGGCTGTAATGACTCCCGGAACATTGGATCGGAAACGATTACATATTTTACGGGAATGCCGGAATTGGAAACAGGCATTGCTTTTTCCGGTTGATAATTTAGAACATTGGTGAAAACGTTGCTGAAGTAAGGTGATTGCGTTTTGTTTTTGTTCTCGGCACTTTTCATTTCACCCGCACCGGAAAAACGAATTTCTATAATCAGATTATCATACACCCTGATGCTGTTTATTACCGGGTTGTATTCAACAGGCGAAAGGATAAGGTTGGCAAGTTGAACAGTTCGCAAATATCCTGCTATCTCCACCTTAGCCAATGCTTCGCCGTAAAAGCTGTTGGTTGCATACAACTGTTTATTGAATTCAATGGGTACATTCCGGTTGCTGTTTTTCGACTGAGGAGGCTGTGCCGGAAAGAGTTTTTGGGTGATCCCGAAATCTGAAAGTTTATATTCTTTAACATCGTAACTGATAACGGATACCTCAGCTGTTGTACCTGCTGGAATTTCAATCAGCCTGCTCAAAACCGGCAGTTGCGGAGCGCCAACTTTATTGGATTTTGAATACGAATCTACCATTAATTCAACAAATTCGCCTTTATCTGTTTTCAGCGAAAGCGTATTGAAACTACTTAACGAATTGGTTACCAGCAGGCGGGTAGTTGAATTTTCGATCACACTTAACTTGTTGCTTCCCGAAGGTGAAAGAATAATCTGGTTGGATGCATGAATCTGCCAACTACTTAAAAGTGCAGTCGTAAATACACAAAAGGAAATTATTTTTGATACGTATCCTTGCACGTCGTTACCAGATTTAGTGGATTATATACGTTCGCAAAGTTATAACTTTACCAATAAAAAGCAGAAAAGCGTAAAAGAAAAAGTCAGTTTACATCCGACTCAGCTTTTACGCTTCTCAAAAAAATAATTACCGATAAATTATTCCCGGCTCTGGAAACTAGTTTTTGTGCTTATCTGCATTATGACAGCAGGTTTCGGCCTGGCAGGTTTCGGGCTTTTCAACCACAAGCACCACGCTGAAAATTCCTTCGTCCGAATTGATATCATTGTATTTTATAATCATATCGGCGTCGAGGTATTTCTCAAGCAATTCAGTCGGAAGTTCCACTTTGTTTACTTCGACAATGCCGCCCTGAGTGAAACCTGTTTTCTGAAAATAGCTCATAAACACATCAGCCTTTTCAGCACCTGCAATGCAACCTGCAATGGCTGAGGCTTCTTTGCGAAGTTCGTCGGGAATATCATTGATGATTACGAAATCCGAAACACATACATAGCCGTTGTGATCAACCACACGGTACATTTCGTCGGCAACTTTCTGCTTATCACTCTGAAGATTGAATACACAACTTGCGTAAACTACATTGGCAAATTCATCGGGCACAGGCACAGCATTTACATCACCTAATCTGAATTCGACATTGCTGACGTCGGATTTATCGACCCTTTCGCGGGCAGTACTGATATTTTGTTCTGAAAAGTCGATACCAATTACCTTGCCTTTAGGTCCAACTATGCCAGCTACCGAAATACAGTCGCTGCCATGACCCGAACCGAATTCAACCACGCGATCGCCAGGTTGTAAAAGCTGGAACCTCGAAGGAAGATCTGTATTCAACTCCGATTGCTCATGGCTTTCGGAATGACTTCCACAACCACCCGATCCACATCCACAGGCACTATTCTTAACTTTTTCCTGATTTTCAATTGATTTTACTCCTACTTCCATACTATATTTTTTTAGCTCTTTTTATAAATCTGAAAATTGAAATTCCCTTAATTACTCGCAAATCATAACAAGAATTTCAGGATAAGGTTTCCACAAAGCAAATATTTATTTTTTTCGATATATAAAACTAAACGTCTAAACCTGCTTAATTACTGGTTTTCTGAATGATATGATACTTTTTTCAATGATAATTAAACCGCTAAAACCATTCTATTTGTCGCTGTATGGATTTCCGGATGCAAAAAAAGGCATTTGAAGAAGGCAATTTTTAGAAAATTTGTTAAAATCAGGAATGATAAAGGTGAAAACCCTTCCTGAAAACATTCTGTATGCCTCAAAGATGTAACTTTGCACTGCAAAATTTTAAAGAACATGCTTCGTAAGATCATCACAATAACCCTATTGCTGTTTATAGCCGCTTCCTGTTCAAAAAACACGGATGTTGCAGACTACAGCGCAACCGACAAAAAAATAATTGAAGATTACCTGCTTGCCAAAAACCTTACGGCGCAATCCACTGCTTCCGGGCTGCATTATATTATCGAAAAGCCGGGCGGGACGTATCGTGCGAATATACATTCTCAGGTATCTGCACTTTATAAAGGGTATCTCGTAAATGATACTGTTTTTGACCAATCAACTCTTACCTATAACAATCCCGCAACATTTGCACTCGCATCTGTAATTAAAGGATGGCAGGAAGGAATACCCCTGATTGGCGTTGGTGGCAAAATAAAGCTTCTCGTACCTTCCGCCTTGGGTTATGTAAACGTTGCAAAAGCAAGGATTCCTGCTAATTCCGTACTAATATTTGATATTGAAATAGTTGATATTTACAACTAAAATCAGGTTACGCCAGAATAAACGGAAATTGAGGAAATTTCCGGATAAAAATCAGTATATTCTCAAAATTGTACTTTAGTTTTAAAAAATGTTCCGAAAAATCCTCACATTTTCGCTTTTATTTATAGTTGCCGCTTCGTGCAAAAAAACGGATACAAATCCTGATTTCAGCGCCATCGACAAGCAAATTATCGAAGAATATATTACGGCAAAAAAGCTTACGGCTCAATCCACATCTTCGGGTTTGTATTATGTTATCACAACTCCGGGAGAAGCTGTGCATCCGACAATAAATTCTTCAGTAACCGCTTATTACAAAGGTTATCTTGCTGATGGAACTGTATTTGACCAGACTACTGTAGGAAAACCTGCAACTTTTCCACTGTCAAATGTAATTGCTGGCTGGCAAGAAGGACTACCTTTGATTGGAAAAGGAGGCAAAATAAAGCTTCTCATTCCTTCGGCTTTGGGATTTGGAAATACGGTTTCTGGTATTATCCCCAGGAATTCAGTTATAATCTTTGATATAGAGCTTGTTTCAATCACCAATTAGAATTTATGCCTGCACTAAGCAACGGATCTTTTCTTGATTTCGACCAGGCTTATCGAAAAACTGCTGATTATTGTGCCATGCAGGATCGCTGCATCAGCGAAATAAAGCTGAAACTCAGAGTTTGGAATATCGACAATAGTTATTACAGTAAAATTATCAGCAAACTTATTGACGAAGGCTTTCTGGATGAGAAAAGATTTGCCGTAAATTACACTGGAGGAAAATTCAGGATCAAAAGCTGGGGGAAGCTGAAAATTGCTGCCGGCCTCAGGGCGAGATCCATTCCGGTGCCGCTGATACAGCAAGCCTTGTCAACCATCGATAAAGATGAATACTTCATTTGCCTTGAGACTTTACTGAAGAAAAAACTGAGGCAATTGGGAAGCGATACGCAGGAAAACCGGCAGAAAGCAGCATATTTCGCGGCCTCACGGGGCTTTGAAACCGGACTTATTGCTGTACATTTGCACAACACGGAGTTGTTTGATTTTTGACGGAAGTCGGAAGTCAGAAGAAAGAAAGACCCAAAATCAAAATTTCAAATCTCAAGGCCCAAGACTGAAGATTCAAACCCGAAGAAATGAAACAATAGCAATCAATTGCCTGATTCATAAAAGAACCTTTTAAAACTAACTATAAGATACTTGTTCAACCAAAATCCCAACTCCGGTCTCCGGTCTTCCGACTTCCAGCCACTTAACACTTACCAATAAATTCAATCCAACCCAATGATAAACAACGATACCCTTAGAGAACTATCAAAGCGACTCGAAGCGCTGAGGAGGTTCCTTTGACGTGGATGCCAAGCTTGAACTCATCGCCGAAGAAGAAAAAATAACGCTGGCTGATGGTTTCTGGAACGATCCGAAAAAAGCGGAAGTCGTACTGAAATCAATACAGGAAAAGAAAAGCTGGACCAACGCATATACAAATGCAGAGGTTTCACTGGCCGATATTGAAGTTCTGTACGAATTTTACCAGGCAGGCGAAGCCACCGAAGAGGAAGTGGAAGAAAGTCTCCGGAAAACCGAAAAGCTGTTCGACGACCTCGAATTCCGCAATATGCTTAGCAGCGAGGAAGACGGATTCAGCGCCATTCTCCAGATCAACTCCGGGGCTGGAGGAACCGAAAGCCAGGACTGGGCTCAGATGCTTATGCGCATGTACATACGCTGGGCCGAACGCAACAATTATAAAGTCCGGGAACTCGACCTGAACGAAGGCGATGGTGCAGGAATTAAATCCGTTTCCATCGAAATTGAAGGCGACCATGCCTTCGGTTATTTGAAAGGTGAAAACGGGGTTCACCGTCTGGTACGCCTCTCCCCTTTCGATTCGGCAAATCGCAGGCATACTTCGTTTGCATCGGTTTATGTATATCCTCTTGTGGATGATAATATCGATATTCAGCTCAACCAGGCTGATCTGAGTTGGGATACGTTCCGCAGTAGCGGGCCGGGAGGACAAAATGTGAACAAAGTCGAAACCGCTGTACGATTGTACCACGCACCTTCAGGACTTGTGGTTGAATGCCAGGTAACCCGCTCGCAGCAGCAGAACCGTGAAAAAGCCATACAGATGCTCAAGTCGCAGTTATACGAAATTGAGCTACGCAAGAAAAAAGAAGCCCAGGCCGAAATTGAAGGCAACAAGAAAAAAATCGAGTGGGGATCCCAGATCCGCAATTATGTGCTTCATCCGTACAAACTGGTTAAAGATATTCGCACCGGACACGAAACTTCTAATGCTTTCGAAGTATTGGATGGCGATCTGAATGATTTTATCAAGGCGTACCTTATGGAATTTGGGAGGAGCGACGCTTAGTTTTTGAAGAATCTTTTCACTTTTATAGGAAGTGAAGGGGGAAAGGGGGACAAGGGGAAATGGGGACAAGGGGAAATGGGGACAAGGGGAAATGGGGACAAGGAGAAAGGGAGACATGGGGAAAGGGGGACAAGGGGACAAGGGGACATGTGGACATGGGGGACAAAGAGAAAGGGGGACATGGGGAAATGGAGACAAGGAGAATTGGAGACAAGGGGACATAGATACGCAGAGAATAATACAATCCGCAAGTTGAAAACATGAATTTAAGATCGCTGAAATCGCCTGATAGTATTGCCATTTCACTGGTACTTCTCCTGGCGCTTCCTGTGCTGTACTTTTCACTTTTTGTTCCTTTCGAAACGGATTGCGGCGATAGTATTGTACATTATTCCTTTGCCCGCTATGCCTTCCAAAATCCAAAGCTTTAATTTGTAACATCGCTTTTAAATGAGTAAATAATTTGTCCTTGAGTGGGCACAAAACAGGGAATATGCCAGACAGTTTATTGAATCCATAGTTAGTTATGCGCTGAATATCAATCTGTTCGACAAGTTAAAATACCTTTGTTTTACTGATTGGCAGAATGAAAAAGATTACTGACCAATTCGCTGGTAATATGGGATAACTGGTTTTCGGTGGTAGAA
>JBBSDG010000169.1:0-8895 GCA_038249635.1 Bacteroidales bacterium | reverse complement strand
TTATCAATCTGGGCAAAAACAGTTCCGTCCAGAATTAATAATAACAGAAAAAGGATTAAAGCTTTCAACACATGTTGTTTCATTTCCCATACATTTTATTGATAGCCTCGGTTTTATTCTGTACCTGTAATTTCTCATACACATGGTTCAGATGTCGTTTTACGGTACTTAAAGTAATATTGAGCTTTTCGGCAATTTCCTTGTATAAAAATCCTTTGCTGAGCAATTCCAATACTTCCTGCTCACGTTTCGAAATAAGTTCGCTTACATTATTTTTTGTAATTACATTAAAAGAACTCAACACCATTCGGGCAATTTTGGGCGACATCGGACTTCCGCCACCATGAAGTTCAATCAATGATGCGATGATTTTTTCGGGTGAGGTATTTTTCAAAATGTACCCACTTGCACCGGCTTTCAGGGCCTCAAAAACCTGGTCATTATCTTCATAAATGGTAAACATTATAAATTGTGTGTCGGGAATTTTCGATTTTACTTCAGTAAGACAATCAATACCGCTTTTGCCGGGCAGATTTATATCTGTTAAAACAATATCCGGTTTTAGCAGCGGTAGTTCTGCAATTGCAGTTTCAGCATTTTCAAAACACTGCAACAGCTCAAAACGCGAATCACTCTCAATAATGGTTTGTAAACCGTTTTGAATTTCGATTAAATCTTCGATGATGCAAATTGTTATCATTGGGCTGTAATTTGTCAACAAAGTAAAGTTATCTGAAACAGATTGTCAATTGTACTTTTGGTTGATTTTACATCAATAAACAAATAACCGCTTAACGGGGATTATGTTCCCGAAAATGCTGATATAGTTGAAAAATTCATCTTTATAGCTGATGCATGTGTGTAACTCAGGTATTAAACTTCCCTTTTTGTCATGTTAATTCCGGCACGTGATGTTATAAAACCTGCCGGATTAAGAGCTAAATTTGCCCGATCAATTTCATTCCAGAATGGATATATACAATCTGGTACTTGCTTTCGGTGTATCATTTCGCCCGGAATTTCGTGTGATTTTCTACCGGAAGGTTTCACCTTGGCGTTTGATCAGAATAACGCTACCAACCGCAATGTGGATAAGCCATACACCAAAGGGAAAACGCCAACTACCGTTATCGATTTCTTTATGCTTTCGCCGAATGTGAAGCTGATTTCAGCCAATACGGTGCAAAACAATTTTGAATTTGTCGATCATCAGCCTTTAGGGATAGAAGCAGAGTCGAAATAAAAGGAAGGGAAGATATTGGTACGATGGCTGCAATTGCATAACTAAATTGGAAATTTGAAAGTTTCAGCATGAAGTTGCCTTTAACAAACTAAAATTCGAAAATAATGGACCATAAAGCTAAATCGATACGGCCGTTCATTGGCGCCAAAGACTTTGCACTTTCAAGGAAGTTTTACCTGGATTTAGGATTCCGTGAAAGCGTTTTGAGTCATACTATGTCGTATTTCAATACCGATGGATTAGGTTTTTATTTACAGGATGCCAATGTGAAGGATTGGATTGACAATACGATGATTTTCCTGGAAGTTGAAGATGTAGGCCGCTTTTGGAATGAACTTCTTGCTTTAAACCTGACAGCCAAATATGAAAGTGTAAGGATAATTCCGATCAGGGAAAACGATTGGGGCAGAGAATGTTTTATTCACGATCCGTCTGGTATTCTTTGGCACATCGGAGAGTTTTATAGTTAACAATATATCTCATTATAAGGAAACTGCGGTAAAGTTTGCCAAAGGGAAATCAATAACGTTCCGGCTTATTCTTCCTCCCCGAACAACTCCGCCGAAATTCCATCTGCAAAAAGCCTTCCCTCAGGAGTAAGTATAAGTATGCCTTCCCTATAAATCATCTGATTTTTTTCCATATAAATCAGCGCATCAGCATGAAGTTTTTCAGCAACCGCTTCTCCGAACTTTTGTTTTACCAATTCCAAATTGCAGCCCCACATGGTGCGGAGGGAAGTCATGATATATTCGTTCAATTGCGTAACAATGCTCAGTTGTTCCTGCTCCGATTCAACATTTCCTGATGCTGCGGTTTCAATATATTTTACCAGGTTGGCCACATTCCAGCAGCGGGAAGTTCCGTTATACGAATGAGCCGAAGGGCCAACTCCAAGGTATGGTTTGCTTTGCCAGTATGCTGTGTTGTGGCGCGAATAAGCACCCGGAAGGCAAAAATTGGATATTTCATAATGCTCGTATCCATTTTGCTGCATCAAACGGCTAAGGATGTGATAGTGTGAAAGTGATAGGTTTTCGTTAACAGGCTTCATTTTCCCTTTCCGGATCATGACTTCAAGCGGGGTTTTATTCTCAACAGTAAGTGCGTAGGCCGAAATATGCGATATCCCAAGAGAGAAAGCTTTTTCAAGATTATTTCTCCATCCTTCATCTGAGAGAGTTGGAATGCCATAAATAAGATCGATACTCAGGTTGTGAAATCCTGCCTGTTTTGCATCCATTATACATTGGCTAACCTGCGAAGAAGTATGCGTGCGGCTTAAAAAATCCAGATCTTCCTGCCGGAAAGATTGTATGCCTATACTTAGCCGGTTAATGCCTGAATTTTTAAGTGCCGAAAGCTTTTCAGGACTCAAGTCATCAGGATTTGCTTCAAGCGTTATTTCTGCCTCTTTATCAACTGGAAAATTCCTGTAAATAGCTTTCAGTATATTTTCAATGTCTGATATTTCAATTATTGAAGGTGTACCTCCGCCAAAATATATGGTTTCCACAGTATGGCCCATTAAATAATCTTTCCGCTGCTCTAGTTCGCTCACAATGGCATGTGCCACCTCATCCATATTCCGGGTACTGGCCAGGGAATAGAAATTACAGTAATTGCATTTATGTTTGCAGAAGGGAATATGAATGTAAATTCCTGCCATTGGGGGTAGTCCGTTAATGGTTAAATGTTAAAAGTTAATAGAAAATGGTATGAAGATCAGCAAATCAGAAGCCTGTAGTCGCAAAATGTTGTATAAAGAATACAGTTATACTTGGAGTGGGATAAAATCACGCATTAAAAAAAGACCCAAGACCAAAGTCCCAAATCTCAAGAACCAAGACTGACTCTACATCCCAGTTGGAATTTGGACCTTGGAATTTGAGACTTTGTGGATGCGGAAATTTATCCCGTTTGTAGTATAACTAATCACTACCATTAACTATTTTCCATTAACTATTAATTACTTTTTCAGAACAATCCTGAACGTAGTCCCCTTCCCGGTAACGGAGCTTTTCACAAAAATCTTTCCTTTATGGTATTCATTGATGATGCGTTTGGAAAGTGATAATCCAAGTCCCCAGCCACGTTGCTTGCTGGTGTAACCGGGATTAAAAATGGTTTTGAACATATTTCGGGGAATTCCTTTGCCGGTATCAGAAACATCGATAGTAACAACCTTATCCTCTTCCAGAATAACGATGGCTATTTTACCCTGCCTGGTCATGGCATCCACGGCATTTTTAACCAGGTTTTCAATTACCCATTCGAACAACTGCAGGTTTAAAGGTAATACGATTGACTGCTCGGGTGGAACATTGATTGAGTAGTTGATTTTTTGGGATGTACGTGTTTTGAGGTACGATACCGAATTATAAATAACCGAAACCAGGTTTTCGGGAACCAGTGAGGGGTTTGAACCGATTTTTGAGAAACGATCGGTAATGGTACTAAGTCGGTTTACGTCCTTGCGGAGTTCATCAATAGTGTCGCGATCTATATCCTTGGTTTCGAGGTAATCAACCCAGGCCATTATCGACGAAAGCGGTGTGCCAAGCTGGTGAGCTGTTTCTTTGGCAAGTCCGGCCCAAACCTGGTTTTGCTCACTGCGCCGTGCTGTGCTGAAAAGCATATATGCCACCAGCAGGAATATACCGATAATAGCTAACTGTATGTATGGGAAATAACGCAACTGTGTTAAAACATAGGAATTTTTGTAAAAAATAAGCGTCTTGCCCTGCCCCGCTATTCTAATTTCGATAGGTTCGTTTGCGGACGACATATCGTGAATAATCTGCCTGAGGTAAACCGAATCACGAATATGTAAGGTGTCAATCAGCCCCGATGCCAATACCTGAGTTTGAGTACTGTCGGTAACCAGCACAGGCACTGAAGCTGAATTGTTAACCACCTCACTGAAAAACGAATTAACCAGGTTATTCATTACCACCTGCATTTCGGTGAACAGTTTTGAATCCTGATAATAAATATAATTAACCTCATTTTTATAGTAAGGCACAGGAATAGGCGGGTACTTCGAAAATTCCTTTTTAAGATAATCTTTCATCCCTGGAATAGTATCGGAGCTGAACACAGTGTTCCTTGTAGAGGTTATAGTGCCATTGCCATCAGTAAGAATAACCGGAATTGATGTATTGTTCTGAATGATTTTCATGTAAAATCCCTGGTCCTCATTAGGGCCAGATTTAATAAATCTTTGCACGGCTTCGGCATATAACTCCACCTTATTCCGTTCCTCTTCCTGCACCTGCGTGAAGAATTTCTGTGTGGAGTTCACCAGCCGCGCCCGTGTTTGTAAGGCATTGGCCCAGGTGTGTATCTTGGTGCGCTCGTCCCTGGCTATTTTTTTAACCAGTACATTGGAGTACCAGAGCGAGAAAGCAATAATTATAATAGCAAAAATGAACAGCAGGATTTTCCAGTGCTTTTTCCGCGAATAAATACTATAACGGTTTAAAAAGGATTGCTTCATCTTAATTCATTTCTTTGAGCTTACGCGAAATAAATATACAATAATAGTCTTTTGATCATACAGTTATTTCAGGGTTTCAGCGATACAGGTCGCTGAGCGGAGCCGAAGCGCAGGGTTTCAGCGATACAGACTAACATTTCCTCAATCCCTTCGTCCCTCAGTCCCCCAGTCTCCCAGTCTCCCCTTCCCCTTGTCTCCCCTTCCCCTTGTCTCCCCTTCACCCACTCTCACTCACCCCCTCACTTCTTATCATCATCCCACTCAATCACAAATTTCCCCTGCTCCTGTTTTTTAATAACACTTTTATCCTTAAGCTGCTGCGCTTTTCGGATTGTATCGCCTGTTGCCCTGTTAAATTCTTTCCTGAGTGCCTGTTTTAGTTCCACCTTTTGCTCTTTCAGATCACTTGATATTTTTTCGCGCATGGCTTTTTTGTCATATTTAACAATTGGATTGTCAACCGTTCCCGTAAGCGAAACAAACACTTTGGTACGTCCGCGACCATCGTCTTGCACCGGACCAAATTCAGCCTGATTATCGAACCCTTTATTGCGTTTTTTGAATTTTGAAGCTACCAGGTCGGCCAGGGCAATGGTGAAATGGTAATCAAGCCCGTTTTCGAAAGTATGTGTTCCCAAAAGCTGAAGATCCAACGCACTCGATTTTATTTCCATGGTCGGGATATAAATTACCTTGTTGGCAATATCAATCTGGTTATGCAGGGTGGCAAACCGTATATCAGTGAGGTCATCCACTTTCAGATAGGAGGATAGGCTTTGCATCGGGCTGTAATTTACCAGCCTGCCATTTTCGATCATAATGTCGGCATGCGTTTTAATGGAATTAACATCTATATCCAGGTTGTTTTTCATGGAGCATGCAAAAACCACATCTGAGCTAACCATACCTTCGAGGTTTTTATCTACCAGGTCATCCTGCCCGAAGTTGGCAAACTGGGTAAAAAGCATTTTTACATTCACATTCTCGAGACGTGCCTTTGCCTGCAAAAGCGAATATTTCTCAGCCTGCGCATTAATATTAGCCTGGCCCGTTACTCTTCCCTGGCAGGTAAGCATGGCTATATCGGCAACGGATAAAATTTTATTCCGCATCTGTGCTACCCCGGTAATATTGGCGGCCCTAAATTTCCCGAAAGTAAAATCAGTACTCCGTATCTGAAGGTTGTTGATGCTGATGTCACCAGGCAGCCTGAACTGGTATTCGCCGGTAGATCCTTTTTGGGCACCTGATAATTCGTCCCAGTCGAACCGCTGCGAAAGCAGTGATCCGGTTACTGACAGGGTTTCATTTTTTACAAAAATCCAGGATAGGAGATTCCCAAGGTTGCCCTGGAGATTAAAATCACTTCGCCCGGCCCGGAAGGTAAGCTGATTCAGTTCCAGGTCGTTCCCGTTAAAAGCGAATTGCGATTGTATGTCTTTGATTGGCAGATCATAGTTTTTTAATCCCAGGTTGGCTTTCTGAATACTGCCGCTGCCTGTAAAATTGCTATGGATAAAATCGGCAGTTGATGGATGCCTGATATCAGCAATTGTACCATCAAATTTGGCATTCAGCTTTATCCCGCCACTCATGGAAGTAAAATATTCGTATTTCAGGAATTGCTGGAGTTCATTCAGGTTAAGGCTGGCATTGAGGTTGCAATGCAGGGTTGGTGAAGAAAAACCAAGCATCATCAGCGATCCGCTTACAAAACCATTGCCCAGGCTGGCTTTGAGGTTGCTTATGCTAAGCGATTCGTTATTTCCATCCTGTTTAACGTTGTATTCAACTGATGCCGAAACATTACGCAGGCCGATCCCCGATTTGCGTTCAGTGATATCTCCGTTTTGCATATCGAGCCGCACATTTACCGCCGGTAAATGGCCATTGCCGAAAACACCCGAAATCCTTGACCATACATCTCCCTTACCCTGGAATTTGTACCCATCAAAGCTTTTGGTGTACTTTGCTGGAACAAGCGAAATCATCTCCTCAAAAGTTGATCCTGTGGCAGCCACATCAAGATTAACCAGCTTTTGTTTTTCACTATAAACCAAACTTCCTGATGCTTCAAGTTTCAGTTTCCCGGTTTCAAGAGTACCTTTCTGTATGTTGTAAAGCCCGGTAGTATTATCAGCATCCATCGACAGCCACAAATTAAAGTTGCGATCGGTCAGATAGCTGACTCCCTGCGACTTAAAATCACGGATAAGGATGTTTCCGGCCAGATCGAGGGCATATTTGCTGCTTCCGAAATTGCCTTTTGCAACAAAGCCAGGCACCTGAATATCTACAAAAGCCTGTGAGACATCGTTGATATAACGCAAATGAAGGTTTTTAACGCTGATGCGCTGCAACTCAAAATTAAAATTTTCGTTGCTGCTGCCGGTGGCCTTTTTCCAGAAATGAAAATTGTCGCTGCTGTCGGCATAGATATGCGGACCTATTTCTACACCATCGAGAAGGATATTTTTAACGCGGTATTTCTTCCGTAAAAGATCCCAGATATTGAATCTTAACGAAATGGTTCTGGCAGTAAGCAAATTGTTGTTTGTAGGCGTCTTCAGCGCTTCCTTGATCCGCACCCCGGTGAACCTTACGGAGGCATGGGGAAAATCCCTCACCAGGACTAGTTGAACGTCATCAATCTGCACTTCGGAGACCAGGGATTTGCTTATTTCGGTGATAAACAGCTTTTTAACTTCAGGTCCAAGGAATTGCTGCGCCAACAGAAGCGACAAAACAATAAACGCTGCAATGCCGGCTGTCCATATTGATATAACCCTCAGGGTTTTAAAGCGCATAATCAGGTTAAGTGGTATTTGTTACAGTAACGCAAAAATACTATTGTTATTAGAACGAGGGGAAGAAAATGTTTGCTGAACAATTATTTCAAGCAACCTCTTTACAATAAACAACATAATTCCCAACAAGCACTAATATGAAAACACCCACCAATAATACTTCTTCTTACCCTATAGTTTCGTTTTCAGCGTTTTGGTTACCAGATGGAATGGAAGGTGTATTTTTTTGATGAAATAATTCATTTGCCAGGCTCGAAACCATTTCTGGTTTGAGATCGTTCATGCAACGGAAATGTTTTTTAGGACATTCGTGAAGTCCTTTTTGGGTACAAGGCCGGCACGAAATATCTATTTCAGCCACGCGGCTGTTTTCCGGCAAAGGGAAGAAACCCAGTTCGCGGGTTGTAGGTCCGTAAACCGCTACCACCGGGGCTTTCATTGCTTGTGCCATATGCAGCATACCTGTATCGTTTGTAAAAACCATTGCAGCTTTACCAAGCAATGCTGCTGATCCCATTAGGTTTAGTTTACCGACAAGGTTTAGTGAACTTGTTTTCATTTGTGCCTGAACACTGTTACAGATTTCCACATCGCCTGAACCACCGATCAAAATCGTTTTAGCTCCTGTTTGTATGCAAAAAGTATCCGCTGCTATGGCAAATCCTTTGGTGGTCCAGCGCTTGTTTTCCCATTGCGCACCGGGGGCAACCACAAGAATGGGCTTTTCAGCTTCAAAATTATTTTGCATCAGAATCTCTTCAATATTCTTTGATTCTTCGGCTGCCGGATAAACCTCGGTCCCTTTCCCGTCATAAACAATACCTAATGTTTCTACCGATTCAAAATAACGGAGATAAACCGGTTTAATCTCTTTGTAAATATTTATTTTAAAGCGGATAAGCAGATCGCGGGCCAGGAGTTTTTTCGAGAAACCAATTATCCCGGTTTGCGAACGAGCACAGATCAGTATGCTGCGTATATTTTTCTGTAAATCAAGTATCACCGAATACCTATTGAAAAGTATATGCAACCGGATGCGCCTCAGTTCATTACGGCTATCATTTTTATCGAAAGTGATAATATTGTTGATATGCGGATTCCCCGACAAAACCACGGCAAATTCCTTTTTCACCAGGAAATCAATCTGAGCTTCGGGATATTTTGCACGCAAACATCGCACCAGCGGCGTTGTAAGTATCACATCACCAATGGAACTGAAACGTATAATCAGAAATTTATAGTTTGATGCCAACAGTTTAGAATTTGTAAAAGTGAGATTAGAGTTTCATAAGCGGGGTTAACAATAGTATATTTTCCAGCTTACCATAGCTTTAAGGTGTTTTAGA
>JBBSDG010000168.1:0-8910 GCA_038249635.1 Bacteroidales bacterium | reverse complement strand
GGGAGAAGGGGAGAAGGGGAGAAGGGGAGAAGGGGAGAGATGGAAAGACTGAGAGATGGAATGAATTGATATTTATCAGGAGAATATTTACAATCTGACTTCAAAAATCAAATTATTACCGTATTATGGCCATTGAAAGCCAGCTTGATCCTACTTCGAAACCAACCGAAACAGGCCGGAAAGAACACCGATCTCATCCAAGATTGATTGTTTTTCTGGTCTGTCTTGTGATTAGTATTCTTATGTGGCTGTTTATTGAGCTGATGAAAGATTATACCGACGAAATCAGGTACAATGTCACATTTATTAATTCTCCAAGGGATTTGATACTCACCAATGGTGGCGAAAGTGTGATCAGTGTTGGGATGAAAGCTCAGGGATTTGAATTGCTGGCGGCTAAATATGCCCGCAAACTTCGGACGCTGACAATTGACCTTTCGACTTTAAAAATCCGCTCCACTGCCGACGGTTATACAGCTTACCTGCCATCTGCCAGGCTCATGGAACAACTGGGAACACAGATCCGTTTTGATAAAGAGATGACATTTATAAAGCCGGATACATTATTTTTTCGTTTCTCAGAAATTTTCCGCAAACAAGTCCCGGTGAAACCCGACATTTCATACTCTTTAAATGGACAGTATGATATAACCGACAGCATAAATTTCAGACCTGAGCTGGTTACTGTTTCGAGTATTAAAAGTATTATTGATACTTTATCATTTGTTAAAACACAGAAACTGAACCTGTCGCAACTTGATAGCAGTGTCAGCGTTAAAGTTGCTTTGTTTAAAGGGAGTCAGGCCAGTTTATTGAAATATTCAACCGATTCGGTTACGATTAAAATAAACGTCGAAAAAGTAACGGAAGCAGCATTCAGTATTCCTCTTTCAATTTCCGGAAACGGGGAGAATGTAAAAATATTCCCTGATAAAGTGGAGATTACATGCAGGGTTCCCTTAACCGTTTATCCGCATATCGAAGCTTCCGATTTTACTGCAGAAGTTCAGTTCCAGCCTTCACTGATAAAGGAGAAAAAGCTGAAAGTTACCATGGTTAGAATTCCCGGAAAGGTAAAAATCCTGAAAATAGAGCCGGCTGAAGTCGAATATATTATTATTGCCAAATGAAACGCATTGGGCTGACCGGAAACATAGGAACCGGAAAATCAACGATTGCACGGATCTTTGAAATCCTGGGTGTCCCGGTTTATCATGCCGATCTGCAGGCTCGTGCTATGCTGGAGTCCCCAAAAGTAATAGATCAAATTGGTGTTTTATTTGGACAGCATGTGCTTAACTCAGATCTTCAGGTGGATCGTAAAATATTGGCAGCCATTGTATTCAGTAACAAGGATAAACTTGCTACGTTAAACAATATAATACATCCTGCTGTTGAAGAGGATTTTGCAAATTGGTGTAAGCTGCATATGGATACCGCGTATATTCTGCATGAGGCAGCAATATTGTTCGAGAGTGGTTTTGATCGCTTATTCGATGAAAATATACTTGTAACTGCCCCTATGGAATTATGTATTGATAGGGTTATGAAACGCGATTCAATTACCAGAGAAATGGTTTTGGATCGCATACAAAACCAATGGGCCCAGGAAAAGAAGCTGGAACTGGCTCAGTACATTATTATTAATGATGAAATAATGATGGTGATTCCGCAGGTTATAGCTATTAACCGGGAAATTCTCAGAAGATAATCTCAATCCATTTCTAGCTTACAATACTGAAATTAAACATAGGAGTTCCAAATTTCCCCATCAAGCGTACCCAGATAGGTAAAATCTGCTCAGTACCACGGGCAGCTGTAATATCTCCCAAATCAATGATTTTTTCCCAGCCAAATGTCCGCAACAAGCTATCAACTTCAACTTTTGCAGCAGTTTCGTTACCGCAGATAAATATGTTGCCCGGATCCTTCAATAACCCCGGATTAACCATTAGCTCGCAATTCAATGTATTTAAGGCTTTAACAACCATAACATCTGTAAACTGACGCTGAATTACTTCGCCCAGCGAATCCGTATTGCAAATGCTGAGTGAAGGTGGCATTCCCTTCGAGAAATCCAGTGGATTTGCAACATCAACCAGAATTTTCCCCTGTAAGTTTTCGCGCCCGGCCAATTGCAATGCTTCCAACGAAACATGACCAGAGGTGCAGTTAAAAATAATTTCGCCGAAAGAAGCTGCATCTCCGAAAGTGCCGTTTGACGCTAGTGAACCGTTTCGAGCGGTCCATGCAATGGCTTTTTCATTGCCTGCTGTTCGCGAACCCATCCTTACTTTATGCCCAAGTGACACTAACTTTGTTCCTAAGGCATTACCAACCATTCCGGTTCCAAGAATCGCTATTTTTTTCATGACTTTTTTTGATATTGCCAACATTAAACACTTTGTAGGAACAAAAGTTTAAAAGACTATTATTTTTTAAAATTGACTTTATTGGATATTTACAAAAATGTTAACATTCAAAGGCCAAAAGTTGAAAGTACTTGAAATTTTTCAAACTCTGCAAACGTCTTAATCTCTTCAAACCACTATAAGACCCAAAGTTAAAATTCCAATTCCCGATACAACTGTAAAGCAGGAAATTCCTATTTTTGCATCCGTAACTTAGTAAACGCAATATTTATGTCCGAGATAATTTTAGGAGTTGGTTCCAGGGTAAAACACCCTCAGTTTGGAAAAGGAGTAGTTGTTCAGATACGTTCCGATGCGTATGAAATCGGTTTTATCGAGAATGGTGTGAGACAGATCCTGCGCGATTATGAAGGTCTGGAAATTATTGAAGCTGTTGAAACACCTTCGGATTTAGTTACTTATGAGAAAATTGAAAAAGGCCTGACCCGAGTGCTTCGCCGTTTCAGCGATATACAGGAAACTGTACCTATGGGACAAAAATGGACCGGCGGGAAAATGGTTCTTTTTCCAGGCGATAAAACTCTGAAAGAAAAAGAAGTTCCTATCGAAACATTCTTTCACAAAATAGTTATGGTTCGCGATCGTGTACGTGTGATGGAGCAGCGAATTAATGGCAGCAACCTCACCGATGAGGAAAAGGTTGACCTGGAGCAATATATCACCAGAATCTATGGTAGCTTAACTACTTTTAATGTGCTTTTCAAAAATAAAGAGGATCAGTTTACAGGGGAGAAGTCATAGTGAAAAGTGAATAATGAATAGTGCCAGACGAACTTTTCCAGAGTTTAATACTCTGGAAAAGTTAATTCCCCCGATAGATAAAGTTTGATTTGGATCCGAGATTCGCATGAAAAGTGAATAGACTTGAACGGTAATTATCGCGCTAATTGGAACTAACCTGAGTAAAAAAAAGCTTAAAAGTGGAGAAAAATGGATTTTGTAATAGGTTCATTTACAGTAGGTTATTTTTAGTTAGATGAAAGTGAATAGTGTCTATACACCCTCAGGGTGCCTGACACAGGAACGAATGGCAGCCGATTTTAAAACCGGCTGCTATTTTTGTATTCCTCAAAAACTAAAAATTTGCTCTCAATGTTACATATGCATTTCTTCCGGGTGCGCTGATACCACTTGCAAAATTGCGGTAATGCTTATCCAGAATATTTTCAATTCCGGTTTGTACGCTAATAAACCGGTTGAACTGGTAACCTGCGCGCAGATTCAGTGTAAACCAGGCTGGCATACCATCGGCAGTAGCATAAGCTTCATTGTCTTCGCCACTAGGACTGTAATCCTTGATATGTTTCCATGCATTATACCGGGCAAAGAATTCACATGTAAACTTGCTGAGATCCAGCTTGATCGAAGTTAATCCAAACATAGGCGGAATATGATCCAAAGGAATATCTTCAGTTTTTACATGTCCGTAAGTATAAGTGAGGCTGCTGCGCAACGTGAGTGATTTGGTAAGTAGGGCAAGCAGATTCGCTTCGAAACCGTAAATAGTTGCTCTGTCAACATTTTGCATCGCCTGAACAGCGCAAAATTTATTATCAAACAAAATTGAATCCTGCCCATTGTAACGAGACGGTTGAATCACAAAAGCATCTGCCAGCAAAGTATAAAACCCGGTTGCTTCAATCTGGAATACTTCGCCGAAGGTTTTCCCTATGGTAATTTCGGCATTGTAGGCATTTTCGGGTTTTAAATCCGGATTTGGAACAATAATGAGCTGATCGGTGCTGTTCGAATCGTTTAGCTTTGTAAGGTCATCAATATTCGGCGCCCTGAATCCGGTTGAAAGATTCGTGGCAAAACGCCAGCCGTTACCAGGCATAAAAACCAGTCCGAGGCTACCATTCACGGCAGTATTATCTTGTTTCATAGTGCCATAAAATGGAAACTTTATCAGGTCCATCATAGCCTGGGTGTATTTAGCTTCGAGCGAAACATAATTAAACCTGATTCCCTGCGAAAAGATAAGTTTTTTGCTGATTTCCCAGTTATTCGATGCATAAGCCGCAATGTTTTTCATATTGTCGCCACCATCCGGATATCGCGTAGCAGCATCGTATGTTATTTCTCCTGTATTGATATTAAGGTTATACGCTTTTGAATCTACAAGGTTAACAATTCCTTCTACTCCAAAACGCAATTCGCTGTTGGTAAAAATCTTCTTCATGAAATCAGCATTCAGCGAAAGAATATTTACCGTTTCTTCCTGGTATTTCGTTTTTGATTTCCCGAATCCGCGACTAATCCTGTCTTCACTGATATATTGATAGGCAGATGTAACCTGCGCATTATCATACACCTTTGTTGCTTTCGACCATTCGTTTTTCAGCGAAATAAGTCCACGGGTTTGTGGCCCATAATTCCATTCAGCATATTTAAGCTTTCCACCCGACATTTCGGTTAACCGATCGTATCTTGGAATATTACCCGAATTTGAAAATTGCATATTCAGTGTCGCTGCATAATTTTCAGTTGGTTTGAATAATACTTTGCTGAACAAATCGTACTGCTTATATCCTGAGTTTTTCTGAACCAGGGGATGATCGTTTGCAGTCATAACATCTTTACCATCAATTCGCTCAGCATAATATAGACTTTTCCCCCAGTCGCCGTACTTGCTGTCGCGGTTGCTGCCAGCGCGCAAATCGCCAATGTTTTTATTGCTTGCGCCAATTAATGCGGCAACTTTCTTCCCACCAATATTTACATTGAAACTTTGAGAAAATTCGTTTGCAGCCGATGAGTAACGCAGCATGGCATTTCCTGTTGTGAATGCTTTGCCATCCGTTGAAAGAACCGGGTTTCGGGTATAAAAATGCATAACACCACCCATGGCGTCACTTCCATATATTACTGATCCGGGGCCATGAACTACCTCAACCCGGCTAAGTATATTCGGATCAATGGTAATAACATTCTGAAGGTGCCCTGCACGGTAAATGGCATTATTCATCCTTACTCCATCTACAACCATCAGCACACGGTTGGTTTCCATGCCTCTCAACACCGGACTGCCACCTCCCTGCTGACTTTGCTGAACATATACGGTTCCATTCTGTTGCAATAATTCCGCCGAAGTCTGTGGATTCCCAAACTGTATCAGCCGCGAGGGAATAATATCAATCCTCACCGGCAGATCGCGGTATTTCTCTTCCACTTTATTGGCTGAAAGCACGATTTCCTCCAGGTTGATTACTGCCACGGTTAGCTGAAGGTCAGTTGTTTTAGCTGTGAAATATGATTTTTCAAGAACAATCGGCACATATGATACGTGCGAAAAGGTAAGAATGTCGGTACTTTTGAATTTCGAAAGATCAGCAATTCCGTTATTGGTGGTGGTGGTTGAAACTGAATTGTCTGCGTTGTAAATATGACAATCGCTTACCGGTTGCAGATCCGACTTACTGATTACATGAACCTGCTGGGCAAAAGAGGCTGCTGAACATAGCAGCATTAAGAAAGTAAGTAGTTTTTTCATTTTTATTTGGTTGAATATGAAATAAGTCAACAACGACACCTGTGTATCAGAGTTGGAGGATTTATTTCCCTGCGACCTGATTAGCCATAAGGAAGATATTACTGATAATTATACTGAAAACGGGATAAATTTCCACATTCATTAAATTCCAAATTCCAAGCTTCAAATTCCAAGTGGGTTTTAAAAGTAGGTCTTGGTTCTTGAGCTTTGGGATTTGGGACTTGGGTCCTTTTTTAATGCGTAATTTTCTCCCACGTTAAGTATAACATAGGGGTTGTGGAGGCGGAAGGGAAATCTTGATTTCAGGACCTGAATACCTGACCTTAACAGAATTTGAAAATGCAATAATTAAGTTCTCTATAACAAAGGCAGTTTCTTTGTTTAAAATTCCTGTTTTAATAATTTTTTCAACAATATGTCTCGTCGTTTTCTGAACCGGAATTTGCTGTGCCTGCGAATTGAACAGCCTTGTTTTCGAAATCAACGTTTCTTCTTCATGGTCCCAAACACAGAAATATTTAATTTGCTTGCCAACATCGGCCTTTCTGACTACATCGTATAACTTGCCATCAACAATGATTTCATGATTGTTTTCGATCTCAAATTCAGGTTTGGGATTGTTTTTGTTAAAAATAAAGATTTTCAGATTTTCGTCAGGTAGTAACGAAAGCTTAACCCATTTTTGCTGCCTTACTGCCACACGCATCACAGTAAGCACTAAAAAATACCCTAATGAATTATAAATCAATAATCCACACAGCAATATTGATGATATTTTGAGGGCAACTTTAGGCATCACGGCAAAAGTAATCAGTTTTTATTGAACGAACTGCAATTGATTTTGTTTAAATAAAAAGATACTCGTAATTTCGTTGGTGCATTACATCAACCTATTTAAATTAATCTGATATGTTGTTTGACCTTGATCTGATCAGGAAAGTGTATTCCACGCTTCCTTCCAAAATTGCCAAAGCGCGTTTATTAGTAAACCATCCGCTTACGCTCAGCGAAAAAATCCTTTACAGTCACCTGTGGGATGAATTGCCATCAAAACCTTATGGCCGGGGCGATGACTATGTAAATTTTGGTCCCGACCGCGTTGCCATGCAGGATGCCACGGCCCAAATGGCATTGCTACAGTTTATGACCGCTGGTCGAAGCCACACGGCTGTTCCCAGCACTGTACATTGCGATCACCTGATACAAGCATCGGTTGGTGCGAGCGCTGATTTGGGAATTGCGCTTTCGCAGAATAAGGAAGTGTACGATTTCCTTGAATCAGTTTCGGCAAAATATGGAATCGGATTCTGGAAACCGGGAGCAGGAATTATCCACCAGGTAATTCTTGAAAATTATGCATTCCCCGGTGGAATGATGATTGGAACAGATTCGCATACCGTGAATGCCGGTGGACTGGGTATGATCGCCATTGGCGTTGGTGGTGCCGATGCTATGGATGTGATGGCAGGCATGGCATGGGAACTGAAAATGCCTAAATTGATTGGCGTGAAACTTACTGGGAAGCTTTCCGGTTGGACTTCGGCAAAAGACATTATTCTGAAAGTAGCCGGAATCCTTACCGTTAAAGGTGGAACAGGCTGCATTGTTGAATATTTCGGCGACGGAGCCGATTCGCTTTCAGCAACCGGCAAAGGAACCATCTGTAATATGGGCGCTGAAATAGGAGCAACAACTTCCATTTTTGGCTATGATGCCAAAATGAGTGATTACCTCAAAGCTACGGGACGGTCTGAAATCGCAGAACTTGCTGACGGAATTACAGCCGATCTTCGCGCTGACGCAGAAGTTTATAATTCACCTGAGAATTATTTCGACCAGATTATTGAAATCAATCTGAATACACTCGAACCTTATGTAAACGGGCCGTTTACTCCCGATGCCGCTTACCCGATTTCGGAATTTGTGAAAGTGGTTAAGGAAAAAGGATATCCGCAGAAACTTGAGGTAGGATTGATTGGCTCCTGCACCAACTCGTCCTACGAAGATATAACCCGCGCCGCTTCCATCGCCAGACAGGCCACCAATAAAAACCTGAAAGCAAAGGCGGAGTTTGTGATAACACCGGGTTCGGAGCTTATACGGTTTACAACTGAACGCGATGGTTTATTAAGCGATTTTGAAAAAATTGGTGGTGTTGTAATGGCCAATGCCTGTGGTCCTTGTATCGGTCAGTGGAAACGACATACCGATGATCCGGAAAGAAAAAACTCAATTATAACTTCCTTTAACCGAAATTTTGCCAAGCGTAACGATGGAAACCCGAATACACATAGTTTTGTGGCATCACCCGAAATTGTTACCGCCTATGCTATTTCCGGCGACCTTTGTTTCAACCCGTTAACGGATTTCCTGGTTAACGAAGGCGGCGAAAAAGTTAAGCTGGATGAACCAAAAGGAATTGAACTGCCTGTGGCAGGATTTGATGTAAAAGATCCCGGTTTTCTTGCGCCGCCTGCTGATGGTTCAGCTATAAATATTGTTGTAAAGGCTGATTCCGAAAGGCTGCAGTTGCTTGAACCATTCACGGCATTCCAGGGTGCTGATCTGCTGGGACTTCCTTTGCTTATCAAAGCTAAAGGCAAATGTACCACCGACCATATTTCGATGGCCGGTCCATGGCTACGTTTCCGTGGACACCTGGATAACATTTCGAATAATATGCTGATCGGGGCGGTGAATTATTTCGGTGAGAAAACCAACCTGATTAAAAACCTGCTGACCGGTAAATACGATGCTGTGCCTGCAACGGCAAGGGCTTATAAAGCAGTAGGTTTAGGTTCCGTTGTTGTGGGTGACGAAAATTACGGCGAAGGATCATCACGCGAGCATGCTGCCATGGAACCCCGGCATTTAGGCGTAAGAGCCATACTGGTAAAATCCTTTGCCCGCATACACGAAACCAACCTGAAAAAACAGGGAATGCTGGCGCTTACTTTTGCCAATAAAGCTGATTATGAGCTGATT
>JBBSDG010000167.1:0-8959 GCA_038249635.1 Bacteroidales bacterium | reverse complement strand
GCAAGATTGTTAGTAATCGCAATCACATTTGCAACTCAAAAAGAAGTAGATCTCTGCATGGAACATATCCGAATCCGACATTGCCAAAGACAAGCGGATATTGATAGATATTATGCGAAAACTTAATTTGGTAAAGTAGAAATAATAAGAATTTTTATAATGTTCCAGGTATTTGGTCGGCAAAAAGTGATTCAGTATTCGATGGCTATTTTGCCAGTCTCGGAAAAATAATTTTAAAAATTAAAAAATCTTAAATGAAACGAATTACATTATTATTATTTTATGTAGCAATACAGAATGTACTCCAGGCTCAACCTGCGAAGTTTCTGGATAACATTTACTATTATATCGAGAACACATCGATATGTGAATTGAATCAGGAAGAAGGAAGGGCGTATTATTTGCCGGAGAAATCTATTTCACTTAACGGCGATTGGAAATTCTTCTATAGTGAAACTCCTGAGGGAGTACCAACGGATTTCTACACTGTTAGATTTAACGATAAAAAATGGGGATCATTAAAGGTTCCTTCTAACTGGGAAATGCAGGGATATGGTGATAGAATTTTCAGGAATGTTAGTGCTCCTTTCCCAATAGTCGGACAGGGAAACGGGTCTCTTGAACCCGATGTTTTTGCAGTGACTGTTCCTCATGTTCCAAGGGAATATAATCCAACCGGGGCATACCGAAAAACGTTCATTGTTCCTTCTTCCTGGAATGGAGATCAGATTTTCTTAAGAATGGAGAAAACGGCTTCGGCTTCGTTTGTTTATGTAAACGGGGAGGAAGTTGGTTATAACGAGGGCGCCCAGGAACCTGCAGAATACAATATTACAAAATACATCAACAAGGGGACCAATACTATTGCAGTTCTTGTAATAAAATATTCTGATGGCTATTACCTTGAAGGACAGGACTATTGGAGATTTGCAGGGATTTTTGACGATGTTAGTTTATATGCCACTCCTGATGTCAGATTGTTTGACTGGTATGTTGAAACAGATCTGGACGAGACATATACTGATGCAGATCTTTCGGTACAAATAGACGTGAAAAAATATACGAATACCCCAGCTGCTTCATACGCACTAAAAGCATCTTTGTATGATGCCAGCAAAAATCTGGTGACTGAAATGACCAGCGATAAGTTTTCAATAGACAATGTGGGCAAAAAGCAGGTAGAACTTAAACAGAAGATTACTAATCCTTTAAAATGGACATCTGAAACTCCAAATCTCTATAGCTTGAAGATGCAATTGTTGACCGGGGATGGAACAGTTCAGGATGTCGGAGAACAACGAATTGGTTTCAAAGAGAGGCACATTGACGGTGAATTGTTTACGTTGAACGGTGTGGCAATTAAAGTAAATGCCACAAACTCGCATATGCAACACGCCGACTTAGGGCATGCGATGACCGAAGATATTATCAGAAAAGATTTCGAAATTCTTAAACAGTTTAACTTTAAAGCCGTACGAACATCACACTATCCACCGGTTAATAAATATCTTCAACTGGCTGATGAATATGGCTTATATATAATTGATGAAGCCGGCGTTGAGTCTCATGCTACACAATATGTTTCTGAAAGGGCTGAATTCACTGATATGTATCGGGAACGAGTCCGCCAAATGGTCCTGCGCGACAGAAATCATGCTTGTGTCCTCTTCTGGAGCGCTGGTAATGAAAGTGGCGAAGGGATGAACATCACCGAAGTAGTCAGAGAAGGTAAAAAATACGACCACACACGATACTGGATGTATGGAGGCAATGCATACTCCCATAAAATTGAAGATATTATCGGCCCGCGCTATCCAAGTCCTCTGGAGCTTGAAATGGGGGTAGGTTTGGGGTTTGACAAAGATACCCGCCCTTCATTTATGGATGAGTATCTTTCTGTTGCCGGTAATGCAGGAGGTGGACTGGAAGATTACTGGAACGTGATCTATTCCCACCCAAGAACGATGGGTGGTGCAATTTGGGATTTTGTGAGTCCGGGTATCACAGAGAATATACGTAAGCTGGAAGATAAATCACCCAACAATACACCCGTTTACCTAATGGGTAACAATATAAAACTGGTGGAAGGAAAATCAGGTAAAGCTGTTAATTTGAATGGTCATGACCAGTGGGTTGAAATATACAGACAGAATAATTTGGAGATTGAGGGCGATAAACTAACCATTACCATGGATGTTTTCCCAAGAAAATTAAATGCAAGTGGAGGCCATTTTATAACCAAGGGATCAAATCAATATGGAATTCGTCAGGTTAGAACCGATTCTCTGGAGTTTTATATTTACACAAATACAAAACATACATTGCGTGTTGGCTTACCCAATAACTGGGAAAACAACTGGCATCAATTGGTTACAATGTACAACGGCCACGAGATGTCGGTATATATTGATAATGATAAAAAAGGCAGTAAGCAGGTTAATGGGAAAATTAAGAATTTCCCTTTTACGATAAGCTTAGGCCGCGACTCAGAAATCGATGGTGGTGAAACTCCCGGCTACATGTGCGATGCAATGATTGACAATGTTGGGATATTCGCAGATGCTGTTTTTCCGGATAATTTAAAGCCCCAAAATGCCGGCTTATGGCTCGATTTTGAAAAAGAAACGAATCAAGGAACATTCCTGAGCTATGGCGCAGGCGCCAGAGCCTATGGACATATTTGGGGAAACAGAGAAGTTCAACCCGAAATGTGGGAGATGAAAAAAGTTGTTCAACCTATTTCAGTTAAACTTCTTGATGCAGAATCCGGTACGATAGAAGTTTGGAACCGAAATCATTTCACTGATGCGTCGCAATATGACACCCGTTGGTTCCTGGAAGCAGATGGCGATATTTTGCAGGAAGGTGTGCTGAAACTTCAGGTTGGACCATTAGAAAAAAAAGTAATTAAGATTCCATACAACAAACCAACTCTGATCGAAGGTGTAGAATATCGCATTACAGTTAGCTCTGTGTTGAAAGAAGACAAGGTTTGGGCAAAAGCAGGACACGAAGTAGCCTGGAGTCAACTTGAACTTCCGTGGAAAAAAGATAAAGAATTAGTTAAACAAACTATTGACAAAACTACTTTTTCACAGTCTGAAACTAATGTAATAGTGAAAGGAAAAGGGTTTGAATACAATTTCGACAAAAAAATAGGTGCTTTGGCTTCAATGGTGATAGATGGAAAAGAAATGTTGAAATCTCCGTTTTTGGTGAATGTTTGGCGCGCACCGATGGCAAATGACCTGGATAGCTGGGGCTCGGGTGCGGCGCGTTCTTCAAACTGGAAAGAAGGTAATGGAAACTTTGTAGCTACAGAGTTCTATTCAACAGGAATAGACCAATTATCTTATTACCCAATCTACACAAAAGTGTCGGAGGTGGATGGAAAAGTATACGTGAATATAAGGCAGATTACATTGTTTGGGGCAAGTATTGAAGGTGAATCGGATCAATACATCAGAGGCATTCAATACAATGGTTTAGAAAACATCTATGTCTATAGTATTGAAGGAAATGGGGAGATAACAATACATCACACTTCCAAACCCCAGGGAAGAACATTACCATTGTATTTTCCCCGTTTTGGTTTGACTTTTACCCTTGACAAAAGCCTCGATAAAGTTGAATGGTATGGACGTGGTCCACAGGAAAATTATCCAGGCAGAAAAAGCGGCTATAAAATTGGAATTTATAGTTCAACCGTTGACAACATGTATGTGCCATACATTAAACCAGGCGACTATGGCTTAAGAACTGATAACCGATGGGTTAAAATGACAGATGATCAAGGAAAAGGCTTGCAATTTGAAGTTAATGAATTGTTTAATTTTAATGCATATCCCTTTTCTACTGAAAACCTGGCGAAATCAATCTATACCTATCAATTACAGAAACAAGATGGTATTACATTCAATTTGGATTATGCAACCACCGGGGTGGGAGATTCTTCCAGCGGGGTGATGAGAAGTTATTGGGTTTATCCGACGATGTTTGAACGTGAAATAAAAATATCACCTCTAAAACATTAAAATAGCAGAACATTGTTCTTTATTGTTTTAATATCTAATACATTAAAAATTATGAAACTACTTACTTTAATCTTTTTGCTTCTGGCATTTATTACCAATACCGGAAGAACGGAAGAAGTGCCTCAACATTTCAAGCATGTTGACCAGGTAATTTGGGTGGTCGACGATTTGGACAAAGTAATTGACAAATGGAAAGAACTGGGTTTTGAACAGATAGAGTTACTTGGAAAAGTTTTGGCAACTGCCAAAAATGAAAAACAGTTTAATGTCAGGATGGCTGTAGCAAATCTAGGTGGTGCGCACATTACATGGATTCAACCATTGACTGAAAAATCTGTATTTTCAAAATTTCAGAAAGATTACGGGAACGGCGCGATGAGTCTGGTGCATAAATTAAGTTCGGAATACGCATTGCAGAATGAACTGAAACGCTTGTCCCAAATTGATGTCGATGTGCTTGAAGAGCTTTCATTTTCAACACCAAAAGGAAAACTAATTGTTACTTTAATGGATACTCAGGAAGAAGGGAAATATGTATTGGGATATGTCACCAGCGAAACTTCTGCTGATATGTACCAGGGATTGACAGCCAAAAACAGGCACAGTATGAAACTGAATCAATATGCATTTGCCATAAATAAGACAGAAGATATTTCAAAATACTGGGCTAAAATCGGATTTCCTGAATTTCAGATTAGCCATCCTGTATTGGGTGAAACAAAATATCATGGTGAAATTGTCGAACATGAACTGATTCAGGGATGGCAACGCCAGGGAGACATTGCATACGAATGGTGTATCCCAGTAAAAGGTCCGATTGTTTATGCTGATCATATTAAAATGCACGGAGAAGGAATTCATCACCTTGCTTTTTCCGTCGATAATATAGACAAAGTATTACAAGACTATGAATCAATTGGATATAAAAACATTATGGGTGGAACCTGGGGAGAAAAAGGGAAACCAGGTTCTGGCCGATACGAATATGTAGGCCTGGAAAATGCAGGTGGAATGACCATGGAATTATTATGGAGTTATCAAGGAAAATAAAATCAAACAATACAGAAAATAAATATTTACTAAATTGAAAAACTGACAAAATGAAATCAACAGCTTTTTACTTACTTGCCTGCCTGTTTCTTATTTCAGGATTGGCAAACGGCCAACCCAAAAAATTTGACAATATTTTATACGGTGCCGCTTATTATCAGGAATATATGCCATCCAATCGTCTCAAAGAAGACCTGAAACTGATGAAGGACGGAGGCATTTCGGTGGTTCGTTTGGGCGAATCGACCTGGAGTTTGTTCGAGCCACGCGAAGGCGAATTTGAGTTTGCCTGGATGGACAGCATCATCGATGGTCTTCATGCCAACGGAATAAAAGTAATGCTGGGAACTCCTACCTATTCAATGCCTGCCTGGTTATGGCACAAACATCCGGAAGTGCTGGTCGATTATGAAAAAGGGCAAAAAGCTTATTACGGAATCCGCCAGAACATGGACATCACCAACCCGACATTCCTTTTTTATGCTGAAAGAATCATCCGGAAGATGATGGAACATTACGCCAAACATCCTGGTATTATTGGCTATCAGGTCGATAATGAAACCACATCCTACGGTGTGAACAACTACGATTATCATATCAGTTTTATCGATTATCTGAAGAAAAAATTTGTCACCACTCAAACCCTGAACAAGATATGGGGCTTGAATTACTGGGGAATGACCATGAACGATTGGGACGAATTTCCGGAGAAAGACGGTGTAACGAATACCGCTTACAAACTTGAATGGGAACGTTTTAAACGCAAATCAGTGGCTGATTATCTGAGCTGGCAATCTTCAATTGTGGCCGAATACAAACGTCCCGATCAGTTTATCACCCATTGCTTTATGCCTTCGGTTCAGGATATCGACCAGATTGCCAGTTCAAAAAATATGGATGTGATGGCAGTAAATGTATACCACGGATCACAGGATAACCTGACAGGCGATGAAATTGCATTTGCCGGCGACTTTTTCCGTTCGGTGAAAATGAAAAATTACCTGATCACCGAAACCAATGCACAAACAATCGGTTGGGATTCTAAATCGCAGTTGCCTCCGTACGAAGGTCAGTTACGAATGAATGTCTACGCGCACATGGGTTCGGGTGCCAACATGGTCGAATACTGGCACTGGCATTCGATTCATTACGGTCAGGAAACCTACTGGAAAGGCATTTTGTCACACGACTTACAACCCAACCGGGCATACACCGAAGTTTCAAAAACAGCGCACGAACTTCAGCAATTTGGTGAAAAACTGGTGAACCTGAAAATCACTAATAAAGTGGCTATTTTATTCAGTCACGATGCCAATGCTGCTCTCAATATAATGCCATTCAAAGGCGGTAAAACCGACATGTGGGGCGGCTCTTCCAATATTTACCGCAACGAGCTGGTTGGCCAGTTTCACAAGGTTTTATACCGTAATAATGTGGGTGTCGATTTTATTTTTCCTGAAAATGCCCGTTTCGAAGATTATAAACTGGTGATTATCCCTGCCTTGTACATTGCCAGTGATGAGGTTCTGAACAAGATCAGTAAGTATGTCGAAAACGGTGGCCATGTGATCATGCAATTCAAAAGCGGCTTCTGCGACGAAAATTCAATGGTTCGTCCGGTGCTGGCTCCGGGACCACTGCGCAAAGCATGTGGATTTTATTATCAGGAATTTACTAATTTCAAGGAACTTAGCCTGAAAGATAATCCGTTCAAGGTCGATGAAGCCTCGAACAAAGTGTATGATTGGGGCGAATACCTGATTCCTGAAACTGCCAAACCATTGGCATATTACGATCATCCGTATTTCGGGAAATATCCGGCAATTACCATCAACAACTTTGGAAAAGGAACTTTACTTTATGAAGGAACCGGTGTTTCAGACCTGATTCAGGAAAAACTGATTCTTCAGGAAATGGAAAAATCAGGTATTAAAACTGTCGACCAGGATTTGCACTGGCCGCTCGTTACCAAAAGCGGAGTGAATGATTCAGGTAAAAAGGTACATTATTACTACAACTATACTTCGCAAAAATCCAGTTTGGTTTATCCGCACAAGGCTGGTAATGAGTTGACTTCAGGAAAAAATGTTTCTTCCGGAGCTACTCTTGAGATCGGGCCATGGGATGTGCAGATAGTAGAAGAAAATTAGGCTAAAAACTTAAAGGTCACTCAAATGAAGAAAATTTCTGCAGTACTCCTGATCATCTTTATGGCTTGGGGCTGTAATCATCCTGAAAATAATCTGAAGGAAATAATCCAACAGCGGGTCGCCGAATCGACAATCAATCTGATTCCCGAATCCGCAGGAACTACACCCAGTTATTGTTGTACCTGGTCATGCCAGAATTTTGCGACCGATACATTTTCAATTGGTTATGCGATAGGTCTTGGCGATCATACCGTTCCTGCTGATAACCTTACTGAAGAAGCTGTTTTTCATAACCCCGGCTGGGAAAAACGACTTCCGCAAAGTGTTAAAAAAGATCTTTTTTTAGTTTTTGATGTGGGATGGGATATTGCCGGTGGTTCACACGCCGAAAAAGAAAAAGAATGGATACTCGGGACACAGGACGTGGCTACCGACAAATTTCCTTCCTGCACAGGAACTCCTGAAGAGAAACTCGCCGGACTCAATAATCTTTCAAAAAATGCCGGTTGGAAGGGAGCCGGGCTATGGATTGCTGCCCAATCGGCACTCGACAGTAAAGGTTTAAAGCCCACCGAAAAGGAAGTGGAAGCCTATTTCCGTGAACGGTTCAGATGGAGCAAAAAAGCCGGTATTTTCTACTGGAAAGTTGATTATGGCTCGAGAGGCGGCGACATCAATTTCAGAAAAATGCTCACCCGGATGGCGCATGAAGAGGCACCCGGATTGTGGGTTGAAAATGGTCGTGGGAGCGGTCCATTCAACGACGATGAATGTCCGTGGGATACACCAAAAGTTGGAAAGACAGGAAGCTACAAATACTGGGAAAATGGGAAAGCATTGGCGACTGCCCACAACTTGGTAGAATTCAGTGATGTGTTAAGAACGTATGACGTGTCGGCCCAGCTCTCCATTCCAACTACCATTGATCGGGTTGCTCAAATATTAAATAGCTTTAAATCATTACCAAGGGGCAAAGGAATTATCAATTGCGAGGACGAACCATACATAGCTGCAGCTCTTGGCTGTGCCATTGGAGTGATGCGGAATCCGGCATTTATTGTTCCAAAAGATCAAAATTACGACCCCTTACAATCGAGGAACCAAATGGACGCAGTAACCCGTGCCGTCTGCTGGCAACGAATGTCGGGAGCGTTTTCCGTAGGATACAATGAAGTCCGGCTGGATTCTGTTTTTAACAAAGATTACTGGAAGTTTCAGGCTGGGGAAACCTGGGCGAAATGGATGACCGGAAAAACAGTGATGCAGGCAGCTCCGGCACGTGTAGCGCGTGGCATGGAATTGCCTGAAGTAAAGTGTGATGGGAATGCTCCCTATGTTCTTTGCAGCAAATTCCCCAATGGTAATTACTCGGTTGCAACGATGCTACGAACTGATTCGGTAAAAGGGTTTTATTATCCGATCGCCGATATAACCATACAATGCGACAAAATTGCGCCGGTAGGGGTTTTCGGTAAATTCAAGTCGCTGACCATAGAGTTTCCACAGGATTTGAAAATTCAAAAAATATTTGCACAGGATCTGGCAAGTGACAATGCGATTGACATTACAGATTTGGTGGATATTAAGAGCAATAAAATTATTCTAAGTGGCAAAGTACTGGAAGAGGTCGGTCTTTCTGCTAAAACCGAAGGTGATGTTTCTGAGCCGGGCTTAATGATAAAAATTAAATGAGATTTCATTAGTTAAAAACCTTGAGAAAATATT
>JBBSDG010000166.1:0-8961 GCA_038249635.1 Bacteroidales bacterium | reverse complement strand
GAACTCGATATCCGCAACTAACACTACAATTACCTTTATTCAACTTCATTGAAAATACAAATGAAAATACGACTCTTAACATCTGCATTTCTATTAATAGCGATCGTTGCAGTTCTCACCTCATGCAATAATAAAGTTGGGGATTCAACGCCTCAATATATGCGGGGCGGCAACAGCATTGTTTCCGATGGCAGTAACCTGGTTATTGCCGGTTATAATTCAACGTCAAGAGGTTATGATGGTACGCTGCTAAAAGTAAATGCATCAACCGGAGATACCATCTGGGTCAAAACTTATGGAGGCACCTTTTCGGACGCTTTCTTCAATGTTCAGAAATCCAAAGATATTGCAGGCGGATACATTACCACAGGATTCAGCAACAATGCCAATGGAGGCTCACCTTCTATGGTCGTTTTGAAGACAGATGCGAATGGCAAAATTATATTCTCGAAAATCTACGGAACAGGTTCTTATACTGAGGGTTTCGGCATAGTGCCTGATTCCGACAGCGGATACCTGGCTGTTGGTTTTATTCAGAAATCGGGTAGTTCCGACAGAAATATATACCTTCAGCGGATAGATGATGACGGTACAGGAATGTGGACACGCAGCATTGGCGCAACGGGAAGTAATCCTTACGATTCTATCAATGAAGTGGCCTATGCTGTTATTGCAGCTCCTGGTGGCGGATATTTTCTCACAGGAGCTTTCAAAGCCGGATTCAGTATGGAAGGTGGCCAGATTTTCCTGATGAAAGTTGCAGCAAATGGCGACAGCCTATGGACAAAAAGGTATGGCAACGGGTTTGGTTCTGCTTTAACTTTAACCAAAGATGGGAATATCGCTATCAGCGGTTCAATAGTGAAAGGATCGAACCAAGATGTTTTCCTTTTAAAAACGGACCTTTCAGGCAATCTTTTATGGACGAATCCATCAGTTAAAACTTTTGGAGGAACTGGTTTTGAATATGGCGCATCAATGATTGAAACTTCTGACGCAGGATTTGCTATTACAGGAATAACCGAAAGTGTTACCAATGGACTGCAGGATGTATATTTTGTGAGGACAAATTCCGTGGGTGATCAAACGTATGAAAAGAATTTTGGAGAATCTGATAATGAGCAGGGATATGGTTTGATACAAACCAGCGACAACTATTTCTATATTACCGGGCTTTCGAACTCCGGCGGAAGCTATATTTATCTGAACAAGTTAGATATGAACAATGGGCAGGTGAGCGGATGGCCTAAAAACTTTCAGTAGTGTTGAATAAAATGCTGAAACAACCAACTAATACGGCTTTCATATCCAGTTAATACTCTTGAAATTACTTGATATCCAAGGCGGATAATGAATCAGATGAAGGCTGTTCCTGTCATGTCAGGGGCAGCTTTCATCTTTTAGCGTAACCTTTTCATTTAAAGATCAAAAGGTTTATTTGGATGAAATCATTTTGTAAAACAGATAAAAATCTCAACCTACTATTTTTCCTTAGTTTACTAAGAAGGGAAAATCGTTTTAAGCAAAATTATTCGATTAAAGCAAAATTGCAATTCCTTGTTCTGTAAAGAATTCGCTTTCCTGTTTGCCTGACATATAAATCAGTAGTTTGGCTTTTAGGTTTAGGGCGGGAAATGGACTATTTTTGCGGGATTGATAGTTGAATTTCAGGCTTCTCCAACCAGGCACACAAGCAAAACCCTTTTTCTGATGGCACCCCGGAATATTATTCTGTTTCTTTTATTCACTGCCGGTGCATGTGGAGTTGCTTTGGCACAGCAAGTTCATGACACAACTGATGTAGGGGTGTATAAAAAGCTTGAAGAATATTCATCGAAGCGAAAAATCACATCTTTGATGCATGAACTCCTTCTCAAACCGGTTGTTTCTTCTGATGTTCCCGCCCAGGTAGTTACAAATACATATTCAGTTGCATCATACGCAAGGTATGAAGGCAAAATTATCAGAAATATCACCATTACAACACTCGATCCTTTTGGATACTCAATATCCGATACCAATGCTTATCCGCGGAGTTATCTTGAAAAGAGCGGTAATACACTCCATATTAAAACACAACAGTTTGCCATCCGCAACCAACTGCTTATCCATAGGAACGATCTCTTTGATTCATTGCTGGTAAAGGAATCGGAGCGTTTGGTCCGTAGCCAGAACTATATTCACGATGTTATAATTACGGCAGCACTTACCGGTACAACTTCCGATTCAGTTGATGTATATGTCAATACGATTGATTTATGGAGTATTGTTGCCGACGGAGGATTAACAAACGAAAAGATTAACTTAAAACTTTCGGATAAAAACCTTGCCGGACTCGGGCATACGTTTTCCTACTCAATTACTCAGAACTACCTCAACGGCGACCATGCTTTTTCAGCCTATTACCTGGTGCCGAATATAAAAAATACGTATATCAGCACCCGTTTGTCCTACTCGGTTGATGAAATTAACAATTATGTCAAAGGAATCAATATCGAAAGGCCTTTCTTCTCACCTGTTGCCCGATGGGCAGGTGGAATATTGGTTTCTCAAATAAGGCAGCCGGGATGGATTTACAAAAATGATACTACACGTCTCCCTTTAACCTCAAGTTATAACATTCAGGATTTTTGGGCTGCTGCAGCCTGGCAGGTATTTAAAGGGAAGTCGGTAACTGACCGTACAACAAAGCTCATTTTTTCGGGGCGTATGTTAAACATCCGATACCTGGAAAAACCCATCGAGCAGCCCGATCTCATGGAATATTATACCAGCGAAATGTTCTATTTGTCGGGATTGGGGATTTCGAGTCGTAAATATGTTAAGCAAAGTTATGTTTTCAGGTTTGGAGTGACCGAGGACGTGCCTGTAGGTTTGGCCTATGGTATTGTGGGCGGATACCAGTTAAAAAACAGCGACCGCTGGTATTGGGGATTGTATCATTCGTGGGGTAACTTCTTTAAATGGGGATACTTCGGATCGAATATTCAATACGGAACATTTATCAAATCATCCATATCTTCCCAATCTGTATTTAGTGCGAGCATCAACTATTTCTCCGGATTATTCGGTATCGGCAACTGGAAATTCAGGCAATTTGTGAAGCCGGAACTCACCATAGGTGTCAACCGGGCTTCTTACGAAAGGCTCACACTCAACGACGGCTACGGGATTAACGGTTTTAACAGCAATGAGCTTTCGGGAACCAGGCGTTTCGTGTTTATTATTCAAACTCAATCCTATGCTCCGTGGAACTTACTTGGATTCAGGTTCGGCCCCTATATTAATTTTTCGTTCGGAATACTTGGCGACGAATCCACTGGTTTTAGTAAAAACAGAATGTATCCTGAATTTGGATTGGGTGTGCTGATACGCAACGACTATCTGGTGTTCAGAAATATGCAGATTTCATTTGCATTTTACCCTTCAATACCGGGCAAAGGCGATAACATTTTTAAGGTAAATCCACTCAGAACAACCGATTTTGGATTCCCTGATTTTGTTATTGGTAAGCCCGATGTTGTTCAGTTTCATTAAAAAACAGCATTTCTGTTTGCCTTTATGTTACATGTGGCTGTAGTAGAATTTATTTAATTTTTATCTCAGGGTTACCTCAAAATATGTCGGGTCAAAAAAGAAAATCCATTATATTGTGTTGCATTGCTTTTATCTGTATAAGTTTCGTGCAGAGCAATGCACAAACGGATACTACAGCGAAATATTCTGTTCCAAATGGAATCAGCTCTAACCAGGGAAGTTCAGAATACTTCAGTAACAAGCCTCAACTCATTGCCAAATTGGGCGGCGAGATCAGGGAAACTTCCGGCCTTATATCAATAAACGGCCAGTTATGGACCATTAATGACGGCGGTAATCCACCCAATCTATTTCAGATTGACACCACAACCGGAAAAATTCTTCGCAAAATAACGGTATTGAACGCCACGAATACTGATTGGGAAAGTATTACCCAGGATGATTCCAGTATTTATATTGGCGATTTCGGCAACAACTACGGAAACAGAAAGGATCTGCATATTCTGAAAATTGCGAAAAGTGATCTTTCCAATCGCGACAGCGATACCATACAGGCCGGTTATATTTATTTCAGTTATCCTGATCAGATTGATTTCAACCGCACTCCGAACGCAACAAATTTCGACTGCGAGGCGTTTTTCTGCCTCAACGATACCCTTCATCTGTTCAGCAAGGATTGGTTGGATTTAAAAACTCGTCATTATTTAATTCCTTCGAGGCCCGGCAGCTACGAGGCACTTTTTGTTGAGCAGTTTACTACTGACGGACTTATAACCGATGCTTCGATAAATGAACAGGGAAACATTGTATTGCTTGGGTATAAAAATAACGGTGGAAAATTCTGGGATTGTTTCTGCTGGTTGCTGACAGGTTACAGCGACAGCCACTTTTTTAATGGCAAAACAGTTAGAATCGAATTGGGTTCGGCATGGCATCTGGGCCAATCGGAAGGGATAGTTTTGAATGGAGATAATACTGCCTGGCTAACATCAGAAAGCATACGGGCAGGATGTTTGCAGCGTCCTGCAAAATTATTCAGGATCAATTTGAGTAAATACTTTAGGAATGAATGATTAATGAATAGTATTTGGGAATTCAGGTAGTACTGAGAAATATTTTATAAACCTTCCTGGGTGAATTTTCGATACTTTTGCTTCCATTTAAAACCTGATAAATATGAAAAGAGTTACAATCCTGTTGCTTGCGTTAGGCGTATATTTATTCGCACAGGCACAAAAAACAAACAATGTAAACTACACCCAATTCTTTACCGCCGAAACCATGCGTGTGGATTATTTCCATACCGGAACCGCCACAGAGGAACATTTTTCCCTGGATCGTATTGTGAATGATGGTCCGTGGGCCGGAAGCCAGACTGTACTTACTGACGAATTAAGCCGTGGATTGTACTTTTTCAAAATTACGGATACCCTCACAAATACGTTGCTGTACAGCCGCGGTTTTGCCAGTGTTTTCGGCGAATGGCAGAGTATTGGCGATCCAAACTGGGGTACTTTTCACGAGTCGGTACGTTTACCCTGGCCAAAACTTCCGGTAAAACTTACCCTCGAAAAGCGGGATGCAAAAAACAATTTTAGTGCCGTTTGGAGTACTGTTATCGATCCGAAAGCGAGGAATGTAAATCCGGCAGTATCTAAAAGTGCTTATATATCATTTACATACATCGAAAACGGCAAAGCTGTAAACCATGTGGATATTGTGATCCTTGGCGATGGTTATACTGCTGCCGAAATGGCTAAGTTTCACAAAGATGTAAAAACGCTTACGGATGAATTGTTCACGGTTGAACCTTTCAAATCGCGCAAAGCGGATTTTAATGTCAGGGCTGTTGAAACTCCCTCGGCAACCACCGGTGTTAACAAGCCCCATCCCGGAGTTTTTAACCGCACACCGCTTTCGATATCGTATGGCGCATTTGATTCCGAAAGGTATGCGCTTTCGTACGATAACCGCACTATCCGCGATGTGGCTGCCATTGTGCCATACGATTATATGTTTATCCTGATTAACGAACGTACTTATGGCGGCGGAGGTATTTTTAACCTTTACTCGACGGTGGCTGCCGACAATAAATTTTCAAGATATATTTTCGTTCACGAATTTGGTCATTGTTTTGCAGCTTTGGCTGATGAATATTACACTTCGGATGTTGCCTACGAAACTCCGGCAATTACTGTTGAACCCTGGGAGCCCAATGTTACGGCGCTTCTGGATCCGGCCAACCTGAAATGGAAAGAGCTGGTTAAGCCCGGAACTCCAATTCCTACTCCATGGAGCAAGACGGAATTCGATGATTTCAGCTATGGAATTCAGAAAGAAAGACGGGCTTTACGTGCTGCCAATGTGCCTGAAACTGAGATGGAAGCTCTGTTCGAACGTGAAAAGAAAACCTCACTCGAAATGTTTTCTAAAAACAAATATAAAGATGCCACCGGCGCTTTCGAAGGAGGCAATTATATGCAATTTGGCCTATACCGATCAGCACTCGACTGTATTATGTTCACCCGCAACAAACAGGAATTCTGCCCGGCCTGTACCAAGGCAATTTCGGAGGTGATTGATATGTATGTGAGGTAGGGTTTGAAGGGTTTGAAGGGTTTGAGGGGTTGGAAAAGTTTGAAGGGTTTGAGGAGTTTGTAGGGTTTGAGGAGATTGATTGGATTGGAGTAGGATACCACAGTTCGGTAATTTTGCCATTTATTCGCATCAGTACTACACGGGCTGAACAGTTATCATGCTTTTCGGGTTAACACTACATCAATTTATTGTTTTATGCAATTAACACGGTTATTTACCGAATTCTTCGAAAGCAAAAAGGCAGGCGGGTTTATTCTGGTTTTTGTTACCCTGGTTTCGCTTGGCCTGGCAAATTCGGCTCTGGGAGATGACTATATACATTTCTGGAATTATGATGTGGCGGGCCATAGCCTGGTTCAATGGATTAATGATGGACTTATGGCTATCTTTTTCCTGATGATTGGTTTGGAACTGGAGCGCGAAATATACATTGGTGAACTTTCGAGCATGAAAAATGCAGCTTTACCTGTTTTCGGTGCTTTGGGTGGTATGCTGGTTCCTGCCGGAATTTTCATGTTGTTCAATTTCGGCACAGCTACTCAGGCGGGAGCAGGCATCCCAATGGCTACTGATATTGCTTTCGCCATTGGTATTTTATCGTTGCTGGGCAAAAGAGTTCCGGCTTCGCTTAAAGTCTTTCTTACAGCACTCGCAGTTATTGACGACCTGGGAGCAATCCTTGTAATTGCCTTTTTCTACACAACGGCTATTTCATTTTTCGATTTGAGCATTGCATTTGGCATTATGGGTGTATTGTTTATACTCAACCGCTTAAAAGTATATAATTTAATTCCGTACCTGGTGGGTGGGGTAGCCATGTGGTATTTTATGCTGAACTCCGGCGTTCATGCGACAATAACCGGTGTACTACTGGCTTTTGTAATTCCTTTTGGCAACGGGAGCGAGAAATCGCCCTCGTATATTCTACAGTACTTTTTACACAAACCGGTGGCCTTTGTAATACTTCCCTTGTTTGCCCTGGCTAATACCTGCATACTATTGGGAGCCGGATGGGATAGCAATATTACCTCTACAAACAGCCTGGGAATTATTGCAGGGCTTGTTGTTGGAAAACCTGTTGGGATAGTTCTGTTTTCGCTTATTGCTGTATGGCTGGGAATAGGGTTTTTACCTGCTGAACTGAAATGGAAGAATATTTTCGGGGCAGGTCTCCTTGGCGGAATAGGTTTTACAATGTCAATCTTTATCACACTGCTCGCATTTAACGACCTTGCTCTGATTAACAGTTCGAAAATTGCCATCCTTATTGCTTCAGCCCTGGCGGGGATTATAGGGTTTATTACGTTAAAACTTTCGCTTCCTAAAACAGTTAATGAAAGTGATAACATTGATTAGGGAATAATTATTTATGACTTTCAACAATATGTTATACTATCAGTCGCCAGTTGAATAGCGTTTCCGTTTCGCCCGCTTTTATAAAATTATTTTTCTCAAGCAAAGCATACGAAGCCTTGTTAGTCTTATCAGTTGAAGCAATAATGGATTTCACACCTGGCTGAGATTTGGCCCAGGCGACCATTGAGCCAACGGCTTCCTTCATATATCCGTTTCCCCTGAAATCTTCATAAGTGCCGTACCCGATCTCAATTTCCCCGGCCTCGTTAGGCTCACCATAAAAACATAAATCGCCAATCATTTTATTTTGTTCCTTCAATATCAGCGTCCAGAGTGTGCTGAACAGATAATTCTTAGACGTGTCGGCTACGTATGGCAGAATTGTGTTTTCCAGCGCGTCCTTAAGTTCATCGGATATTGAACGTAAAGTCTCATTCAGATTGAGTTCCGTTTCCAGCGAATTGTCATTCCGGATGTATTTCTGTAGTTGAAGGTAGGTGAGTGGTTTTATGATTAGGCGGTCGGTTTCAATCATTTTTATTTTGCCGTTTTAATTCTTATATCAGACCGTATTTAAGATGTTAACGATTAATCATGCCAATCAAGGGTTAAATTGTTTTCTATATTTTCGCAAAGCCCTGAAAGGGCTTCACTTAAATAACCGGGGGTGTAGCCCACGGTTGACAATGGCAAGTTAGCGTCAGCCCTGAAGGGATTGAATTATGCATAATTCTGTTCAACCACTTCGTGGCTGATCCCGCCAGATTGATCAACAACCTTGGGTTGCACCCAAGGTTATTGATGTTTAGCCACTTCGTGGCTATTTCGTTCCAACCCTTGATTCGCATTAATCATTTATTTTTATCCCATAAATGAATCCTCGCTCCACTAGTGAAATTAATAAATGTCTTTTATCATCCAAAGGCAAGCCTTTCTCTAAATCAGAATACAGATTCCTGTAATCTACACTCCATTTTCTGTTCAGTAACATTTGTTTTAAAACATCCGAAGCGGCTTCAAATCCACCATAGAACATAACAAAATCAAGAGTTCTGAAATCCATATAAAGCTCTGGAGTTTGTCCTTGCTTCCTGAGAGTGCTAATTAGTATATCAAGATTTTCGAACTTATTAAAACCAGGCAAAGCGAATTTTTCAAGTTGAGATATTATTAAATCGGGGCTTGTGTTTATTAAATTCCAGTGTCCATCCTCAAAACAATTCCCATCTGTCAAATATCCAAAATTGACTGTAGTTACTAACCTGAATAATTCATAAAAAGCAGGAAAAGTTTGTTATCTCATTGATAATCATTACCTTTGAGGTAAAAAAGCAGTCAAACTTTTAAACAAACTTTTCCATGGACAAATATAAGCAAGAATCGGGTTTGCATGACAGTAGTGAAGGATTAAGCAAATTGCTTTTCGACATTAAACCCTTAAATAAAAAGTCTATAGAACTCAGTTTTACT
>JBBSDG010000165.1:0-9110 GCA_038249635.1 Bacteroidales bacterium | reverse complement strand
CTTGCCTGTCAAAAACAAAGACACCAGGTTATCGGATAGGGAAAATGGGAAAGTGGTTAAAGAGATGGCTTCGACGACTGATCTAAAACTACATTTACATCAATTGGAAGAATTAAACGCCGGTTTGCAGAAGCTGGCCGATGAACAAACAATCAAGCTTGCCGAAGTTATTGCCACAAATGCAAAATTTCTGTCAATAATCGCACATGATTTAAGAAGTCCGTTCGGCTCAATAATTGGTGTTCTCGAATTACTGAAGGACAGCTATGATGATCTTAACCTAAAAGAAGTTGAAAAATATATAAGCATGGCCAGCAATTCAGCTTATGGAACACTTAATCTTCTGGATAATTTACTGGCATGGACCGCTGCTCAAAATAAAGCAACCTATTTCAACCCGGTTAAAATTAATTTACGTGAACTTGTGCTAAATGAACTCGAAAGTGTAACCACATCAGCTATGCATAAGCAATTAACACTCGAACAATCCATTCCGGAGGAACTGTTTTTATCTGCTGACCTTCAGATGACTAAAACGATAATTCGAAATCTGATCAATAATGCCTTAAAATTCTCATACATAGGCGGCATGATTAGTATAAGTGCAACGGAAAATACAAAGTTTGTTGAATTAACAGTTCAGGACAATGGTATCGGAATTACCGGAAAAGCTCAGAAGGATCTCTTTAAAGTAAACGAGATGCACTCAACCAGAGGCACCAGCAACGAAAATGGAACAGGACTTGGGCTACTCCTTTGCAAGGAATTTGTCGAAAAACACGGCGAAAGCATCCGCATCGAAAGCGAGCCGGGTAAAGGAACCAAAATAAAATTTACGCTGCCACGCCACATCTAAGAACACTTATTTACCCTTCAACACAAAGCCAGGCAGCAGGATTTATAAATAGTACAAAAAAAAAATAACAGCTAGAATCGACAAATACTATGGAATAAAATTATTCTCAGTAAATTTGGAACCATATGTATCCAGGTTTCAGTTTTACTAATCAAAAAACTGAAAACAACAGGAAGAATGATTCCAATACCCTAAAAACAAACAAAGCCATGATTAACGAAGAATTGGATTATACTGATGCACGTATGCTTCGCCTAAAAGCGGAAGAAAAGCTGAAAGATAAAAAAGCTGTTGCCATAGAGCCTGATATAGAGTCGGACACTAAAAGGCTGCTGCACGAACTGCAGGTACATCAGATAGAACTGGAAATGCAGATCGAAGAGTTACGTAATGCCTATGAAACATCGGAAGAAGCCCTGAAAAAATATACCATGTTGTACGATTTTGCACCTATGGGTTATTACACTTTAGATGCCAACGGTGTAATCAGCGACCTTAATTTCACGGGTGCCGAAATACTCGGCGACAGGCGGTTTAGCCTGGTAAACACAACTTTCAGAATTTTTGTTTCACCTGAATCAAAGTCTGTTTTCGATAGTTTTTTTAATAAAGTGTGTAACGGTACTGCTAAAGAAACATGCGAAGTGATGCTGGGTTATGACAAAAAACCTATTTGTCGTGTTTTTATCGAGGGTATTGCCACCGGCGACGACCGCAAATGCCTGTTATCGGTAATTGACATAACCCACTTCAAAAAACAATTCGGAGCGTAAACACGGCTATTTATTTTTCTTCACTTATGGCATTTTAAAAGCTTTTGAAGCGCCCACTCATTCTAATTAATGCCAACAAGAAAAATTCAACATTTTATTTAAATATGCTCATTTTATTTAAATTTAGGTTTGGTATGCCAATCTCAATCTTCTGTTTGCTGGGACTTTCCCCTACTGGTTGCTGAGCGGGCCCGAAGCAAAGGGCTGCGCGAATTTGAGGCTTGTTTATTTTATTTAATACTGAAAATATCTGCATAAAGGCAATTGGTCTCCTTTCCTTTGCTTTCAAGGGTAAATGAAGTTTTAATGGGGAACTTCTGACGTCCGTCTTCTCACTTCGGGCAAAATAACATACCCGCTAAATTAATAGCAGAACTTCTTTTCTGTACCTATATTTGGCTAAATATATTCTTCGTGATCGCTGTTCCGCGAAAAATTCCTCCAATAGCAATGTGTGAATCATGCAACTCTTTTCAACAATTGTGTAAGGGTTACCACTGCTTATAGGTTTAATTTCGTATCTTAAAAATACATCAAAATTTATGAAAAATACAGACGAAGAAAAGAGCCGCAAAAGCCGGCTTGATGGAACGGAAGGAGAGAATAACCTTCCCGGTTACCCCTCCTACCCGGCAAGCGAAGATATTTTTAAGCAATACCAGGAAGCAAAAGATATTAATCCTGAAGATATCACAAAACCAAAAGTGCTGAATTCCGATGTGGATTCTATTGACGAAACAGATGAGAACACTGAACTTTTGGGTAGCGATCTGGATGTTCCCGGCTCTGAATTGGATGATGCAATGGAACATATTGGAAGTGAGGATGAGGAAAATAACTATTACAGCCTTGGAGGAGATTCCCACGCCGACCTTGACGAGAATAATGGTTAACCAGAAGTGAACACTTACTGTAATCACAATTCCCGGACCTTAGGTGGCACAATAAATACAAACGAAGCCTCGAAATAAACACGAAATTTACAAAACCAATTTGAAATGAAACGCGATAAAGAATTACTTAAAATACTGAATTCACTCCTGGTCGAAAAACTTACTGCTATAAACCAGTTGATGGTGCATTCCGAAATGTGCGAAAACCTTGGATATGAAAATCTACATAAGGCTATACATAAACAGGCAATGGATCAGATGCTGCTGGCTGAATGGCTTATTGAACGGATCAGTTTTCGTGATGGTTCAGCAACCTTATCCGAACTTAACAAGGTAATGATAGGTAATACGGTTTCGGAACTGGTGAGTAAAAACGAAAGCGATGAACTTAAAGCTTTTTGCTCATATTCGGACGCTATTAAACTGGCCGCTGAAGTTGATGACCACGAAACAGCCGAAATACTTTCGAAAATACTTGTTAAGGAAAAAGGCCATTCAGGCTGGGTTCAAAAACAAAAAACAGACGTTGAGAATATGGGTATGGAAAATTACTTGTATAATCAAATGGGAAGCCTTGTTAACTGAACCATCCGGAAAAGCACCACAAATAAATTCCGGCACAGGCAAACTGTTAAGTAAACCATTTTTCGAAACCAAACAATAACAGTTTATTTAAACCTTAAATATTTTATACTATGAGACAGCAACCGGTAAAAATCAAATCAATTCAGCGCATCAATTATAATGTTTTGCAAATTGTTACCGAGAAACCCCGTGATTTTAACTTTATGCCGGGGCAGGCAACTGAAATTTCGATTAACAGAAACGGTTGGAAAGCTGAAAAGAGGCCATTTACTTTTACCAGTCTGCCCGAAGACGATTTCCTCGAATTTACTATCAAGATTTATCCGATGCACCGAAATGTAACCAACGAAATGGATGAGTTGGTGGTGAATGATGAATTAATTCTGCATGAAATTTTCGGAGAAATAGCCTATAAAGGCGAAGGAGTTTTTATTGCCGGCGGTGCGGGAGTTACACCATTTATCTGCATTTTCAAATACCTGCAGTCGAAAAACAAGATAGGGAACAACAAACTGATTTTATCCAACAACACAAAGGCCGATATTATCCTTGAACAGGAATTTAAAGACTTGCTGAGCGACAATTTTATCAATATATTAACTCACGAAAATCTTGAAGGATATTCGCACGGGCTTATTACTGAGGAATTTCTAACACAACACCTTGCCAATACCGGCAATTTTGTTTATTTATGCGGTCCTCCGCCAATGATGGAGGCTGTTGAAAAGCAACTTGCAAATCTAGACATAGGTGAAAAAATGATTATAAAGGAAGCATTTTAGATCGGGAAACTGCTTTCCGTAATCCACAAAACTAAAACGGCACTAAAAAAACATATACCGGCATAAGGAAAGCAGAAAACGAAATTTCAGAACTCACAAAAGACTATGATGATCTGGCCAGGCACTGTAGGTGGATTATCAGATAAGGATTCGGATCAATAAGCATATAAAGTAAGTTACATAAGATAAAAACCGGAATTTGCAGAATATGTGTGAATTATGTAACTATTTTACAAAGTTATATAACAAACTCCAAGGCATTAAGCTCTAATTTTATACCTGTAATTCATGCTTACACTTTGAAGCCGATAACATAAATCCTCGGGTACAAATGCCCGGATCCAATGAGCAGGAAATTTCTGATTTCTTCAGTCCTTTAACCTGCAACCTTCATAAACATAAGGCATTCGTACGTTAAATAATACATAAAATAAACATAAAATGAAAAAAATTCTGATTGCACTCGATTATGATAAAACAGCTAAAAAAGTAGCCGAAGCCGGATATTCAATGGCCAGGGCAATGGAAGCGGAAGTGGTATTATTGCATGTAATATCCGATCCTGTATATTATTCGTCAACCGCATATTCGCCCATAATGGGACTTACCGAACCCCTGGGCTTAGATCCTTTAAATTTCGACAGCCCCGACAGGCTGAGAAACGTATCGCAACATTTTTTGGATGGAATGAAAAGTCATCTGAAAGATGAAAATGTTCAGACACTCCTGCAGGATGGGGATTTTGCCGACTCTATTTTAAAAGCAGCAAAAGGACTTCATGCCGACATTATTGTTATGGGCTCACACAGTCATAAATGGCTCGAAAATATTTTACTTGGAAGCGTTACCGAAAAGGTTTTACGTCAAACCACAATTCCACTTTTTATAGTTCCGACCAAAAAGCGTGGTTAAAACCTAAAGTTAAAAAACATGAAGGGCGAGGGGAATACTCTTTTTTTAGGTTGTGGTTAACTTGAATTATGAACTGAGTCCTTCTGTTTTTTTGATAAAAGTCAACTAAATACCAGCCAGATGAGCCAATGGCTGTTATAAACGCGTGAAATGTGTGAATAATGTAACTCTTAACCGCAATTGTGTAATGCTTTTCAATTCAAAAGCGATCAAATTTAAACCCGCGTGGCAAAACTATCGTTAATAAGTAAAAGGTCATGAAGAGCAATGAAAAAGTCTCAAAAACCGTAAGTGTTATAATTCATAATGAATCAAACTCTTATGAAAGTAAGATGAGTTTTGTTTCAAGTACCGCAACAAGCCTGAGAAAATATTTGGTTATTGCCAGCTTTGCCGGTATGGGTTTATTGGCAACCGGTTGTGCTACAGGCTATGTTAAAACAGAACCCACATACGTTGAATATTCAAGGCCGGTAAAACCAAGCCACCAGCACATATGGGTAGGCGATAATTATACATACAACCGCCGCACAGGCGTTTATATTCAGAAAAACGGCTATTGGCAAAAACCAGTCAGGAACAGAACATATAATCAAGGTTACTGGCAATCAGGACCTCGTGGCCATTATTGGGCCAAAGGAAAGTGGCATAGGAATCGGTAAGTTTTTTGCCACCTGTTTCGCAATCAAAATATGCCTGCATCAGGAAATTAGGTATCACTTTCGGTCATGATTATCCAAAACTGTAAAAAAAATGGATTTCGTTGATTATTATAAAATCTTAGGGATTGATAAAACAGCCACACCAAAGGACATTAAAACTGCCTATCGGAAATTAGCCCGGAAGTATCATCCTGATTTGAATCCTGATAATAAGGATGCTAAAAAGAATTTTCAGCAGATTAACGAAGCCAACGAGGTGTTGAGTGATCCTGAAAAGCGAAAAAAATTCGACCAGTATGGAAAGGACTGGCAACATGCCGATGAATTCGAAAAAGCAAAACAGTACCAGGGACAACCATCAGGCTCGCGGGATTCGCGATACTCAGGGGGACAGCAGCAAGGTGATTTTTCCGATTTTTTCGAATCTTTATTTGGCGGATCAGCTCGCTCGGACCGCAGCCGGCAGGTGAAATACCGCGGCGAGGATTATAATGCGGAAATCCACCTGGTACTCATTGATGCGTATAAAACGCATAAGCAGACTTTATCGGTTAACGGGGCAAATATCAGAATAACTATCCCCGCCGGTATCGAAAACGGACAAACTATCAAAATTGCGGGTCATGGAAGTCCTGGAATTAACGGAGGCCCAAATGGCGATCTTTACATTACTTTTTCAATCGAAAATCACCCGAAAATAAAACGCCTTGGCGATAATCTTTACACTACGGCTGATCTTGATTTATATACCGCAATGCTTGGAGGTGAAGTAACCATTGATACATTGACCGGTAAGGCAAAACTAAAAGTAGCTCCTGAAACTCAGAATGGAAGTAAGATAAAACTAAGAAGCAAGGGATTCCCTGTTTATAAAAACGAAGGGAAATTCGGAGATTTTATTGTTACCTGGAACCTGAAAACACCTATAAATCTAACTGAAAAACAGAAAGAATTATTTTCGGAATTGGCCAAATCGTAATGTTAAAAGCTGAACCATGCAAACAGAATATTTGATTCCCATTGACGAGTTCTGTGCCAGTCACAGTATTGAAATGTCGTTCATCAATTCGTTGCAAAAAAACGGGCTGATAGAAATCACAACCATCAAGGAAACCGTTTTTATTGATTCGGAGCAGTTGCAGCAGGTTGAGAAATTCATACGTTTTTATTACGATCTGGATATCAACCTCGAAGGGATTGAAACCATTACCCATTTATTGCACCGGATAAGTGCCATGCAGAACGAAATCATTTCGCTTCGCAACAGGCTACGGCTTTACGAATCGGATTAATCAGGCTGGTTTAAGTAATCAGGTTGGTGAAAGTAATAAGACATGATTAGAGACCAGAGGTTAAACAAATTACTCAGAAAAGCATGTACCCGGGATCTGTTTTTCTGTAATGAAAACTGTTGAAAGTAACTATGAATCCATGCAAAGCAGTGAAATCTGTAACAAATAGATTGTTTAAGGGCTGAATAGTTATACTTGGAGTGGGATAAAATCACGCATTAAAAAAAGACCCAAGACCAAAGTCCCAAATCTCAAGAACCAAGACTGACTCTACATCCCAGTTGGAATTTGGACCTTGGAATTTGGAATTTGAGACTTAATGGATGCGGAAATTTATCCCGTTTGCAGTATAATCGGTAGTAAATAATTAATTCAGTTTTATGATTAAAAGAGGATGTTCCAAAAAAGCAACCTCTTTTTTTGTTGCCACAGAGTTGCAATGTGTGAATCATGTAAAATTTCCAACTTATTGTGTAACGCTTTCCGCCCGATTCAGCATCACCTTTGTGAAGTGAAATTTAATTCACACCTGAGCCGCCAGTAGCGGACTTCAAACACCCAATATCATGAATACCACAGAAGCAAAAGGAAACTGGAATGAGCAAAAAGGCAAGCTCAAACAAAAATTTGGATTTCTTACCGATAATGACCTTATGTTCGAGGAAGGTAAAGAAGATGAAATGCTTGGACGCCTGCAAATTAAGCTGGGCAAAACAAAAGACGATCTGAGAAAATTTATCGCTGATCTTTAACCATCAACTACTTCGTAAAAGTATCGTTTAGCATAACATATCACTGAACGATACTTTTAAAATTACTCAACTAATATTTTAATGTAATAAATTCAATAAAATGAAAATCACTATTGTAACACTTGCACTAAGCACGATGCTAGTAGCAGGAACCCTTTTAACCAGTTGTAAATCACCGGCTCAGAAAGAAGAAGCTGCCCAGGCTAAGGTTGACGAAGCTCAACAGGATCTGAATGCAGCGCAGGTAAAAGTTGCTTCACAGGAAGAATGGGCCACATTTAAGATTGAATCGGAGCTAAAAATTAATGATAATGAAATCCGGATTGCTGAATTAAAAGTGAAAATGAAAAAACCGGGAAAGGTATTTGATGCGCTGTACCAGAAGCGGATTGATGATCTGGAAAAACGAAACCTCGACATGAGAGTTAGAATGGAAACATACGAAAAGAGCCAGAGTGATTGGGAATCGTTTAAAACCGAATTCAATCACGATATGGACGAACTCGGAAAATCATTGAAAGACTTAACGGTTGACGATAAATAGCAAGTTAAATGAGGGTTAAAAGCCCGTTTTTTTCGCTTATCGGGTATTCTATAGTTATTGTATAAATACCGCTTATATAATAATGATTGAAACATTATCGGCCTTGAGCAAATGTGTGAATAATGTAACTCTTTTGCGGAATTGTGTAACGCTTTTCCGCCCGAACTGATACACCTTTGCACCAGGATAATAAACTCAATCAACTACGGCCAATAGCAGCATACAAAATTAAAAATAAAAGAGATGAATACTTTATTAGTAAAGGGAAGCTGGAAAGAAAGAAAAGGAAAACTCAGGCAGAAATTTGGATTTTTATCCGAAAAAGACCTCATGTTCGAAGAAGGCAAGAAAGAAGAGATGCTTGTAAAACTTCAGATCAGGCTTGGCAAAACCAAAGAAGAATTGATCAGGATAATTGCAGCACTTTAATAAGTTGCTGATTTTCGCCTTACTTAACAGCAGATTATAAATTTACACCAAACCAACTAAAAATCCAAAAATAAAATGAAACATCTACCCTTAAAAACCATCGTGAAAAATGTTGTATTCATTGCTTTTACAACACTATTTATGTTCGCATTTTCATCATGCGCCACTAAAGCAAAATTTGCAACTTCGAGCGTAGTTCCGGCGGCGCAAGGTGATGTAAAGATTAAAAAAGATAAAAACAACAATTACATCATCAAAATTGAGATTTCAAACCTTGCTGAAGTAAGCAGACTTGAACCAGCCAGAAAAACATACGTTGTATGGCTAGTTTCTGACAAAGATGAGACACAGAATATTGGAAGGATAAACAGTTCCTCAGGAACTTTTTCGAACAAGTTAAAAGCATCTTTCGAAACGGTTACTTCCTATAAACCCGCCAAAATTTTTATCACAGCAGAGGATGATGCAACTATCACGTATCCAAGTACACAAGTTGTACTGGCAACTGAAAAGTTTTAATCTTTTAACCTGTAAACTAAATCATGAGAATTTAAGCACGAAATGCCATGGATGTTTAAATCATTAACCAAAGATGAAACTCTCTGTCCGCTCGCTAAGATCATTTAAACT
>JBBSDG010000164.1:0-9201 GCA_038249635.1 Bacteroidales bacterium | reverse complement strand
TAATAGCTATCCAAATCCTTACCTAGTGGTAAAATTACACACAATTTTGCTGTCTTAAACTATAATCACGAACATTCCCTTATTAAAGCTTCTTTTTAACATTTATACTGAAAAAAAATCCTTAAAATTTAAGAAATTTGCAAACCTGATCTGAAAAATTAATTTGTCCATGAATTCTACAAAAGCCATACGATCCGCACTTATTTCGGTTTATCATAAGGATCATCTCGACGAAATTGTATATAAATTAAATGCCCTGGGAGTCACCATTTATTCAACCGGAGGTACCTACGACTTTATCCGTGGACTTGGAATAGAGGCTGTTACGGTCGAAAGCCTGACATCGTATCCCTCCATTTTCGGCGGTCGGGTAAAAACGCTGCATCCTAAAGTGTTTGGCGGTATTTTATTCAGGCGCGAAGAGGAAGAAGATTTAAAACAAGCTGCTGAATTTGATATTCCACCTATCGACCTGGTGATTGTTGACCTTTATCCGTTTGAAGAAACGGTTGCTTCGGGAGCTGAAGAAGAAGACATCATAGAAAAAATAGATATTGGCGGTATTTCACTGATCAGAGCAGCAGCAAAAAACTACAATGACGTTATTATTGTACCATCGGCCGCCCAGTATGGCAACCTGATATCGCTGCTCGACGAAAAAAACGGTACCAGCAATCTTGACGACAGGTATTATTTTGCAGCCCAGGCATTTAATATATCATCGCATTACGATACGGCTATTTTCAATTATTTCAATCGTAAGACGGAAATCAAGGTTTTTAAACAAAGTGTAAATAAAAGTGAAGTTTTACGCTATGGCGAAAACCCGCACCAGGAAGGAATTTTTTACGGCCAATTGAGTGAATTATTCGAACAGTTTAACGGCAAAGCCATTTCCTACAATAACCTTGTCGATCTGGAAGCTGCCCTTGCATTGATAAAAGAATTTACCGAACCAACCTTTGTAATTATCAAACACACCAATGCCTGCGGTGTTGCCAGCCGACCAACTCTGAAACAGGCATGGCTTAATGCGCTTGCCGGTGACCCGGTTTCGGCATTTGGCGGAGTGGTAATTACCAACAAAATTGTTGATATGGAAACGGCCGGAGAAGTGAATAAACTCTTCTTCGAAATAATAATTGCACCCGAATACGAAAAAAATGCACTGGAACTCTTAAAGTCAAAGAAAAATAGAATAATTTTGCAGATTAAACCAGTTGATTTTCAGGCAAAACAATTTAAGTCAGTTCTTAACGGGGTTATCGAACAGTTAAAGGATACACATACCGAAACGGCAGATGATCTGAAGGCGGTAACCGAAACTCACCCTGACGAACAACAGGTTAAAGATATGCTGTTCGCAAATATCATTGTTAAACATTTGAAAAGCAATGCAATAGTACTTGCAAAAAATGGCCAGCTTTTGGGAGCCGGATGTGGAATGACATCAAGGGTTGATGCACTTAAACACGCAATTTCGAAAGCCGCTGAATTTGGCCTTGATTTGCATGGCGCAGTAATGGCTTCGGATGCCTTCTTCCCGTTTGCCGACTCGGTTGAGCTGGCTCACAACGAAGGGATCATAGCAGTAATACAGCCAGGAGGCTCAGTGCGTGATGAAGATTCGATCAACTATTGCAACCAGCATAAAATGACAATGGCTTTTACAGGCACAAGGCATTTCAAGCACTAAATCAACTTCCGGCCTTCGAGCCGGTTTAATTTTAAGAATAAACCACACACTTAAAAAAAGGAAGAATAAAAACTAATGGGACTTTTTTCATTTCTTACCAAAGAAATTGCGATGGATCTTGGCACTGCCAACACCATTATAATATATAACGACAAGGTTGTAGTTGATGAGCCATCAATTATAGCTATTGAACGCAATACCGGCAAGGTACTTGCTGTGGGTAAGCGTGCACAGATGATGCATGGCAAAACCCACGAAAACATCAAAACCATACGCCCGCTACGCGATGGAGTTATTGCTGATTTCCAGTCGGCAGAATATATGATACGCGAGTTCATTAAGATGATAGGACCAAGCCGTACACTTTTCCCACCGGCATTGAGGATGGTCATTTGTATTCCGTCGGGGATTACCGAAGTGGAAGAACGTGCTGTAAAAGACTCAGCCGAGCAGGCCGGTGCAAAAGAAGTGCGCCTTATCCATGAACCTATGGCTGCAGCTATCGGCATCGGGATTGATGTTCTCGAACCTACCGGTAACATGGTTATCGACATCGGAGGCGGCACCAGCGAAATTGCAGTTATCGCTCTGGGCGGTATTGTAAACAATAAGTCCATACGTATTGCCGGCGACGATTTTAACGCCGACATAGAAGAGTACATGCGCAAACAGCACAATATCAATATTGGCGAGCGCACTTCCGAAATTATCAAGATCGAAGTTGGATCAGCCCTTACCGAAATTGATAACCCGCCACCTGATTATGCCGTTCACGGACGCGATATGCTCACCGGTATTCCGAAAGAAGTTTATGTAAACTATGCCGAAATTGCGCACGCACTGGATAAATCCATCTCGAAAATTGAAGCCGCCGTGCTTAATGCCCTCGAAATGACACCACCTGAGCTTGCCGCCGATATTTTCAAAACCGGTATTTACCTGGCAGGCGGAGGCTCATTGCTTCGTGGACTCGACAAGCGTATTCACATGAAAACCAAATTACCGGTTCATGTTGCCGACGATCCCTTGCATGCAGTTGCCCGTGGTACTGGTATAGCTCTCAAGAATTTTGATAAGTTTACTTTCCTTATTAAATAAAAGCTTTTCTGTAAAGATACCGTAGCCAATTATGCGTAATATCCTGGTTTTCATTATCCGGTATCATTTCCTGCTGTTGTTTCTGCTGCTTGAGTCTTTCTCAATTGCGATGCTGGTAAATTCAACCTATTACCAGAGTTCGGCTATTTTGAAAGCCGGAAGCCGGGTAACCGGCCGTTTTTATACCACCGTCAGCAATACTACCGATTATCTTAAGCTCAGGACCACTAACGAGCACCTTGCCCAGGAAAACGCACTGCTCAGGCAGATGAAAGGTGTTTCGTTTATTCGAAACGACACTAACACATTCTGGGTAAACGACACGCTTTACAAGCAACAATACAAATACATTGTTGCAAAAGTGGTGATGAATAGCGTGGGAAAACGCAATAATTATATTATGCTTGATAAAGGAAGCCGCAGCGGTATTCAAAAAGATATGGCTGTTATAACGCCTTTGGGGATTGCAGGTACAGTTGTTAATGTTTCGGAAAATTTTTGTTGGGTAATGAGCATGTTGAACAAACATACCCGTATCAGTGGCAAGATTGTAAAAAACGGGCAGATGGGTACCATTGTATGGAACGGCGTCGATCATCTGTATGGAACGCTTACGGATATTCCGGCCCATGTTAAAATCAAAAGGGGCGATACCATTGTGAGCAGCGGTTTCTCCAATATTTTCCCGGCGGGTTTGATGGTTGGCACTATAACCGACTTCAGAGTAGAACAGGGCGAGCACTTTTATACCATCCCTTTTAAATTCAGCGTTGATTTTAATGCACTTCAGTATGTGTATGTAGTCAGAAACCTGATGAAGGAAGAACAGGAATCACTCGAAAGAAGTACGGAAGGAATTAAAGATGAATAGGCTTGTATTTGCAAATATTGTCCGCTTTATCACTCTTGTGCTGATTCAGGTATTGATCATGAATAAGGTCGATTTCTATGGATTTCTCAATCCTTATGTATATCTGCTTTTTATTCTGCTTCTGCCTTTCGAAACGCCGGGCTGGATGTTGCTCCTGCTTGCTTTTACAATGGGTGTAACGGTTGATCTTTTTAGCGGAACACTTGGGTTACATGCAGGCAGCAGCGTCTTTGCAGCTTTTATGCGTCCGGTGATCATCAAATTTGTTGGTGAGAAACCCGATTACGATATTACCACACAACCCAAGCTGCAGCAGATGGGGCTTAAATGGTTTATTGCCTATGCCCTGCTGATGACTTTTGCCCACCAGTTGTTCCTGAATTTACTGGATGTATTCAGCTTTAATGAATTCTGGCAAACCTTGCTACGCGTGATTGTAAGCACCTTGTTTACTTTCCTGTTTATCATGCTGTTCGAGTATATATTCGCACCGCGGAAGGAGAAAAAATAGGCTATATTATAATTTTATTTGCTGGAAAGGTTAAGACATCATAATAGTTCCATATTTAATTCGAAAATTGAATTAGAATTTATTTCTTTGTCCTTTTTGCTTGATCAAAAAACACCAACTTAGCGAAGCGATCTCTTGCACACCTGTAAAAAATAAATAATTTGTGCATAAAAGATCAACGCTTTATAACAATGCTGGACTAAACCAGAGGTATCTCCTCGCAATACAAGGCATGAAAAATTACAAAAAATCCTGACTGTTTGCCTTGCTGTTTATTGCTACACACATGCCATTCGCACATACCTCTGGCTAAGAACCGCAGTGCGCATTTATATAAGACCGGTCCCTTCTAAGAGAGCTTCCTTTTATGACAACATATCTGAACAATGATTGGGCTTTTCAAGGTGATTTTAGTCCCTACAGGACAGCCCCGTTAGGGGTAATATATTGGTAGAAAACAAGATACAAAATTGAATTAAGTCCCGTCAGTGAAGAGATAAAATTTAACCGGACAATAGTGATTTATTTTTAGAATAGAGCTTCTTTGTTCAGTCTTCCTTTTAACTATTTTCAGTTAACTTTTAACTTCACTTTTGTATCTCTCAGTACTCCAAACACTATTCTAAATTTTAAATCTCAGGTTCAGGAATCTGTATATCTCCCTTCTCCCACTCTCCCCTTCTCCATTTCTCTCAGTCCCCCCATCCCCGTGTCTCCCACTCTCCCCATCTCCCCTTCACACACTCACACACTCTCCCTACTTCGGATCATAAGCCCACTTCAAATAAGTAGCGCCCCAGGTAAATCCACCACCAAAAGCGGAAAGTATAATATTATCACCTTTACGAAGCCTTGGTTCCCATTCCCAAAGGCAAAGTGGAATAGTAGCCGAGGTTGTATTCCCATATCTTTCAATGTTGATCATTACTTTCTCTCTCGCAAGTCCCATGCGGTTAGCCACTGCATCGATAATACGCATATTTGCCTGATGTGGAACCAGCCATGCCAGATTTTCGGGTTTCAGATTGTGTTTCTCCATCATTTCGGCCGAAACGTCTGCCATTTTCGAAACAGCCCATTTGAAAACGGTTTGGCCTTCCTGGTAAATGAAATGCTCTTTTGCATCCACGGTATCATGCGAAGCTGGTTTCAGCGATCCGCCGGCTTTCATATGCAGGTATTGCTTTCCGGTACCATTGGTATAGAAAATTGAATCGACAATACCGTTTTCTTCAACAGTAGGTTCAAGCATTACAGCCGAAGCAGCATCGCCGAAGAGCGGGCAAACAGCACGGTCGGTATAATCGGTAATTGCCGACATTTTATCAGCCCCAACAATAATTACCTTTTTGTGAGTTCCTGATTCAATAAACTTTTGGCCGGTGGTAAGTGCATAAAGGAAACTGGAGCAGGCAGCATTCATATCAAAACTGAATGCATTCAGAATTCCGCATTTGTCGCTGATAATATTAGCTGTGGCAGGAAACATCATATCCGGCGTAACAGTTGCACAAATCAATAAATCAACCTCCTCAGGTTTTGTATTGGTCTTTTCCAGCAGTAGTTTTACAGCCTCATAACCCATATCGGATGTGGCAAGACCTTCACCTTTTAAAATATGCCTTTCACGAATACCTATACGGGTCATAATCCATTCGTCGGTAGTATCAACCATGCGGCTTAATTCGTCGTTATTGAGAATGTATTCGGGTGCATATCCGGCAACACCGGTAATAGCGGCTCTTAGTTTTGTCATAAGTTTCTTGTTATCCAGTTAAAAAGTATTTTTAGCAAACGCTCCTAATACATTCCGGGTTTGGAATACTACCCTGGCAAATATAACAGGGAAATATTATTCCACAATAAAACCTCCGTTGAGGTTTAATAGAGCATTCTTTATTTTGGATGTCAGTTTCGCATTAAACACATCGCGTCCAAGCAAAACCATATTTTTAATGGCGATATCATTCGAGATACCATGACCCATGATTACGGCACCATTAATTCCCAGGATTGGAGTTCCGCCGTAATTTTCATAATTCAACCGGTTCACATACTCATCGTTCAGATTACGGTTCTCCATAACGTCGTAAAATGATTCAATAAGTTTAAGAATAATATTTCCTGTAAACCCATCGCAAACAATTACATCAGCCTTATTTTGAAGAATATCACGACCTTCGATATTGCCGATAAAATTAAAGTCCTTCGAGCCTTTCATCATGTGATACGCTGACTGGGTAATCAGGTTGCCTTTTTCTTCTTCATGCCCTATGTTGAGCAATGCCACCCTTGGGTTTTCGACATGATACACATTTTGTGCATAAATGGAGCCGATAAGTCCAAACTGGTAAAAGCCATCAGGCTTAGCATCGGGATTGGTTCCAACATCGACCAGCAGACTATACCCACCGTTTTTCTGCGGAATAATTGCCGAAGTACATGGCCGTTGTATGCCTTGAATTGTATTTACGCTAAAAATAGAGCCTACAACCATGGCACCACTGTTTCCGGCACTGGCAAAGGAATCTATATTTTTGTGCTTCAGCATGTTAAACCCGACACTTATACTTGAATCCGGTTTTTTTGCAAGGGCCTTTGTTGGATGCTCCCCCATTTCGATTACATCAGAAGCATGAACTATATCGAACACAGAAGAATCGCAATCGCGCTCGTGCAATAACGAACGGATAACGTCTTGCTGTCCAATCAAAACGATTTTATCGTTTCGGGTTAGCTTCTTAGCTGCAAGAATAGCTCCGTCAATAGCAGCTACCGGCGCGAAATCGCCGCCCATTACATCCAGTCCGATTCTCATTTAAAGAATCTTTTGCTAAACATGATATGCCGTGTTATTGGCAAAATTAAGCTGTTGTATTTTTCTCGATTGCGAGGCGGCCTTTATAGAAGCCACATTCAGGACATACGCGGTGGTAAAGAACCGAAGTGCCGCAGTTTGAGCAAAGTATGAAGGTTGGTGCTTCAAGTTTATAATGTGTTCTGCGCTTGGCCGTTCTGGTTTTCGAGAACCTGTGTTTAGGATTTGGCATTGTATTGTGTGTTTATTGTTAAATCTTATTATTAATTAATCAGTCTTAAGGTTTTTGAGTGCTTCCCACCGTGGATCAACGGATTCGGAGGGGGCAAGTTTTTCGAGTATCTGCAGCATTTCAGGGTCGCAAGTGCTGTTTCCGTTTTCATCGTCCGGGTGCAGCAGGCGCGCCGGCAAACTCAGGTGAATGAACTCGTAAATGTACGTTGAAAGATCAAATTTATATTCCGTTTCGGGAATAATTACTACATCTTCACTTTCTTCCCCATATTCAGCACCAAGCTTCACGATCAACTGTTGCGTATCCGAAACCGGCAGGCTAACATCATGCGTGCAACGATCGCAGGGAACCATTACGTTACCTTCGAGATTGATAGTAAAAATCATCATTCTTTCACTTTTCTCGAGATCAACCGTAACATAAACTTCTCCGTGCTGTATCAGCGAATACTCAAAATGTTCAAAGAACGAATCATTCACTTCAAACTCAAAAATATGATTCCCAGGCTCAAGCCCAACGAACTGAATATTATATTCTTTGAGGCGATTCACTGTGATAACTATTAAATTGAGGGGCGCAAAATTACGAAATCCAATTTTAAATAACAAACACTTGTTTTGCAGATATTTATTGACCCGAAGTCCCGCTGTTACTGAATGCTTTGATCAATTACGGAATAGCAGCCAATTAAGCTTTGTGTTAAATACTGTTATTTTCTTCCGAAATCAGCCGGAATTTCGCCCCAGGCTTTGGTTTCCCATTTTAGGATGCGGGTACTGAACGAATTATTACCGAGAAATTCCTCCGCCCGATCAATAAGGTCAAAAAGCTCCTCGTTTTTTTTGTTCCTCGGCAGTTTTGTTTTGCAGGTCTTTTGCTCAATCCACGAAATGGCGTTTCGCGAATCGCTGTAAAGTGGCAGCGAAATATTATTTTTCTTTAACCAGGCCAGCCCGGTAACAATGGCCAGAAACTCGCCAATATTATTTGTGCCTTGCGGGAAAGGTCCGCGGTGAAATATTTCTTGTGCTGTAACCATATTTACACCCCGGTATTCGAGTATTCCCGGGTTACCGCTGCATGCGGCATCCACGCAAATGGCTTCTTTAAGCGGATTGCCATGTTTTATTAGAAGTTCTTTACTAACCGGCTTTTTAATGGCTTTCCCAAGGTAATTCCATGCATTGCTGCCAAAAGCCTTTTTGGCTTCTTCGAGCGAATCAAAGCTTTTATACTTTGCGCCGGTATAACCATCAACCTGCTTTTTGCACTTATCCCATGCATCGAAAATGCCCGATTGATGGCCTTCCCACACTACATAATATTTACTCTTTGGTTTCCCCATTTCAGTGGGCAAAAGTACAGGATTTTGCGAAACAAAAAACCCCGCTCAAATAGCCAATTGGCAGACGCAGTTTCTATATTCGGTAGGCTTTGCGCTGATGGCCTAATTAATCCAGAGAAAAAACAAGTTTATAACCTTTGCATAATTTGGTTAGTGCTTTTTTGAATGCATTTTTCGGCCATACAACCAAACCGGTGTTTTTATACCCTTTACTGAGAAATTAGAAAAGGTTTTTTAGTTTAAAAACAGCAATGAATTCTTTGTAAATATCCTGAACTCTTGTTCGCACTATAATGTATAAAAGCGAAAGTGAAAACGGGTGGTTATATGCTGTAATAAGCATACATTCAAAATGTTAGTTATCGTAGGGCTTAATGCATGTTTGTTTATTTAGATTGATACTAAATTATAAAATAAGTATAAATAAATTTGCATGCCCCCCCCCCGAATTGCTTAATTTAGCATTCGAGGAATATAAATCTTCATTAATTCTACTTTACTAAAATAGATTTTTCCTAAAACGCCTGTCAATGTCCGCTTGTCTTTGCTTGTGCCTGAGGCGGATTTGATTCAGGCATAGGTCAACTTCTTTTTGTGTGGTAAAGAGAACGGCTATAACTAATAGCC
>JBBSDG010000163.1:0-9243 GCA_038249635.1 Bacteroidales bacterium | reverse complement strand
TTGTTCCTGGTGGCCTGGCATTTCCTGCTTTATATGGTAGCCCAGTTGATTGAGTTTTCGCCTGCTATAGCCGAATGGCTTGGTACGAGGCGTATCCATAAAATCCTTTCGGGGATGACTTTGGGTGCAGTTATATTCGGGATTACCTTGTCAATGCTTCACCAATCAGGTTTGGGTGCGCTATTCCTCATGGCAAAGGAAAAAATACATCCGCTCTGGTATTCGGAGTTTATTCCGATATTGTTTCTTATTTCCAGCATTTTTGCCGGACTATCGATGGTTATTTTCGAAGGCTCACTTGTAAATAAATTGTTTGCGTATCAAATCAGCGACAAGCATCAAAATGAACAGCATGGCATTATCCATGGACTGGCAAAAATATGCACAGGCGCGATGTTCGCATACTTTTTCCTGCAATTGATGGTGTTTATTCATGGCAAGCACTGGAGTCTGCTTAGTACCCCTTTGGGTCACTGGTATCTGCTCGAAATGATTGGTTTTGTTCTACTACCGATGCTTCTGTTTTTCTATAGCTACCGGAAGAATAATATATTCCTGATCAGGCTTGCATCAATACTTACTATGCTGGGTGTAATTTTAAACAGGCTCAATGTAACTATAATAGGATACAGATGGAATTTGCCAATGCACTATGTTCCATCGTGGATGGAAATTGTAGTTTCGCTTACAGTTTTATTTACACAGTTTTGGATTTTCAGATGGGTAATTTACCGCCTGCCTGTTCTGAGGGAATCGCCTAACTGGGTTAAAGAAGAAAAAAATATGCCACAACCAGCCTCCCGTAATCAAAAACGGGTAGCATAAAAATTACAATCATGGACGGATTTAGTTATACTAATATTTTCGACACTAAAGGTGTTGAATACCTGGCGATCATAGCTTTCTTTTTGCTACTTATCCCATTCTGGCTGTTGTTAAACAAACAAGATAAAATCAAGGAACAGTTTCGGAAAGCCGTTGGTGTTCTGTCATCAACTGTTTTACGAATTCCGCAAGGAATTTTCTTTAGCAAAAATCACTCCTGGGCTTATCTCGAAAAATCAGGAACAGCCAAGGTTGGAGTGGATGATTTGCTGCTGCACATCACCGGGGAACTAAGCATTCGTCAGCTTAAAAATCCGGGAGAACATGTGAGAAAAGGTGAATTAATGGCTGAAATGGACCAGAATGGAAAAGCACTAAAGGTGTTTTCCCCCATTTCGGGGACGATTGTCAACTCAAATCCCGAATTGGATCAGAACCCAGGTTTGCTAAACAACGATCCTTATGGACAGGGATGGTTATACACCATAAAACCGTCACTATGGATTGAAGAAATTCCTTCATTTTTAATGGCCGATGATGCAACCCAATGGTTTAACAGGGAACTCTTACGCTACAAGGACTTTTTAGCTTTGAACATGGTGAAATATTCACCTGATCCTCTTATGGTTACGCTACAGGATGGAGGCGAATTATCCGATAATTCACTTTCAGATATGCCAAATGAGATGTGGCAGGACTTTCAAAAAGAGTTCCTTAATCCTTAGAATTATAGACTCCCTTTAATCTACCAAATCCAAATTGGAAATTTTTTAATCGTTCTCCAATAACAGGGTTTCGTACTGTTTTTCGAAAAAAAATAAAAAACTGGTGAATTATTCATCAGTTTTTTATATATTGCGTTGATATATATACGAAATGATATATATGCTTGCAGGAAAAACTGAATAATCAGATCTCAAATTGATTTTGCTATGGATTTCGCAGATAAATCTTCGGACAAGAAAGACCCTGGAAGGAAGTACTTCGGGAAGTATATCAAATTCGGACGTTCCATTTATGGAAGAGTAGTTCTGATTATCACCATACTGTCAGTCTTCCTGTTTGTGTCATTCGGTATTATTTTCAGATCAGTTTATGAGCAGTATCTTAATACGGTAATTCTCCAGAGTGGAAATAATGTAGGTTCACTTGTAGAAGGAGCATTGTATCATTCGATGCTCGAAAATGATAACACCTCTTTGCAGAATACGCTTGATGTTATTCATACTTTACCCGGAATCGAAGATGTGAGCATGTACGACAGTAAGGACAGCCTGGTTTATTCTTCATTCCCTCAGGATACTTCCGGTAATTTTAATGCCAATTGTAAGGGATGCCATGCAAATATAAGTAACATGTTTCCTGCAAATGTTAAATCCTACAAAATTATCACAGCCGAAAGTGTTTGCAAGATGAATAAAGGTGTTAACGGCCAAAGGCACCTGCTGATACGATCGCCAATCCTCAATTCAAAATCCTGCTACGAAAGCAACTGCCATGCTCATAGTATTAAAGAGAAAGTTCTGGGTTCATTGGTTATTAAAGTGCCTTTAAAAGACTTTGATGCAGCCGTTAAAAAATCGTCGGTTGACTTCTATTTATTAGCTATTTTTACAACTGTATTGCTTGCCGCTTTCCTGATTCTTTTTACCCGCAGGGAAATCAAGAAACCACTTCATGAACTTATTAAGGCAAGTGTTGCCGTAGCAAATGGTGATAAAAAAATCAGGGTGGAAGTAAAGCCGAACCAGTTGGACGATATGAGGATGGTTTCGGGTGCTTTTAATGATATGCTTGATAACCTGCAGACAGCAACCACTGAACTCGAAAACTGGTCGCAGCAGCTTGAATATAAAGTCAGAAAAAAAACGGAGGAACTCGGAACTGCCCAAAGTGAATTGATGCATATAGAGCGATTGGCTTCTCTGGGGAAATTATCCTCGTCCGTAGCTCACGAAATCAATAATCCTTTGTCGGGCATACTGGTTTATACAAAGCTTGTCCATAAACTATTAAGCAATCCTGACCTCACAGATGCCAAAAAAGAAGTAATGCTTAAACACCTTAAAATGATTGAAGCCGAAACCAAGCGTTGCGGTGATATTGTTAAAGGGCTGCTCGATTTTTCGAAAAAAGACCAGAATGAATTCGAGTCCAAACACCTTCACGACATCTTAAATGAAACCTACGACCTGATGTCGCATCCGGTAAAAATTGCGAATATAAGTTTTGTAAAGGATTTTACAGCCAAATCTGATTTGATTTCGTGTAGCCCGAACCAGATCAAACAGGCCTATGTTGCTATGCTTGTTAACGCATCTGAAGCCGTTACTGAGAATGGCGAGATAGTTTTAAAAACCTCTAATCCTGACAAGGATACAATAAAAATTGAAATTAGTGATAACGGTATAGGAATGTCGGCGGAAGATATACCTCATGTTTTCGAACCTTTCTTTTCAACTAAACAAAAAACGCACGGCATTGGACTTGGATTGCCAATTGTTCACGGAATAATCCAAAGCCATAAAGGTAAAATTCAGGTGAAATCGGAGCCGGGGCAGGGGACGACGATCTCTATCACTTTGCCGTTGATAAGTGGTGAGAGTGTGTAAAAATAGAGTTAATAGGAAATGGTTAATGGAAAATGGTTTCATTGTTGCCGGCCGCTGAGCGGAGCCGAAGCGCAGGGTTTCATGTTTCAGCGTTTCTAAGTTTCAAGTTTCAAATCTCAAGTTCCAAGACCCAATATTACCAAAAATCGGCCTTTTTCAGGTTCTCCCCCTTGGGGGAGATGTCCGAAGGACAGAGGGGGTCTTTTAAAATTCCAAGTTTCAGATTATCATACTGCAACTTTGTGTTCTTCCTAACCATGTTGTATAATAATGATTAATTTAATGGAAGAATTACTACATTTGGATTGATAATTAGTAACAGGTGCTTTTTTTTGAATGAAGAATAATAGAATAAACGAACAATAGAATAAACGAATAACAGAACATTTGAACAGTAATATAAAACCATAACGTTAGCAATAAAACTATGGATAAAAAGATATCAATACTAATTGTCGATGACGAAGATTCGGTAAGGGAATCATTAACCAGTTGGTTTATAGAAGACGGCTACCGGGTTGAGTGCGCCGAAAATGCAAAAAAAGCCTTAGCTATACTCGAATCCGGCTATTTCGACATTATTCTCACCGACCTGAAAATGCCTGGCATGGACGGACTTGAACTGCTTCAAAGGATTAAATCCCTGAATAAGGATTCAATTATCATCGTAATGACGGCTTTTGCCAGCGTTGACACCGCTGTTAAAGCTTTGAAAGAAGGCGCTTTTGATTATGTAACCAAGCCTTTTGATCCCGATGATCTTTCGCACCTGATCCGTAATGCCTCAAAACAGATTTCACTGGCTCACGAAAACGAAACTTTGAAGAAAAGGGTTGATTCGCTCGAAAGTGTGGAGGATCTTATTGGTAAGAGTGAAGCAATAAAAATAGTATTACATGAAATTGAAAGTGTAGCACCAACTAATTCTTCCGTAATAATAACAGGCGAAAGCGGCACCGGAAAGGAACTGGTTGCCAGGGCTATACATGCTAATTCACAACGTAAATTTTACCCTATGGTGAGTGTACATTGCGGTGCGCTTACCGAAAGTTTATTGGAAAGTGAATTGTTTGGCCACGAAAAGGGTGCTTTTACCGGTGCCTTGTACAATCGCAAAGGAAGGTTTGAGATGGCCGACAGCGGTACTATTTTTCTAGACGAAATCGCCACTATATCGCAAAAAATGCAAGTAGAACTTTTGCGTGTACTCGAAACCAAAAGCTTTATAAGAGTTGGGGGGAATAAGGAAATTTCTTCCGATTTCAGGGTAATCTGCGCTACCAACCGCGATCTGAAAAGCATGGTCGAAAAGGGAACTTTCCGCGAGGATCTCTACTACAGGCTTAATGTGATGAATATTCATGTGCCGCCTTTGCGCGAAAGGGTGGAGGATATTCCGTTACTGGTCGAATATTTTATTCGGAAATACTGTGCTTCGATGAATAAGCCCCTGATCACAATCGATCCTCTGGTGTTAAAACGCATTTCGGGATACCAGTTCCCCGGCAACATTCGCGAACTCGAAAATATGATAGAACGCGCTATTGTTGTTGGTAACGGTAAAAAAATAGTACTTAAAGACCTACCCTTCGAAAAAGACGGAGTTGATAGTAATGTCGAAAGTCTGGATGATTTCGAAAAAGCCTTTATACTCCAGATACTCAACAAATACAGCTGGAATATATCCCGCACGGCTCATGCTTTAAAAGTAGATCGTGTAACACTATATAACAAGATTAAGAAGTACGAACTTAAAACTTAATTTACCTGACACTGAGCGGAGTCGAAGTGTCGGAATTCGGATTTGTAACCCCGTAACACTTCGCTTCGGCTCAGCAACCTGAAACTTTGAAACTTTGAAATTTTGAAACCAGTAATAGACTCCTCTGTCCTTCGGATATCTCCCAGTGGGGGAGAACCTAAATGAGATAATTCTCGAATAAAATCTGGATATTTGAACCTGAAACCTTTAACCTTGATCCTTGGAATTTGATCCTTGGAATTTGAATCTTAGAATTTATTTTTAGTAAGTATCCCCCGGATGAATCCTACGACCATTACAATTGTATCTTTCGGCCTTTTCGACAGGAATTTTCTGGAAAAGATTTCTGAGGCAGTTGCACGTGAATATAATTGTACGGTTGTTATTAAAGATGCCTATGTTGATATAAGTATTTACTTTGATCCCGTGCGCAGGCAATACAACGGCGATAAACTTCTGAAACTGGTTGATAACATGCAATTTGACGAATCCTTTAAAGTAATCGGACTTTTTAATATTGATCTTTTTATTCCTATTCTTACCTATATTTTTGGTCAGGCTCAGTTAAGCGGACGCTCAGGAATTGCATCCATGTACCGGCTAAGCAATGATCGTTATGGAATTGCTAACGATAACGATATCCTCCTCGAACGGTTTAAGAAAGAGGTTATTCATGAACTCGGGCATTTATTTGGATTAATCCACTGCTATACACCTACCTGCGTAATGCGATCGAGTACTTATGTGGAGGATATTGATCAAAAGGAGGCGCAGCTTTGCGGGAAGTGCAAGGAAGTATGGGAAGCTATTTTATAAATCTTGCTCAAATTTCATGAATGGAACTTTTCTCCCCTTCCCAGCATTTCCAGTATCTCTTTCTTTCGTTTCTCCCTTGTTTCGGGTCGTTTGGAAGTTTGCAGCCGCCAGCAGATAGCGTATTTGTTGGCCCGACCGAGGGATTCGTAAAAAGCCAGCGCTTTTTCATCTTTCGAAAGCTCAGCCATGAAATCATCAGGAAGTACCATATTGGCCGGCGAATCGTATGCCTCAACCCAACGTCCGTCGGTTTTGGCCGCCTCAGCTTCCCTGAGCCCTGAAGGTTTCATTCGTCCTTCGGCGGTAAGGCGGGCTATATGCTCAATATTCCGTTTCGACCATATGCTTTTTGGCCTTCGCGGAGTAAAATGCTGTTTATACGATAACTTATCAATCGATTTGAGTTGTGCGTCGATCCAGCCGTAGCAAAGAGCTACATCCAATGCTTCGGCATACGTTACGGAAGAAATGCCTGAGCCTTTTTTATAAAACTGTAGCCAGATACCATCGGTAACAGCATGATTCACTTCAAGCCACTGTTCCCACGCTGCAGGCGAGGAAAAGGGGATAACCGGCAAGTCTGTTTTACTTGTTTTCTTGTTTTGTAAGGTCATCGGTTTCTATATCAACAGCCTGTGGGGCAGGCTTCTTTTTAAACCAGATTTTGGGATTCAGATAGCCTTTATATTTGTTCAGCAGTTCCTTTCCCAGCAGGAATCCACCCACCCAGAAAGTTACCTCGCCAAATACGATCAGAATTGTTGTGATTGTTATTTTAACCTTGTTTGTCACATCTAAAAACGGGATACCCGCTATGGATAAAAACAGTAACGTCGAAATTCCGATTAGAGCGATTCCGGCTTTAAATTTCCAGTTTTTCTGCATGTGTTAATTTTAGATTTTGGATTAGTTCAATTGCCAAGAATTCAGTTCACTTTTGGATTTTCGCAGGTTCTTTCTTCCGGACTTTTATCCGCTGCACTTCATTCAATAAAAGAGGGAAAGCCGGCTCTGTCATATTATGACCATAACCCTGTAATTCCAGTAGCCGGGTTTCATTATGACCAACCAGTTTCATCATTCGTGCCAGGTAAGCATTTTCCTCGTAACGACCCAGTAATTCCATCTCACGATCGCCGGTGATTAGCAGCAGGGGAGGAGCTTCGGCCCGCACATAATACAATGGCGCGAATTCATCAATAATAGGTTGTGTATCGGCAATTCCGCGTTCCTTGCGTATCGTAAAATGTGTGATGGCCTGCCCGCTCAAAGGAATCAGCCCGGCAATACGGTTTGCGTCTATACCATAGGGCTTTAACCATTTCTTATCCAATCCGATCATCAGGGAAAGGTAGCCACCTGCCGAATGTCCCGAAACAAATATTAATGAGGTATCACCTCCGGATTCAGTGATATGATTAAAAACCCAGGCTGTGGCAGCAGCTGCATCTTTAATACATTCCTTCACTTTTACTCTCGGACTTAAACGATAATTTACAGCTACGATGCATACATTTTTTTCTTTAAGCGCTTCAGGAAAATCTTTGTTGCCAGCCGTTAAACCGCCTCCGTGAAACCAGACAATGGTCGAAAAACCTTTTGCATTCGAAGGGTAATACACATCAAGCACGCACCTTTCCCCGATATAACTGTCTTTTTTAATAACATCGTCGCTGTAATAAGGAATGTTGAGTTTGGTTGCATATTGTGTTTGCTGCGTGTAAGCGGAAATTCCGAAGGCAAGTAAAAGGAATGATAGGATAGCTTTTCTCATGGCATTTTGTTTTTAATTATTTCCGGTATTACATCCGCTCCGGAATTCGAAATGTAAAACTATTTGCCTGTAACGAATTCAGAACAGTTACGCAAAGCTACAAATTTGACATTTACTTAGCCTTGCGAAAATAACAACGACATAGGCCGGCTTTATTAATTGCCAGTTATTCAGTAAGCCGCACCTATCGTAATAACCACATTTCCGGTTTTCATCCCGGTTTCAACGTACCTGTATGCCTCAACAATCTGTTCGAGCGGATAGCTCCTGTCAATTACCGGTTTAAACTTTCCGGTTACTACCAGCACTTTTAAAAATTCAATATCTTTTTTATTGTTTACCGGCATCGGGAATAATAGCTTTTTGCCTCCGAACAAGGGAGTTATAAGCGCCAGGAAAGGATTCTGCGACATATATCCCAATTCGGTTGACATATAAATTCCTCCTTTTTTCAGAAGCGGCAAGCATTTCCTGAATGAGCTTTTGCCCACAGCATCGAACACAACATCAAATTTGGTATCGATCTTTGTGAAATCCTCCTTTTTGTAATCAATCACCACATCAGCGCCAAGCGATTTAACCAGATCTACATTTTTTGTATCACAAACCGCAGTGACTTCGGCACCCAAATATTTTACAATCTGCACGGCTGCTGAGCCTATGGCACCGGTTGCACCGTTGATTAAAACCTGTTGCCCTGCCGTAATTTTTGCTGCCCTGATATCGCACAGGGCATAATGAGCGCCTTCGGTTATTGGAGCAGCCTCGCTGTAAGAAATGTTTTCAGGCATTGTTGTCAGTAAATCATTTTCGGACATGGTTATGTATTCGGCATGACCTCCAAACTTTATATCGTTATAGCCAAATACTCTGTCGCCGGGTTTAAAAGTAGTTACATCCTTGCCGATGGCTTCAATTTCGCCGGCAAATTCACATCCAAGTATAGGACTCTTTGGCCTGATCAAGCCGCTCCAGAACCTGACAATAAAATAGTTGGCGCTACGGAATCCGCAGTCGGTGCGGTTAACCGTTGAAGCATGAACTTTAATAAGTACTTCATTGTCTTTTGCGACTGGTTTTTCGACTTCTGTCAGGCGGACAACTTCCGGTGGTCCGTAATTGGTGTAAACAATTGCTTTCATCGTTATAGGAATCAATAGCGTGATTTTAAAATCTGGAGATTTGATGCTTTTGTCGTGAAACCTAACTGCAATCAGGAGATGCGGAGGAAATCGAACTCATTATTTTCCGATTTCCAGCGGCGGTCCTACTACCTGCATATCGTTATCCGAAAAAATATGTGCAATTTCTTGTTTGTCAGGTTCATGGTCCAAAGCTGCCATGGTTACAAAAAAATCTTCCATTTTTCCTGCCGGCTGAAAAACTACAGTCATTTTCCCTTTTTCTGATACCTGTGTCCAGGCATGTGGCACTTTACGGGGCAAAAATATACT
>JBBSDG010000162.1:0-9286 GCA_038249635.1 Bacteroidales bacterium | reverse complement strand
TGTTTTCGAGCATCAGGTAATACAGGAAATGACCTTCGGCAGGCTTGTCCCAATTGGAGGCGTTGAGTGATTTGAAGAATATGTTAATTATTTTCCCAACGCCTGCTTTAACTTCCGCTACCGTGAAACCTTCATTCAGCAGTTTGTCGAGTACTTCCATAGCTTCTGCCGGAGTAACCGTATCAATAACAGCCTTATGCTTTTCGACCAGCATTTTGCCATTACCGCCTTTTATAAGTCCCCGGCTAAGCTCAGCCAGGGCCTCCATACGCTCATCATTATTATTTATAAGTTCCGACATATTAAATTGTAAAGCATCAAAATTAGTTTGAAAGGAATTAGCACCAAAATTATACTATTAATTTTAATTTTATACTACTACATATTAAGATGCAAAATCTCTAAAACCTGCTACCAGCTTAAATTCTACGTTATAACGCATCTGGTTTCCTGCCTCTGTTTTTTCTTCATCACAAAATTATGTCCACTTTTTTTTGAAATAAATGTCGAAATGCGAATTTATGTATTATCTTTGCAGAGTGAATATTCACTAACTTAAATTAAATAATCATGAAAATCACTAAATACCATGAGCAGCCGGTAAAAGAAACTCCCCACAAAATTGATGTAAGGGAAATGTATAACAAGGAATCGGCACAGGTAATGCTGATAGCACTTAAGCCGGGTGAAAGTCTGAAACCTCACAAAACACCGGTTGATGTTTTCTTTTATGTATTGGAAGGCCGCCCTACCATTCATATCGGGGAAGAAAGTGAAGAGTGCAACGCTGATACATTGATTGAAAGCCCGGCTCATATTGTACATCACATCAGCAATAGCTCTGAAAAAATTGCCAGGGTACTTGTCGTAAAAGCTCCGCGGCCAAACATTGCAACCAAAGTACTTTAAAATCCATCTATAAAATTGTAAAAATCAATATGGAAATTACTCCCCGTCAATTGGAAATTATCGAAGTCGCCGGAAAAATACTTACTGTTTCCGGCGTAAGCGGTTTAACAATAAAAAACCTGGCCAAAGAAATGAAATTTTCCGAAAGCGCCATTTACCGGCACTTTACAAGCAAAGAGGAAATAATTATTGTCATGCTCGATTACGTATCCGGAATTATTGATCAACGGCTGAATAATGCGATTCTTGTAGATGATGATCCGGAATCAAAATTTAAAGCCATTTTTCAAAGCCAGTTCAATTTTTTCAGCAATAACCCGCATTTTGTAGTCGCCGTGTTTTCCGACGGATTTATGGAAGAAAGTCAGCGCATCAATGAAATCATTATTAAATTGATGGCTGTGAAAGTAAAACATCTGATGCCTATCATCATGGAAGGACAGCAGAAAGGGATTTTTACCAATACAGTTACTACAGACGAACTGATGTCGATCGTGATGGGAACGTTCAGGCTTCTGATGTATAAATGGAGAATTGCCAATTTTGAGTTCGATATTAAAAGGAATGGTGAAAATATGGTGCAGTCACTGCTTACGCTTATTAAAAAGTAATTTGAAATGAAAAAAGCGATTCCTTATATATTGGCAGTTCTATTAGCTGCTTTTGGATTTGTTACCTTGTTCCTTAGCTCTTCTATAATTTTTGATTTGTTTGGTGTCAGAGCAAAGGAAGGTAATTATGTACTGATCGTGGTTTGGGCCAATTTTATGAGCAGCTTAATTTATCTGTTTGCTGCTTATGGATTTATAGGAAACAGAAAATGGACATCCAAACTTTTAGTAATTTCCTCCACGATACTTATTGCCGCGTTTATCGGCTTTACTATTCACATCAGCTCCGGCGGAATTTTCGAAACCAAAACTATTGGAGCGATGATCTTCAGAATAACACTTACAATAGTTTTCGGAGTACTAGCTTATTTGTTGATAAACAAACCTTTACAGGTGGGAAGCAATAAAGCTAAAAAGAGTAAATAGCTTTTTTTTGTCAAATTAAGTTAGTGAATGCTCACTACCATAAAACAAATGTTATGAAATACTTCAAACGAATAAAATTTATTGCTTTATTCTGGATCATTTTGGCTACAGGTATTAACACACAGGCTCAGACTTTAACGTTGGAGCAATGCATAGATTCCGCACTACAGAATAACCGGAATATCAGGGTATCACAGCAAGACATAAACTTTGCCAGAGAGAAAAACAAAGAAGTAAAAAGCACCCTGCTTCCAAAATTGAACGCAATGGCCGACTATCGTTACTATACCGATCTGCCATACCAGTTAATGCCTGCGGCTGCTTTTGGCGGACCTGAAGGTACTTACAAGGAAGTGCAGTTTGGTGTTACGCAAAACCTGAATGCCAATTTACAATTCGCTATGCCACTTTTTAACCCAATGGCGCTTAGCGCGATAAAAACAGCAAAGGTTGCTAGCGAGATTTCTGAAATTCAGAAAATAAAAACTGAAGAGGATGCAGTTTTAGATGTTTCAAACGCCTATTACAATGCGCAAATACTTCTGAATCAACTGTCTTTTATGGATAGCAATATTATAAACACCCGGAAGCTTGTACAAACCACCAATTTATTGCATCAGCAGCAACTTGCCAAAGGAACGGATGTGGATAGGCTCGAATTGCAACTGCAGCAGTTAACGACCCAACGGAGTACGATATCATCACAACACCAGCAAGTGTTAAATGCGCTTAAATTCCTGATGGGCAAACCTATTTCTGATTCCATCGAAGTTCTGTTAAGTGAAAAAACAATTGTTGCATCGGATTTCAAATCGCATATCATCACTGATATTCTGCTGATTAATAAGAAAACAGAATTTACCCGCACGGAACTCAAAGGTCTGCAAAATTCCAGGCTACCATCATTGAGCACTTATGGAGTATATGGAACAACAGGGTTCGGCACAACCGATGCTAACAGCTTTTTTAATTTCCATCCCATTGGGTATGTAGGTACACAGCTTTCGATACCACTATTTAACGGCACAACTACCCAACATAAAATTGCGCAGAAAAGGATAGAAATTGAGAAAACAAATATCCAAAAGGAAGCAGTAAACGAAAAAAATAAACTTGACCAGATGAATGCCGAACTGCAATACACACTTGCTCAAAAGAATATTGAGACTGTGAATTCACAGGTAGAACTCGCTACAAAAATCTACGATAACACCGTATTGCAAAATAAACAAGGCGTGGCCAATATTACCGATTTGCTGTTGGCCGACAATGCACTTCGCGAAGCACAGCATAATTATATAGTTGCCATGATAAATCTGCGTAAAGCAGAATTGGAATATAAACGCGTAACCGGAAACCTGATAACACTTAAAAATTAGTAATCATGAAAAAGTCGATAATTTATGTGGTGATTGCATTGGTGATAATCGCCATCGTTGTAATCCAACTGAAAAAGAATAAAGAAACCACCGTAAACAGAGTTTATCAATTTAACAAAGAGCAGGCCATTCATGTGCAAACCATCACATTGAAGCTTGAAAGTGCAAAAAATATCATTTCCTATCCGGGAACGTTTGAGCCCAATAAGGAAACAAAAATAAGCGCTGATATCCAGGGTAAGATTAATTCGGTATTGGTTGATGTTGGAAGTTTTGTGAGGAAAGGCCAGACTTTAATTCAGTTGGACAACTCGTTGCTGAAACTACAGTTGCAAGCTGCTGAAATTCAAATTGAAGGATTGGAAACTGACGTAAAACGTTATACCGTGCTTGCTAATGCAGACGCTATTCAAGGAGTTCAATTGGAAAAATCAGAATTAGCGCTAAAATCGGCAAAGGTTCAGAGGGCTACTTTACTCGAACAAATCAATAAAACAACTATCGCAGCACCTTTTGGAGGAATTGTTACTGCCAAACTTACCGAAGTAGGCGCCTTTGCTGCACCGGGTATTCCATTGCTTCAAATTACAGATATTTCAACGTTGAAATTTACTGTAAACGTTCCCGAGCAGGAGTTAAGCCAGTTCAAAACCAATCAAATATATTCGCTTGCTGCTGATGCATATCCTGAAACTATATTGCCGGGGAAGGTTATTATGACCGGCAGCAAAGCCATTATGGGGAATAGTTTCCCGGTACAGTTTTCAGTCAATAACACCACAGATTTAAAAATAAAATCAGGGATGTTCGGGCAGGTACAGGTAAAAGCCGATAGTGAAGGGCATCATATCATCATCCCGGCTTCTGCTATTGTCGGAACAAATATTCAACCACAGGTTTATGCGGTAAAAAATGGCAAAGCAATTCTTCAAAATGTCACCATTTCATCCAGAATTCAAAATAAAATACTGGTATCGAGTGGTTTAACCGAAGGAGATATCATTATAACCAATGGGTTTATTAACCTGTTTGATGGAGCAAATGTTTCAATTGCGAATTAAAAAACACGAATCATGAATTTCACAAAAATAGCAATCAACCGCCCGTCGCTGATCATCGTTCTTTTCAGCGTGTTCACCTTGTTGGGGATTATCGGGTTTAAAAACCTGGGGTACGAACTGTTGCCTGACTTTAACCAGCCGGTAGTTGTAATAAAAACAATGTATCCGGGTGCAGAACCAAATGAAGTGGAGACTTCTGTTTCCAGAAAAATAGAGGATGCTTTGTCGAACCTCGAAGGCGTAGATTATCTGGAGACAAAGTCGATGCCCAATGCCTCCGTAATTATTGCCAACCTGAAATACGGCACCAATCTGAATATTGCCATGCAGGATGCCCAGCGGTATATCGACAATATTCGCAAAGACTTGCCAGCCGATATTCTGAGTCCTGTAATGAGTAAAGTTTCGCCAAACGATTTGCCCATTATTTCGATCAGCGCAACAAGTAAATTGCCTGCAACGGAATTTTATCAAAAGATGAAGGACGAGTATCTTCCTCAAATTCAGCAATTAAAAGGAGTGGCAGAAATTACCTTGCTTGGGGGCGAAGAAAGAGAAGTTCAGGTAAAAGTTGATCAGGATAAACTAAAACTGTATAAAATTTCACTTTACCAGATTGTTGAAGCAATTAACAGATCGGGCATTGATTTACCGGCAGGGAAAGCTCAAAATGATGTGGAAAGCAATTCGGTGCGGCTAATCGGTAAGTTTTCAACCGTAAATGACATTATGAATGTGCAGGTAGCCATGCCTGCACCCGGAATACCGGTTTATGTAAAAGATGTTGCCACGGTTATTGATGGAGTGAAAGAAGTAAGTTCAGTAAGCCGGTACAACGGCGTGAACGGGATTGGCCTTTTGTTGAAAAAACAAGGAGATGCTAATGCCGTGGAAGTTTCAAAATTAGTTCATGCGAAACTCAAGCAAATTGAACGCGCTAACTCAAAATTTGGGGTAAAATTTGATGTTGCCGATGATTCAACCGACATGACTATTGCGGCTGTAAATTCAGTGGTTGATGATCTGATTTTAGCAGTTATCTTAGTTTCACTGGTTATGTTCTTGTTTTTAAGGAGTTACCGAAACTCTTTGATTGTTTTAATTGCCATTCCTACTTCATTAATTACAGCGTTTGCCGTAATGTGGTTGATGGGTTTCACGCTAAACCTGATGACCTTACTTGCCATGTCGTTAATTATCGGAATTCTGGTGGATGATGCCATTGTAATTCTGGAAAACATACAGCGGCACCTTGATATGGGAAAAGGAAAACACGAGGCTGCAATGGATGGCCGGATGGAGATTGGTTTCTCTGCTATCTCAATTACTTTAGTCGACGTAGTGGTTTTTCTTCCAATATTATTTTTGCAGGTGTTTGTTGCCGATATGCTGAAACAGTTTTCGATTGTGGTAATCACTTCCACACTTACCAGTTTGCTGGTTGGTTTTACGCTGGTTCCCTGGCTGGCTTCACGAATTGGCAAAAAGGAGGATTTACAACCTACCAACTTCGTTAACCGCTTCCTGCTTTGGTTCGAAAAGCAATTAACGACGTTCATCGAGTGGTATGGTCGCCAATTGGAATGGGTTCTTAGTCATAAACTTATCTTTACAGGAATCGTTGTTTTGCTTTTGGTAATGACAGTCGTGATCATGAAACAAGGTATTATTGGCAAGGAAATGATGTCAACAGGCGACCAGGGAAAGTTCCGGCTAAATCTGGAATATGACAAAATAACAACCGTTCAGGAGAATAATATAAGGACCCGGAACGTCGAAAATTTCATTTTGCAGCAGCCCGAAGTAGCCACACTTTTCAGCAATATTGCCGGACCAAGCACAGGGATTGGCAGTTTGGGAGTTGGCTCAGCCAATTTATCCGAATTTACCATTCAGTTGAAGCCCGAAAAAGTAAGAGGCATTAAAACAGAGCCATTTATGAAATCTCTTCGCAAAGAACTCAACAAAGAGTTTCCCGGAGTTAACTTTTCGATGGCGGTTTTAGGATTGTTACCCAAACAGTCACCTATCAAAATAACCCTGAGCGGCAGCGACCTGGCCTTAGTAATGAAAACAGGAGATAAACTAAAAGCTGCCATTGAGAAAATTCCCGGTGCCGACAATGTGCAACTATCTGTAAAAGAAGGAAGTCCGGAATACAAGGTGATTCCCGACAAAGATAAGATGCAGCGGCTGGGGTTAACAACTGCTTATGTAGGATCAAATTTAAGAACAGCCTTTACAGGAAACGATGATGCCACCTTAACTGAAAATGGAACAGAATATCCGGTGAGGATCTGGCTGGATGACTTTGACCGGAAAAATTACGAAGATGTACAAAACTTTTTAATCGTAAATCCGATGAATATCCCTGTTGAAGTTTCGCAGTTTGCGGAAGTGAAGCAGGATAATTCGCCTTCGTTGCTCGAAAGATTAGACCGTCAAGCTTCTGTAACCATTACTTCCGAATCGTTCGGAAGGCCATCGGGAACTTTAGCTGATGATGCAATCAGTTTTCTGAAAACACAACCTTTGCCCGAAGGTGTAAAATTGACATGGGGAGCAGATATCAAGACACAAAACGAAAGCTTTGGTGCTTTGGGTTCCGTGCTTCTAATCTCATTTATACTTATTTACCTCATTATGATAGCGCTGTATGACAGCTATATCTATCCGTTTGTGGCTTTATTTGCTATTCCGATGGCAGCAATCGGAGCTTTTCTGGCCTTAAACTTATCGTTAAATAATTTAACCTTGTTCGCACAGTTAGGCCTGATCATGCTCATGGGGCTGGTAACAAAAAATGCCATTTTGATTGTGGATTTTACCAATCAATTGAAAGCGCAGGGGAAATATTATAAAGAGGCGCTGATTATTGCCGGTAAAGAGCGTATGCGCCCCATCTTAATGACCACACTTGCTATGGCAATTGGTATGTTGCCAATTGCATTGGCCAGAGGCACTGCCAGCGAATGGAAAAACGGCCTGGCCTGGGTAATTATTGGCGGGTTGCTGTCCTCTATGATTTTGACTGTGTATTTAGTCCCGATGGTGTACTATCTTGTGGACAGAACAAAAGAGAAGTTTGGTAAAAAAATAACTAATAAAAACATTAAAACCGTAATTGCAAATACCAATGAAACAGCTAATTAAACATATTTATAGCATTTGTATAGGGACATTTCTGCTTATTTCCGTCAGCTCCTTTATCCCGGCAGAAACAACTACAGGCTTTTCACTAACAGTAGAAGTGGATAAGCTCCGCAATTCAACAGGAACGGTTCTTTTTGCTTTGTATAACCGTGAGGATGCATTCCCGGATGAACATTATACGAAATATCTGAAGAAACTTACGGATAAAATTGTAAATGGTTCAGTATCTGTAAACTTCGGAAACCTGCCGGCGGGAAAGTACGCGGTGAATATACTTCACGACGAAGACAACAATGGAAAAATAAAGAAAGGATTAATCTTACCCAAAGAAGGAATTGGCTTTTCCAATTTTCAATCCATTGGTTTTTCCAACAGGCCTTCTTTTGATAAGGCATCTTTTAATCTAAGCGGCGATACAAAAATTAAGGTTAAAATAATATACATGTAAATCAATGATAGTCAACAATATGCAAATATGATAAGCAAAAATATAACAACTTAAGCAATAGAGGATCCCAGTAAGATAAGGGCCGTAAAACTTAAAAATTGAAGTGTTAGTTTAGTCCTTATCTTCATCCCTGATCCTCCCCGAATGTATAACCCATTCCAAACCGTGTGTGTATCAGCTTTGCCGGGAATTCCTTGTCTGTTTTTTTTCGAGCATATTAACATATACATCCACTATATTGGTGCCGGTATCAAACGTAATTTCCCACACATTAGCAGCAATATCAGCCCTCGAAAGTACCCGGCCTGGATTTCGCATAAAAAACTCAAGCAACATGTATTCTTTGGCAGTAAGATTAATCTGGCTGTTGCCCCTCACGGCAACTTTCTTATCCAGATTCAGTTCAAGGTCGCTTACAACTAAGTGGTTTCCAGGTAAAGCCACACCTGATGCACGTTTACTTACCGCTTTAATCCTGGCCAGTAGTTCCCTGAACTCAAAAGGTTTAACCAGGTAGTCATCAGCCCCGGCATCAAAACCTGTTAATTTATCTTTGGTAGTACCCAAAGCGGTAAGCAGTAATACCGGCATTGAAGGCTTTAAAGCTTTAATCCTTTTGCAAAGTTCTACACCGATAATGTACGGTATAATAACATCAAGTATTACAAGGTCATAATCAAACTGCATGAACATTCTTTCGGCAACCTGTCCATCATAGCAATTTCAGCCGTGAAATTATGCTTTTCAAGATTTTTTTTAAATAAAGGTTGCCACCTTAAGCTCATCTTCTGCTAGCAGGATGTTCATGGTTTATTTTTCTGCACTAAAAGTAGTTATTTTCCAGGAAGTGACCATTTTTAGTAAAGTGATCCAGTTCGTTTTTCTTTTTCGCTGTTAATACACCGTCGAAAAAGTAGTTTCAAAACCTCGAAACAATCCTGGTAGTAACAAGCCAAATGAATAGAAATGAAGTTGTTATAACCCTAATATCTGACGTTGAAGAAGGTTTGTTACGGCACCCGCAAAGTAACCATTCCTATGGTAGTTGTAAGCTTATCGGGAATTGCTCAAAGGGAAAATGTAAGAAAGCCGATTATCCCAATCAACTTTCGCTTATTCATTGTTGTGATTGTCTTTGTAATTACCTCACAACCATCGTGCGCATCAATAAGCTCCACAATGGTCATGGCACCCATCAGAAAAAACAGAATTCCTGAAATTTCGCCCAGGTGTTCAGTTAATTTTTCTGAAATATGCAGTGAGGCAACCGAAGACAAAATATAGATTGACCGGCATATA
>JBBSDG010000161.1:0-9354 GCA_038249635.1 Bacteroidales bacterium | reverse complement strand
ATCGGCAGATGGTACATTCCATTTTGCTTAACCTGACAACGAATGCTATAAAATTCACTTTTACAGGAGGCACAGTTACCTTTGATGCAAACATCAGGCTCAGGTATGAGCTAAAAGACAACATCAAATCCAAGCTTCAACAGAAATGCCTCGAAATCAGTGTTTCCGATACAGGAGTCGGTATGTCGGCCAATACAATTGCTGAAATTTTCAACCTTGATGATCATTTCAGCCTTGTTGGAACAGCCAACGAACAAGGTGCCGGGCTTGGGCTTATACTGGTAAAAGAAATGGCCGAAAAGCACGGTGGCAATTTAACCATAAGAAGCCAGGAGGGCAAAGGTTCTGTATTTTCGTTTACGATTCCGTTAGCGTAAGCATAGATTGTAAAAGATATTGAAAAAGAAAAAGAAATGCGGTTTCTGCCTGTAACTTGTTTTCGTTTGTAGCTCAAACCTGGTGGCTATTGAAAGCAAGTTACCTAGTAGCTATCCCTGAAATCTTTTTTCTTGGTCAGTTTTAAATCCTGCAATAAGGAAGATTTTGCATTGATCTGGAAATTCCAGCTTTTCTGTGTTCCATAAGGAATCCAGCTCATGCGCATTTCCCAGCAATGAAGGTTGCGGTAGATTGTAATTGAGGTATATGCAAATGCTTTTTGCTGAAAGTCGTAACCGGTTTGTGCCGAAAACTTCCATTTTTCGGTAACATTCACATCACCAGCCATACGTAATGTTTGTATTATATCACGCTCAAGTTCACCCGTTGTAAGTACAGGTGTGGTTCGCAGGCTGAAGTTATAATCTACATGCAACGACCATGGATTATCCCAGTCGATATACAAATGCGGATTGCTGGCAAGATCTTCAATTTCCGGGGTTGATGCTGAGCCGGGAACAGGTTTTTTCTTAACCTTGGTTTTGGGCTTCAGATCATATCCAAAACTCAGGTTCCAACCGGCATTCATAAACCGCAGAGGTTTTTTATTTATCGAATATTGCGACTTATTTATTACAGGCCCGGGAATTGGGTTGTAGAAAGGATTCCTGTAATAATCCAGCATAGTGTATCCATAAAAAGGCTGACGGTACAATCCGTAAGGACTATAAACACTGTTATAGCTGACTTGTATTTTTTTAAACAGAGTGGTGCGCGCCGAAAGGCTTATGTCGGACCAACGGAGCGAATCTTTAGCCAGGTCGTAGGAGGTTGAAATGGAAAAGTTGTCGATCAGCATTATTTTTTGGGTTCCGGTAACCGTATCTTTGTTCGAACGTACTTTCATCTCAAGATTATTGGTAAGCCCAATATTTATAGCACCCGATTTCCTTTCAGGAGGAGCACCATACAAAGGCTGGAAGGTTCCATATCCGCCAAATACGGAATATTTTTCCATTTTCCCCGATGCATCTGTTTGCACCGTTTTCCAGTACCCAAGTTCCTCCTTGCCAAAATCAGGCAAAAAGCTAAATCCAACCGATGGCCTTACCACATGCCTGATGGCACGGATATACCCTTTCCGGAATTGTTTCATGCCATAAATGGTGGTGCTGAGCGATGAACTGAAACTATAATCACGTGCAGTTTTAAAACCGGTAATCGTATCAATATCAACTGAGCCGTAACTTATAATTCCATTTTTAGTGATGGTATCGTCAACCCATGTTTTACGAATAGTTTTGCTGTACCACCTTTCGGTATAGTTTATGCTGTTACTCCACGAAAAATATTTCAGCACTTTAAATGATCCGCTTATTGGGATGCTGTGTCTAATGCCGTTTACAAAGCGGTCAAACACATCAGGCTTGAACACCAAAGAATCGATTGTATTCAATTCATTCTTTATGTCCACTTTATAGGTAGCATTGATGGATTCGTACCAAGCTGCTTTGCCGGTCTGCGTTTTACGCTTAAATGGGTATATTCTGTTAATACCGAAAGCTACCTCGGGGAGGGATAAAGTTACCTGGCGAGATTGTGTATTCTGGCTGTGTCTGGCACTGGTTGTTAGTTGTCCAATATTCCCTAATTTCAAATCGTATGTTATACTCGACGAAAATTGATTGCTCAGAAAGTCGTTAACAGTGGAGGGATTGTATTTGCTGAAACTACTTGATCCGGCATTAACGCTTGCCGAAAAAATAGAATTAGGACGCGATTTTGGATCCTGGCGGTGCGACCAGTTTATATTAAAGTCGTTTTTATTATAGTAATTCGCATCACCGGGGTAACCACTAATAGTTTTGGCGTATTTAAAACTAAAATTGCCCGAATACTTGTATCTTTTTTTATAGCTCATTATGGGTTTCAATGCCCAACTGCCCCGCGAATAAATATCGCCGGTGAGTTTGAGATCAAAATAATCGTTCAGCCCAAAATAGTAGCCTCCGTCTTCCAGAAAAAAACCACGGTCGGCTGATTCGCCATACCGGGGAATTATGAGTCCGGAACTGCGTCCTTTTTTATTCGGGAAAAGCCCGAAAGGAAGTACTAATGGTAGCGGAACTCCTTCAATAGATATCCAGGCCGGACCAGTAACAATCATATTTCCGCTTAAAACTTTGGCCTTGGTAAATTTTAACGAAAAATGCGGATGCTCGGCCAGGTCGCAGGTAGTATATTCGCCGCGGCCCACATCGGTAACGCTGTCGTTAATTTTCTTTAATACACTTCCGTGAATATAACCATCGCCCTCTTTGGTAATTACATTTTGAATTAACCCTTTTTTCGTAGTGAAATTATATGCAATCTCTTTCGATTTGAAACTTAAATCGCCTTGTTTAAATTCAGGAGTACCTACCGGATTACCAAGCGAGTCCTCGGTAGCATAAGCATGAATAGTGTTCTTGTCAAGGTCAATCGAAATAAGAGAGGCTTTTAATGTAATATCCTCATATTCAATACTGGCATTTCCATACAACCAAACCATTTTGTTTTTAATATCCATACTCAGCGAGTCGGCCGAAGCATAATCAATTTTAGCCGTAAGCATGAACTTATTTGCACTTTTTTCAATTTCAGTAGTATCTGCTGATACTAACTCTCCGGGCAATGCGTTACCATTCTGAGTGGTATCCAGATCATTCCTTGCAGAAATAACAGGAGCAGGAACAAGAAGTGTATCCGGATTTAATGTATATGCAGAAACAGATCCATCAGATGGACTGAAAAACAAATACCCCCTTGCCTGAACAGAAATAATAACTGACAGCAGCAGGATTATGGTTATTAACCGGTTCTTTGTTTGTAACTTCGGTACCAATTAGGAGGGAAAATAAGTTATGGTGTTAAATTTGTAAGCTGATATAAAGGTTGATAAGTACCCATTAGTGAACAAAACAAAGGGGTTTTTTAGGTTAAAATACTGACTACTAAACACACTCGTAAAGTTGTTGGTGTTTTTAACAAACGTGCAAAGCTAAACAAAATCAGTTGATGACAGAAAAACGTAATGATCAGAGATTTCTTATTCTGTGCCTTTTATATTTTTTTGTGAGTTTCGCAAGTGCACAGAAGGTAAATACAGTTGTTCTCGATGCAGGGCACGGAGGCCACGACACAGGTGCTTTGGGAAAAAATTCGCGCGAAAAAGACATTACCCTGGCCATTGTACTCAAGCTACGCGATTATATCCACGACAATATGAAAGGGGTAAAAGTGATCCTTACCCGAAGTGATGATACTTTTGTTGAGCTGTATCGCCGGGCGCGTATTGCCAACGAAAATAAAGCTGACCTTTTTATCTCGGTACACTGTAATTCGACTAAATCGCCTGCAGCATATGGCGTTGAGACATTTGTGATGGGGCTTCACAAAAGCGAAGCTAACCTGGCAGTAGCCAAGGCCGAAAATGCTGCTATCCTTCTTGAAGATGATTATGTAGAAAAATACGACGGCTTCGACCCGAATTCACCCGAAGGAAATATATTTTTCAGTATGATGCAAAATGCATTTCTTGACAGGAGCCTTGCTTTTGCAGGCAAAGTGCAGCATCAGTTGGTTGATAACCTGCATATGGTGAACCGCGGAGTTAAACAAGCCGGGTTTCTGGTTTTATATAAAACTGCCATGCCTGGAGTGTTGATCGAAACCGGTTTTATAAGTAATCCTGGTAATGAAAAATTTCTTTTATCCGAAAATGGACAGGATCAAATGGCACAGGCTATTTTCAAAGCTTTGCGTGATTACAAAAACCAGCTTGAGAAACGTCAGCCTGAAGAGCAAAAATCCGATACCCTGATAGTTACAAACCGCTCGCTCGATATACTTCGAAACAAAGGTAACCGCAATTCAAAGCCCGACATTGCAACCCAGGGAAAGAAACCCGATTCGGTTACAACCAAACAAGCCGATGCTGGCATGGTTTCCTTTCGGGTGCAATTTGCTATGTATCCCGATGCCAAACCAGTTGATTCAAAGTTATTTAAAGGAATTGATAATGTTAAAATGTATGTTCATAGCGGATCCTACAAATACACGTCCGGTGATTTCGGCAGCATGGACGAAGCACTGCAAAAACGAAAGGAACTGGCTGGCCTGGGATATAAAGATGCTTTTGTGGTAGCTTTTAAAGGGAAAGACCGTATCACAAATGAGGAAGCAAAGCGACTAACAGAAAAAAAGTAGTAAATTTGTCAAAATTTCGACAGGAACAATGAAAATAAAAATAAGTCGTGAAATCAAGATAGGTGTCTTTGGGATTGTTACATTAACACTTTTTATTATTGCCATTAATTTCATCAAAGGCAAGGACATCTTTAAAATAAACCGCACCTTTTATGCTGTTTATGATGCTACTTCAGGTATTCAGGATGCCGCGCCTGTATCCATCAATGGGCTTAATGTCGGTAAAGTTACCGATATGAGGTTTCTGACTGAAAATTCGCCTAAAATACTTCTGGAACTCACTGTTTCGGAGGCTGTATTTATTCCCTCAAATTCGATAGCACGTATTTTTAGTCTCGATTTACTGGGAACTAAAAATATCGAAATCGTTTTTGGAGACTCAAAAACAGAAGCCAAAGACGGAGACACTTTAATAGGCGGATCGCAGATGTCGCTTTCAGATGAAGTGAACAAACAGGTTGCCCCGATAAAACTAAAAGCTGAGAACCTGCTTTCATCTCTCGATACCATGGTTACGGTGCTTCATACAGTTTTTAATTCAGATACACGCAGAAACCTTATTGCTTCGTTCGAAAGCATCCACACAACGCTCAGCAACCTCGAAAACACCACTTACAACATGGATACTTTAGTTTACGGGCAACGAAAAAGGCTTGAACGGATAATGTTTAACGTAGAATCTATTACTGAAAATTTCAGAAAGAATGATGATAATATCTCTAATATCCTCACAAATTTCTCAAAGATAACGGATACACTCGCCAGAGCCAATCTGGCAGGTACACTTGCAAATGTGAGCAGCGTATTGGCCCGTTTGGATGGCATTACTACAAAAATCGACAACGGTCAAGGCTCTATCGGCTTGCTGATTAACGACAAGAAATTGTACGACAACCTCAACAAATCGGCTGCACAACTTAATGAGCTGATTACAGATATGAAACTCAATCCATACCGGTATGTAAATTTCTCGGTATTCCCGCCGTCGAAAAAGAGGATGGCTTTTTCAACTGACACTTTAAAGTAGTTTGAGAGGACAAGTGTAATTGAGGAGGTGGAGTGAGGGGGAGCGGGAGATGGGGGGGAGTGGAAGAAGGGGAGATGGGGAGATGGGGAGATGGGGAGACTGAGTGACTGAGGGAAAGAGTGAGGGAAAGAGGGAAAGAGTGAGGGAAAGAGGGACTGAGGGAGGGAAAGAGGGACTGAGGGATGGGGAGATGGATGAAAGTGTGAGTGGGTGACTGGGAGAAGGATAGGAAGTGAGGATGAAAAAGTAAAAACCAGTGAAGAAAAGACCTTAAAACAGGAATCATGATCAATTTATTTGCTGCCTGGTTTTGTTTAAATACTTTATACAAATACGATTTTTAAAGCGGTTTCCTTAAATTTTCGGATACCGCTTTTGCGTTTAAACTTATTTTGTATGTTTACAGAAAATTTACAATAAATTAATCCCACCTTATGAAAACTGTATATATTGTTCGTCATGGCAAAACCATACCGGCAAGTGCTAACATTGCTGATGCTGACAGAATGCTTACTGATACCGGAGTTGCACGTACATGCAGGGTTGCCCTGTTTATGGCCGAAAGCAAACCCGTTATTGATCAGATTATAACCAGCCCGGCCGAAAGAGCTTATGCAACTGCACTGATTATTGCCGACAAACTTGGTTTCCAGGCTAACAAAGTCGTTTCCAACGAAAAACTTTTCACCGGCGACGATAAGGATGCTCTCGAAATCATTGAAGGCCTCGACGATTCAACAAACAGTGTTATGATTGTGGGTCATAATCCGGTTATTACAATAACGGCAAATCATTTTGCAGATCCTAAACTCGAATCATTGCCTACTACAGGCGTTGTTTCAGTGAACCTGGATATAGCAAAATGGTCAGACCTCAAAAAAGCGAAAGTCATTCAGAACTTTACTGTTTGGCCGGGAATGTTGTAATAAGCATTCCCTGGCTTAACCTTTAAGCCCGGAATAAATAAACAAATACAGGACTGCTGTTTCCCTTCATCCATCTGCATCACTTGTTGCGGGTGGATGGAATCGTATTATTAAGGTGTATCACACACAAAATACATTTAGTTCAAAAAGCCGATAAACCATAAAGCCATGTATTTGCATTGTGCGGCTGTCAAATTGTGAGTGTGTTGTAAAAAGCTATTTTCCCACCTTGCACTTATTGGATGTTGGTTGCCAGCAAAAACAAATCAGCTCCAACAATGCTGAACAATTATCACTATTAATTATGAAATACCGGACACATAAGAAATATAAGCCGTTAAAAACCCTCAAGTTTATACACTGAACGGTAAAACTTAATATTTACTTAACTTCCTGTATAAGCTGTTGCATTATCTTTACTAAATATCCGTTACTGGTGAAAGCACTTATTCTTTGCAACGCAACTCGTTTTTTTCGTAATTTTATACAAACAAAAACTCACTTTATTCTGTTAGACAATATACGCTTTTAAATCAGGAAATTAATTCGCGAACCTTTATGGCAGGAACCAAAAACAATATTTTAAACAGGGAAATCAGCTGGCTTCATTTTAACGAGAGAGTCTTGCAGGAAGCTGCCGATCCTTCTACTCCATTGGTTAGCCGCATCAAATTCCTTGGTATATATTCCAATAACCTCGATGAGTTTTACCGGGTAAGGGTGGCTACCGTAAACCGTATGCTAAGCATGGAGAAAGGCATTTTTCACGAAAAATACCTTAATCCACGTAAAACGCTCCGCGAAATTAACCGGATTACCAAGTATCAGCAGAAAGAATTTGAACACATCTATAACACCGTAATTCGTGAGCTTGCCGAGAATAATATTTTTGTTTTAAATGATTCCGAATTAACATCTGAGCAGAGTAATTTTGTTGAACGGCATTTCAGGGAATATGTGCGCCCATGCCTTTTCCCCATTATTCTAAATAATCTGAAAGCCACATCACTTCACGATCATTCACTGTACCTCGCTGTTGTATTGCAGGTTAAGGGCAAACCGGCACTCGAAAAGTATGCACTCGTTGAGATGCCGGTTAACACACTTTCCCGTTTTCTGATACTTCCTTCTGAAAAGGAAAAGAAATTTATTATTCTTCTGGATGACGTGATCCGCCATTGCCTCGGCGAAATTTTTTCGGTTTTCGGATTCACTTCGTATAAAGCTTACGCGATAAAGTTTACCCGTGATGCAGAACTCGATATCGACAATGATGTTTCGAAAAGCTTCCTGGAACTAATGACCGAAGGACTGAAGCAACGGGAAATAGCCCCGCCGGTGAGGTTTGTTTACGACCGGCATATGCCCGAACGGCTTCTGAAACAGTTACTTGCTAAACTTAATATCAGCCAGAGTGATACCATATCAGCAGGCGGCAAGTATCATAATTTCAAAGATTTTGTGAGTTTCCCCAATATAGGCCCGTCAGATATGGAGTTCAGCCCTATGCCCCCGCTCGAGCATCAGGGATTGCGGGTAACAAAAAGCATACTGGCCGGTATCAAAGAAAGAGACTACCTGCTGCAATATCCGTACCAGTCGTTCCAATACCTGATAGACCTGCTGCGCGAAGCCTCCCTCGACCCACAGGTAAGAGCCATAAAAATGACACTTTACCGCGTGGCCAGTAACAGTAACGTAGTGAATGCATTGATAAACGCTGCCCGCAATGGAAAAGAAGTAACTGTTTTCCTCGAAGTGCAGGCCCGCTTCGACGAAGTGGCGAATATTTCCTGGGCAGAAAAAATGCAGGAAGAAGGCGTTCGCGTAATTCAATCCATACCGGGATATAAGGTTCATGCCAAATTGCTGCTAATCCGCCGACGGGAAGGTGTGCGAAATGTTTATTATGCGGCCATAGGTACCGGAAATTTCAACGAAACAACAGCTAAGGTATATACCGATGTTACAATACTTACCGCTGATAAAGAAATAGTTGCAGATGTAAACAGCGTTTTTCACCTGTTTGAGTCCATTTATAACGCGCCCAGGTTTTCCAAACTCTTAGTTGCGCCTTTTCATTTGAGGAACCATTTTATAAAGTTGCTGAATAACGAAATCAGGAATGCTAAAGCGGGTATTGATGCCTGGGTAATCCTGAAAATCAATAATCTTACCGACATCAAAACCGTTAAAAAACTTTATGAAGCAAGTTCAGCAGGTGTAAAAATAAAATTGATCATCAGGGGAATAAGTGTGCTGCAGCCCGGTGTTGCTAACCTGAGCGAAAATATAGAAGCTATAACCATTGTTGGCCGTTTCCTGGAACACACTCGTGTAATGGTGTTTGCCAACGGAGGGAATGAACTGTATTATATTTCATCAGCCGACTGGATGGAACGCAATTTCGACAACCGCATTGAAGTGGCGTGCCCCGTTTTTGATCGCGAATTACAGCGCGAACTCATGACGCTGCTACAGATACAACTGCGCGATAATACTAAAGCCAGAATGATCACCTCCACCAAATCGAACCAGTATGTAAAAGGAAATCCGAACCTGAAGATTAACTCCCAGGTGGAAACGTATAAGTTTTTTAAGGATAAAATTCTGTAAAACAATAAGGATTTACGAGGTGTGAATAAGAAGGTACGATTTACGAGGTACGATTTACGATTTTTTTTAAAAGGTAGCTTATGAATAATTCCCAAAATCTTCAGCAAATCATCATTCGTAAATAGTCATTCGTAATTACTTTGCAGTGTCAGACGCCCT
>JBBSDG010000160.1:0-9355 GCA_038249635.1 Bacteroidales bacterium | reverse complement strand
CATGCCGATCAGATTAATAGAAATAAAAAAGTAAGTAGAAAGACTAATTCACCAATCATACAGGAGGAAACATTATGTTACGAGTTACGAGAATGATCACAAAAACCTTCATTGGCGTAAGTTTGCTGATAATCGGAGGTATTGCATCGGGCCAGGATTTAAATAAGGCCTTAAATATGACAAACCAGGAGCAATTTGAGGCTGCTGATAATGCTTTTAATGCCCTTATCAAAGCAGAGCCAGCCAATGGCAAGTATTACTACTATAGTGGTGAAAATCAATTAGCCTCCTATTTTATTGATCCTACCAATATTTCGTTCGAAGCAATTGCCAAAAAAGCTGTTGAACGTTATAATAAGGGTATTGCTGCCAATCCGAACGAACCTCTTAACTATGTTGGACTTGGGAAAGTTGCACTTATAGAGAAGAACAAAACTGTTGCCGATGAAAATTTCGCCAAGGCACAAACTTTTCTTCCTGCAAGAAAGGTAAAATCCGCACTTAGCAAACCCGAACAGGCAACACTTCTGGTTCAGTTGGCCGAAGCTTATGTAACTGTTAACAGTAAGGATAGTGCAACAGTTCTTGGCTTTTTAAGAAGAGCTGCTTCACTTGATCTTAAAAACCCGGAATTATACCTGGTGCTTGGCGATTATTGGATAAATACATTTAATAACGGAAGTAAAGCAGCTGAGAATTATAAAAGATCACAGGATTTTGCGCCACAGTCGAAAAGAGCTCGCGTAAGACTTGGTCAATTGTACACGCGTATTAACAGCTATCAGGATGCTCTTACCTATTACCAGGAAGCACTTGCAATCGATCCATCCTTCGCACCCGCCTACCTCGAAATGGGATTCCTTTACGCCAAAACAAAGGATAAGGAAAAATCGAAAGAAAATTTCAAAAAATACCTTGATCTCAGCAGCAGCAATATCGCTGCCAAACGCAGGTATGCCAATATGTTGATACAAACCGAAGACTATCCTGGAGCTATTGAGCAGATTCGCCAGATAATGGCAATGGATTCTACCTCTTTCAATGATCTGAACCGTGCACTCGCATACTCCTATTTTGAAGAAAAACAGTTTCCAAAGGCAAAGTTTTATATGGAGAAATTCATGAAAAATGCTCCTGCCGAAAAGATCACATCAAAAGATTATGCTTATGATGGTCGCATTCTGCTTAAAAACGGTCAGGATTCCTTAGGTATTATCAGCCTCACCAAAGCTTTTGAAGCAGACAGCACCAATCTTGATCTTTTAACTGAAATAGCATCTTTATACAGCAAAGCGAAAAAATATCAGAACGCAGGTGATACCTATAAAATAAAAATTCAGTATCCTAATGCCGGCATCAATGATTACTGGAAGATGGGTCTGGCCTACTATTACGCCCAAAACTGGGCTGAAGCTGATTCCGCTTTAGCTAAAGTAAACAGGATGAGTGTTGATTTTGAGCCTGCTTATCTTTTCCGTGCCAGAATTTACTCTAACCTGGATCCCGAAACAAAAGAAGGACTTGCCAAGCCCTTTTATGATATACTGGTAGAAAAGGCTAGCGCTGATTCTGTAAAGTATTCGAAAGATCTTTTCGAAGCATATAATTACCTGGGGTATTATTACCTGGTTAACAAAAAATACTGCGAATCGGCTGAGTATTGGGATAAAATCCTGGCAATTGACCCAACATATGAGAATGCCATGAGTGCTTTAAAAGATCTGAAAGCACGTTGTCCGGAATATAAGCCAAAAAATTTCAAACAATAATAACACATTAAACTGATTTTCAGTAAAATAAAACATCTTTAGCGGATAACATTTTACTGAAAATTACTTTTTTGCAATAAAAATCAATCTTCGCAAGTCAAAGTCTTTTTTAAAAGAGAAAATCTTTTATCTTTGCGATAAGTTTACTACTGAATTCACCCAAAAACAATTAAATACCATTCACTAATCTTAAATCTTATCAAAATGAGCAAAAACGGTCAATCGTTGAAAGAAACACTTCGTTCAGCTTTCGCAACTGGAGCAATTCTTATCGCCCTGGCAATCGCATTCCTAATTTACTTCTATGTATTAGGAAACCCTGTTAACTTTGAAGGTGGCAATCCAGATGGCCATCCGATACCGGGCAACTACCTGGCGATGGTTTACAAAGGGGGTTACATTGTTCCTCTCCTTATCACTCTTATTATCGTACTTCTTACCTTCACCATTGAAAGAGCATTAACACTTCGTAAAGCAAAAGGTACAGGTGCAACAAACCTATTCGTAACTAACCTTCAGAACTTTCTGAAAAACAATCAGATCGATCAGGCTATCGTTGCCTGCGACAAACAAAAAGGTTCAATTGGTAATGTAATGAAAGCAGGTTTGATTAAATACAAAGAGTTACAATTAGATACTAAACTTGATAAGGATCAAAAACTTGTTTCGTTACAGAAAGAATTCGAAGAAGCAACTGCTCTTGAACTTCCTATGCTATCACGTAACCTTGTTATTTTATCTACCATTGCTTCAATCTCTGTACTTATCGGTCTTATCGGTACTGTACTTGGTATGATCCGTGCATTTGCTGCTTTGGCTCAAGCTGGTGCTCCTGATGCTCTTGCTCTTGCAACCGGTATTTCGGAAGCCCTTATCAATACTGCATTTGGTATTACAGGATCAACACTCGCTATCATTTTCTACAATTATTTCTCAACGAAAATTGATGGCATGACCTACAAAATTGACGAAGCTGGATTCAGTCTTACTCAGACTTTTGCAGCCCAGGCTAAATAAGGGTTGCACAAAGCATTTATTGATTCAAGGCGCTTAGCGCCCGGTTTTTACTACTAAAAAAAAAGAAACCATGCCAAAAATTAAAGCACCGGTAAGGACTCCACATATAGACATGACACCTATGGTGGATTTATTTGCCCTATTGCTTACATTCTTTATGTTAACAACTTCATTTCGTCCTACGGAAGCAACACAAATTGATACTCCCAGTTCCGTTAGCGAAAAAGTTGCTCCAGATAAGAATGTCATTACTATTCTGGTTGGAAAGGATAATAAAGTGTTCCTCACTTTTGATAATGGAACAGATACATCCGTACTAATCAGAAAAGAAGTTTTGAAGAAAATGGCGGAACAATACAAACTAAGTTTTACTGATAAAGAGTTAAAAACATTTTCGACAGGCGCTTCCTTCGGGATGCCAATGGAAAAAATGAAAGCCTATTTAAATACCAGCGATTCAAAAGAACGCGAAGCATTTCAAACAGGTATTCCGGTTGACTCTACTGATAATCAGCTAAATTTATGGGTGCGTTTTATCCGACTGCAAAATCAATATGCCGAAGTTGCCATTAAAGGCGACGGAAATGCAGATTTCAAAGCTGTAAAACACGTAATGGATATTCTTCAGGAAAATCAGGTTAATAAGTTTAATCTGGTCACTAACCTGATGAAGGATGAAGCCAAACTGGAAGAATAGTTTTCATAATCTTAATAATCTAAAGAAATCGTAATATGGCTGAAATAATCCAAGCGGAAGGCAAACAAAAAGGCGGCAAAAAGAAAGCCAAAAAGTTTTCGACGCATATCGACATGACCCCCATGGTTGACTTGATGTGCTTGCTGATTACCTTTTTTATGCTAACCACGGCTTTTGCTAAGCCCAAAGCAATGGACATTACCATGCCTGATAAGACAGAGAAGGATGACCCTAAAGATGCACCTAAAATTGCAGCTGACAGAACCATCAATATTTTAATCTCAGGTAATGATAAAATATTCTATTACTTTGGCGTTGCTGATCCTAAATTACCCCTTCCCCAATTGATTGCTACTGATTACAGTAAGGACGGAATTCGTAAAATTCTCCTGCAGCGTAATAAAATAGTTTTCAAAGCTGTTACCGAACAGAGGGAAAAAGTAATCAAAGGAACTGAGGTAATGGCAGATTCAACTTTAACCCGGAAAATAAAGGAGATAAAGAAATCTGACAAAAATGCCCCTATCATCCTGATAAAGGCTGACGAAAAGGCTAAATACAAGAACTTAGTTGACATTATCGATGAAATGTCCATCTGCGCGGTTGCAAATTACGCAGTTGTTGATATCAGTGATACTGAAAACCAGATGATCAGTGGAAAACCGGCAACAACTCCGGTAAAATAACGCATCAGATGTTGACAAAGTTTGTTGTTCACATTTAATATTAGATACAAAAATGACAAAGCAAGAAGTTTATGTAGCTCCAATGGACGAAATCGTCTTTGAGCGCAGGAATAAAACTTACGGAGCGTACATTTTGCGTACATTGTATAATAAGCACATGAACAGGGCATTACTGATAGCCATTGCAATTTTACTTGCAGGACTGGCCTATCCCCTTGCATCAAGCTATTATGCAAAAAGCAGAGCCGGTTATGTCGAGAAGTCAGCAGGTGCTGAGTTTATTGATATGGACAGGCCCAAAGAAGAAGCACCTCCCCCTCCTCCCCCTCCACCACCTCCTCCAGCAGCTCTTGAGCAAAAAGTAAAATTTGTTGCTCCTGTAGTTACTACCGAAGAAGTTGTGGAAAATGCGGACATCTTTAACCAGGATGATCTGGCAAAAACTTCGACTAACGAAGCAGTTACTGTTGAAGAAGTTGCTATTGCTGAAACTAAGGCAGAAGTAATCGAAGTACCCGAAGAGAAGAAAGAAGTCTTCACTATTGTTGAAGAAATGCCTTCCTTCCCTGGTGGAGAAACTGAACGCAATACCTTTCTCGCCAAAAATATCGTGTATCCTCAGCAGGCTACCGAAAACGGTATTCAGGGTACAGTTTATGTTTCGTTTGTTGTTGACTCAAAAGGCAACGTAACCGACGTAAAAGTACTTCGCGGTATTGGTGGTGGTTGCGATGAAGAAGCTCTCCGCGTTGTTAAAATGATGCCACAGTGGCGTCCTGGTAAACAAAACGGAAAACAGGTTCGCGTTCTTTTCAATATGCCTATCTACTTTAAACTTCAGGGTTAATAAGAAGTTAACTATACTAAAAAACGCCACCGGGATAATCCGGTGGCGTTTTTTGTTTTTGCCAGCTTTGCAGTAATCCTGATAAAGCTGCTAGTTTTTCAGAAAGTGGACAAGTTGTAGATTCCGATTTGCGTACTACAGATTTTCAGAATAGTTCATAATAAATGCTGCCAAATTAGTTAATCAAATAAAAGATTGTTTGTAACTATTCAGCCTTTTGAATTTAATGACGGATTTACCTACGCCGTTAATTACGTAGAATACAGGGATAAATAGTTTAGTTGCAGTGCTGTTTTATGGTATGAAAAAGCTATAGGCATTTTAAAATAATTGCAAATTCGTGCAAACTAAGTTAAACTAGATTAGTTAACCTATTTTGCAACTATATTGATATAGATATTTGTTTTTCAATATTTTAGAAATTTCAAAGTTCCAATTTGTGTACTACAGATTTTCCGCTTATTTTTTTGAAAAGTTAGTAAAATGAGTTTAACAGAAAAAGATTATTTTGACTTTCCGCCAAAAATCCAGTTTTCCAAACCTAACGTCTCATTATAAAATCAGTTAGGTATGCAGTGCGCTTCAGCTCCAGTTTTTTTGTATAAAGTATTGGCTTATCTCAACTCCGCGGGTACTGATGTTCATCAGGGCAGCTATTTCCTTGTTCGAAATATTCAGCAGCAGGCAGGCACAAAGGCTTATTTCACAGGGAGTAATGTCCGGATACAATTCTTCTAATTTTTTAATAGACCTCATGTACTTCCCAGATAAAGATACTCTCCTGCCCGCGTTGATGAATTTCATGAACCTATTTCAAAATAGTTTTGAATATAGGTTAGAGGCAAAAAAAGTTAATAAGAACTATTCCGTTGTCAGGACCATGCCAGATGTTCCCTTTGTTGGCAGTCCCAACGCTCAAAACCATATTATTCAGTAATCCCCAGCCCTTATTTATCTGAAAAACAACCTTTCCGGCGGTATCTGAAACGAGACTTATAACGGCTGGAAAACCCTTACATAATCCACCTGCATGGTTTGAGGAAAAACGGTAGAAGTATTAGGACTTCCAGGCCAGTTGCCTCCAACAGCAACATTGAAAATAAAAAACTGAGATAACCTGAACGCATCAAACCTGACAGAACCTGAAGTTACTTCGAAATATTTCTGGTAATCGACGTACCATATTATTGAGTTTTCCTGCCATAAGATTGTAAACACGTGGAATTTTTCATTAAAACCTTTCCCCTCTGGCAAAGTAAATGAATCGCCTTTGTAAAGATGGCCGTTATTAGTATAATGCGCGGTACCGTAAACGCGTGATGGATCATGACCAAGGTATTCCATGATATCAATTTCGCCGCAGGCAGGCCAGCTTACCTGGCTTATGTTGGAACCCAGCATCCATAGGGCAGGCCATATCCCCTGCCCTACCGGTAATTTAGCACGGATATCAATTCTGCCATAAGTAAACTCATTTCGGCCTTTGGTGATCATGCGCGCTGAACGATATCCTCCATTAGGAGTTTTAGTTGCAACAATATTAAGTTTACCATCCGATATGAAAGCATTTTCTGCATAATCAGTATATTCCTGAAGTTCATTGTTACCCCAACCACCAGCACCTTTCTCAAAAGTCCAGGTTGCTGTATTAATGCTGGAGACCGAAAAATCCTCATTCCAAACCAGTTTCATTCCTGGATAAAATTCCGGGGTGATAGGTCCGTCGGCAGCTATTTCGGGCGTATATGTATCGTCATTCAGAATAACAACTTTCGTTTGCAAAATGCTAAAAGTGGCATTCTTTATCTCAGAGAATACGACAATGAATTCATCATCGAATTCAAACTCCTCATCATTGACAAGGCTTATTTCAATATTCTTAGAGGTTTCGCCGGGAGCAAAAACCACCTCAGTATCCTTAACGGCAATATAGTCAGCACCTGCTTTTGCTGTGCCATCCTGTGTTGACCATTTAAGTCGAACCTCCTGTGCCGAAGCTGCAGAAAGCGAAAGAGCAACGGTTGCCTTTTGCGGAAAACCGTTTCCTTCATTTACGGCTGTAGAAGCCTCAAAGGTAATCTGAGGAATCAAAACTGGTTCTGACTTTTTACATGCCGCCAACTGAGCGCATATTAAAAGCAGAGCCGCACAAGAAAGAAAATTAGATTTCATAATGTTGATTTCAGATATGTTTTTTAAATAGCTTCATAAATGAAATAATCATTTATTCCACTAATTGAAATTCACTTTTCAAAGGCAGTTTGTTTGATGAAGTACCAATAAATACCTCAAATTTACCGGCTTCAGGACCCCAGGTTTTGTCAAAACGATAGAAGGCAAGGTCATTGGGATGTATGGTAAATGCTACTTCCCTGACCGATCCTTTGCTAATCATAACTTTTTCGAAACCTTTGAGTTGCAGCACCGGACGGGCAACGCCATTTCCGATTACATCCCGGATGTAGAGTTGTACAACTTCTTCACCATCATAATTGCCGGTATTTTTAACAGTAGCTTTAATTATAATACTGTCGCTCAGGCTGATAGTGGGGGCGCTTAATGTAAGTTTACTGAATTCGAAGGTTGTATAGCTCAGGCCAAATCCGAACGGGAAAAGTGGTTCATTGGGAATATCCCGGTATTCGGTTTTAAATCCATTAGGATCCGGATTGGTAGGGCGGCCGGTGGAGAGTTGTTCATAGAAAATGGGAATTTGCCCGACATGATATGGAAAAGAAGCAGGCAGCTTTCCCGATGGATTATAATCGCCAAACAATACATCAGCAATTGCATTTCCGGCCTGCGACCCCAGTTGCCAGCAGTTGAGTATTGCATCGGAATATTCAACCGCATCGGTTAAAACCAATGGTCGCCCCGTAAACAGGGCAAGTACTACTGGCTTTCCGGTTTTCCTGATTTCTTTAAGCAGTTCAAGCTGTAGTCCTTTCAGCGAAATGTCGGCGTAGCTGCGGCATTCGCCACTCATCATAGCCAATTCGCCCAAAGCTATTACAATAACATCAGCCTTTTTCGCTTTGGCAATTGCATCTTTAAACCCACTTCGGTCGGTTGTATTTATATTCACCTGGGCAAAAAAGCCATACGGATAACTAGTGGTTAGCTTACATCCTTCGGAGTATAAGATTTCAGCTTTATCGCCAACGGCAGTTTTAATCCCTTCGAGCAACGAAACAGCGGAATTCGGATCAGCCATTGCACGCCAGTTGCCAAGTGGGGCATCTTTATCATTTGCCAGCGGACCAATAACAGCAATACGCTTTGTATTTTTCGAAAGAGGCAGAATATTTTTATCGTTCTTCATCAGTACAATTGAACGTTTTGCTACATCGCGCGAAGCAGCTAAGTGTTCAGGAGAAAGTGTAAGTGCTTTTTGTCTTTCAGCGTCACAATATTGAAAAGGTTTATCAAACAATCCCAGTTTAAATTTCACATTGAGAATCCGACGAACCATATCATCTATCTGACTTTCAGATATTTTCTTTTCATCGATTAGTTCTTTCCCGAATTCGATATACAGTTTCCCCATCATATCCATATCCACGCCTGCATTAATTCCCATGCGGGCAGCTTCTTTTCGCGATTCAGCAATTCCATGAAAAATCAGTTCCTCAACTGAGGCCCAGTCGGAAACCACAAAACCTCCGAAATTCCATTGATTTTTAAGAAGCTCAGTCTGAAGCCAACGATCGCCGGAAGCCGATACTCCTGCATTTGTATTAAACGCTGACATCACTGTGGCGACACCGGCATCAACAGCGGCTTTATATGGCGGAAGGTAAACTTCGTACATCATACGGTCCGACATATCGACCCTGTTATAATCGCGCCCGCCATAAGGAGCGCCGTAGGCAGCGAAATGTTTTACACATGCGGCAATGGTATTGGCATCAGCCAGATTATCGCCCTGGAAACCATGTACACGCGCTTTGGCGGCTTCGCACCCCAGAAAAACGTCCTCGCCTGCACCTTCCATGATTCTTCCCCAGCGGGGATCGCGTGAAATATCCACCATAGGGGCAAAAGTCCATTGCAGGCCATTTGCAGCAGATTCGACAGCGGCTACCTGCGCACTTTTGTATAAAGCATTCCTGTCGAAACTTGCAGCTTCGCCCAATGGAATCGGAAACATGGTTTTAAATCCGTGAACCACATCAAAGCCAAAAATTAAAGGAATACCAAGCCTTGATTCCTGAATGGCAATTTCCTGAAGGCGCCTGGTCTCTAAGGCCCCAATAACATTCAGAAAACTTCCGACTTGTCCGAGCCTTATAAAATCATCAATTTTTGCATTTTTATCTTTGCTTTCGCCGGTACCGGT
>JBBSDG010000159.1:0-9358 GCA_038249635.1 Bacteroidales bacterium | reverse complement strand
TATTGGGGTTAGCTTTATCCGTTTTATGCCACTTTGGTATTTAACCCAACCAGAAATTGGCAAGTTCGACCAGCAAAAAATTGACCGCCTGAACGAACTTATTACCATTGCCGGAAAACGGGGAATTATGGTGCAACCCGGTTTAATTACAGGCTGGCTTTGCGGAGGCATTTTTACGCCTAAATGGATTGACAAAGAAATGTTTACCAACCCCAGCCAAATTGATGCTACGGCTTTGATGGTTAAAAATATTTCCAAAGCATTAAGTAAAAACCCTTACGTACACAGCTATGATTTTGGTAATGAGATAAATGCGCTTAAAGCAGTTGCCGGCTATACCGGCACACCCGAACAAACAAAAGTCTGGATGGCAAAAATGTACATGGCTTTTAAAGAAGGCGATCCAAACCGATTGGTTACTAATGGAATAGGCACAGGTTATGATGCAAGTTTCCCCATCGAAAACATTGCACCGGCCTGCGATTATATGTCGGCACATTCGTACCCTTATTTTCATGCTACTATTCTCGACGATCCCTGGTTTGGATTGCGTACAACGTATTCGGCAAATATGATGATAGCCTGGGCTAAAATGGCCGGCAAACCTGCATTAATGCAGGAAACAGGCGTTTCGGGCGATTGGATGACGCAGGAAGAAAGGGCACGTTATCTGCAATTATCGTATTACAGTTGCTGGGCCGATGGTGCTGCCGGGTTTGTATGGTGGTGCTCGCATAACATTGATACGGCCTTCAGGGTAAAACCTTCGAAAGACGGTAGAGAATTTGTAGGCAAAGGCAAGTTCGATCCGTTGGAATACCAAATGGGGCTACTCGATATTCAGAATAATAAACTTCCGGTTGCCGATGCATTTAAGCAATGCGTCGATTTCTCGGATAAACTGGGTTTGGACTGGACCGACCAGTTGCCCGTTTGCTATATACTGGCACCGGAAGCTGCCGACTTTAACAATATGTTTCGCAAAATTATGAATGCTTATGTACTGGCCAAGCAAAACCATGTTGATGTCAGGTTTTTGCGCCAGGGCAGTGAAGTTCCTTCAGATGCTTCCTTTGTAATTATCCCGGGTTTTTCGGTCAATAGCACCGCCAAACTCTCAATTTCCAAATATCTGCAAGCTGGTGGCACTGTTTATCAATCCTATTTCAATGACTTTGCGCCAAATATTAGCATTAATACCGATAAGATTGATGCCATAGACAAACCTGCCGAACTGCTTATTAGTAAGCATATAGCCAATCTTCGCCTTCTTGAAAAGATTCCGGTAGCCGGCCATTTAAAAATGGCGCAGATGAATTGGTCGTTGGATTATGAAACACTGTTTAAAATTTGCCCAAACTGCAATAATCACAGTATAAACGAGAAAGGCGATGGTGTTTTCTTGAAAACCAGGATTGGAAAGGGTAATTTCTATTATACCCGTCTCAACCTCGAAGAATCGCTCTGTGATACTTATAATCCTTGGAAAAGCGATGAATCCTATAAATTTTATTCTGTTTTAAAACCAGAACAGGATATTGATATTGATTCGAAGTTTGTAGAGTTTTATCACAAAAAAAATGCTACTTCTGAAATATTGATTTTATTGAACCATACCGGCGAAATTCAGGAAACAATGATCATTTCAAAGAATAATGTTCATTTGAAGAATATGCAGAATGATCAGGATTTAGGTAAAGGAAAGGAGTTTAATGTCAAATTGAAGCCTGCCGAAGTCTTATTTTTGTCTGTTGAAAAATAATAGTTTACCTTGTTCACTCTAGAAATACAAAAAAATGAAGAAAATAATTTTTTATGCCTTGCTTATTGTTGCCGTCCAAATATTGTTTGTCAGTCATTCAAAAGCGGATGGGAATATTGTGCTTCCCAGGGAATGGAAATTTCAGACCGGCGACAGTTCAGCTTATTCAAACCCTGACTTTAGCGACAAAGACTGGAAAACGATAAAAGTTGAAACTTACTGGGAAACACAAGGGTATACTGCCTATAATGGAATTGCCTGGTACCGCACCCGTGTTGTTATACCTTCGTCATTGAAAGAGAAAAATAAATTGCTTAAAGCACTGCGTATTTCTTTGGGCAGAATTGATGATGGTGATGATACTTATTTTAACGGACAACGTATTGGTGGTTATATAGCCTGGGATTCATACCGTAACTATGTTATACCTTTTGACCTTATCCGATGGGACCAGGAAAATATAATAGCCATCAGGGTAAACGATATTGCAGGAAACGGAGGCATGTATGGCGGGCCAGGGACTATTGGCAATATGCAACTTGCCAACGTTGTAGATTTAAGTACAACAGGTACGCCTTCGCTATTTGCCACTGAAAATACAATGTTTCACAAAAACCTGCATTTTAAATTTAATCTTCCTTTAGATAGCATCAGTGGTATTTTAAGTGTTAAAGTATACGAGTCAAAGTCAATGAATGTAGTGTTTCACAAAGACTCAAAATTAACTATAGGTAGCAAAGCCGACACAATTTTCAATCTTTCTGTCGAAATAAAACAACCCAATATGTATAGAGTTGAATACATATTTGTTGCAATAGGTTTACCCGACACCTTGAAATACAGTACGCTGTTTTCCTATGTGCAATCGCCACGAACTAATTTACAGTTTGTTGAAACTATCGAAAAGCAAATAATTGCAGGAGAGACAAATTCATTTGGAATTGAAAACATAACATTCGAAGGCTACCTGAACGACAGGCTGAATGCAAATCTTACTGAAAGGTTGCTTAAAATTGACGAGAAAGGAATTTTGGAATGTTATTACAACCGTCCGGGAAACCAAACATGGATTGGTGAATATGCCGGCAAATATCTGCATGCGGCGAGCAGAGTATGGCGTTCGACACATAATGTACAGTTAAAAGCTCAGATGGACCGGATTGTGGATATTTTAATTGGCTGTCAGAATGAAGATGGCTATTTGGGTACTTACCTGCCGGTTAATTACTGGACCGATTGGGATGTGTGGGCACATAAATACAATATGCTTGGCTTGCTAAGTTATTATGCAGCTACCGGGTATAAACCGGCACTGGAAACTTCAATAAAAATGGGTGATTTGTTGTGCAAAACTTTCGGAGAAAAGGAGGGACAACTCAATATCATCAATTCTTCAGGCCATATTGGCATGGCATCAACGAGCGTGCTGGAGCCAATGACTTATCTTTATCAATATACCGGCGATAAGAGGTACCTCGACTTTTGCAATTATATCATCAAGGCCTATGATTATGATCAGGGGCCGAAAATAATTTCAACTTTAACCACTCTTGGCAAAGTAGATAAGACGGCCAATGCGAAAGCGTATGAAATGATGTCGAACCTAACGGGTATTGTAAAATTGTACCAGTTGACCGGCAACGCCAAATTATTGAAAGCTGCTGAAAATGCATGGAATGATATATCCACCAACAAACTGTATATAACGGGTACGGCAAGTAAAGGCGAGCATTTCCCCGATGATTTCGATTTGCCTGCCGGAAACGACGTGAACATGGGCGAAGGCTGTGTTACTGCAACATGGCTTCAATTCAGCCAGGCCATGTATTACTTAACCGGCGAAGCAAAATACATTGACGAAGTTGAAAAGTCAATTTACAACCATCTGCTTGCTGCGGAAAACCCGGAAACAGGTTGTGTAAGCTACTATACCGCTTTGCAGGGTAAAAAACCGTACAGATGTACCATTTTTGGCCATTGCTGCCTTGCCAGCATTCCCAGAGGCATTGCTGCCATACCCGAATTAGCTTATGCAAAGAATGTCGATAACGGGTTTAGTATCAATCTTTATTCTGCCGGTAGATTGAAAGATAAGATAATGACTAAAAATGGAAAAGAAATTGCAGTCGATTGCAAAGTCGAATCAAATTTCCCGCAGGAAGGAAAGGCGAAAATCACGATTACTCCTTCGGCGAAAGCCAGTTTCAAACTAATGTTGAGAGTTCCTGCCTGGTGCAAATCATTTAAAGCAAACTATGGTGGAAAAAGTTACGCAGGCATTGCAGGTCAATACCTGGTGATTGAAAAAGACTGGGTAGGTGCAACAACAATTCTGGTGTCGTTCGACTTAAATACCCAGCTTTTAGATGGAGGAAAAAGTTATGCGGGCTTTGAGGCAGTAAAAGTTGGTCCGCAGGTATTGGCAATTGACCAGGCATTAAATCCAGGATTAAAGGACCTGGATAAAATTACAATGGGTTCGTTAAACCTGACTCCAATCTCGAAATCCTTTCTTCCAAAATCTTGGGTTGGTTCTCAGATATACTCCACCAAAGCTTTTTACGGTGGCAAACCCATTGAACTGAAATTGGTGCCTTTTGCCGATGCAGGCCAAACCGATGGTGAGGTGAGAGTTTGGATACGGAAAAAGTAATGAAGAGTTTAAATTAAGCCAATATAATTTCAATAAAAACTGTATAGTATGAATATGTTAAAAGAATTTACTTCAATCACGATAATTTTAAGTGTATTAACACTGCATTCATTTTCCCAACCGTTAGAAAAACATTTAACCGGCAAGCAAATTAGCGCACAAATGCAGGGAACGCCACTTACCCATTACTGGAGCAAGTGTGTAAGCGCCGGGCGTGCAAACGAAGGCTTACGGGCTTCGTGGCTCGAACAACTCGATATGGTTCACAAATCATGCGGCTTCGAATATGTCCGCTTTCATGGTTTGTTTCACGACGATATGTTTGCATACACTGAAGATAAAGATGGAAATCCTATCTATAACTGGCAATATATCGACGATTTATTCGACCGGTTGCTGGATATGGGTGTCAGGCCATTTGTGGAATTTAGTTTCTTTCCCAAGGCTATTTCGCCCGAAGCCACTGTCTTCTGGTGGGGCGGACGTGGAAATCCCCCATCTGATTTTGATACATGGAAAGGCCTGGTTGATGCTTTTATGAAACATTGTATTGCCCGTTACGGCAAAGAAGAGCTTTACAAATGGTATTTCGAAGTCTGGAACGAACCCAACCTGAAGGGTTTCTGGGGTGGAACAATGGAGCAATACTTTGAATTATACAAAGTGACCGCCACAACAGTTAAAAATAATGATCCTTTGTTCAAAGTTGGCGGGCCGGCCACCAGCAGTTACCATCCTGCTGAAGGGGTGTATGATAGTTTGCATAAAGCCATCAAAAATATTTCGGCTGCTGATTTTGAAAACATCCAATGCAAAGGCCCATGGATTGAAGAATTTTTAAGCTATTGTGAAAAAGAGAACCTACCTGTCGACTTTGTTTCATCGCATCCTTACCCAACCACCTATCCGTTTGGCGATGGCGGAGGTCAGTTTGAAATGAGCCGACCGGTTAATAGTTTAAAGATGGACCTGACCTGGTTAAATAAAGTGATTCGCGCAAGCAAATTTAAAAATGCCGAAATTCATCTTACCGAATGGAGTTCAAGCCCTTCGAACCGCGATCATACCCATGATTACCTGCAAGCTGCTACCTATATTTTGAGGGCAAATATCGAGAATATTGGTATGGCCAACTCGCTTTCCTACTGGATATTTACCGATATTGAGGAAGAGAGTTTTGCTTCACCATCCATATTTCACGGTGGCTGGGGTTTAGTTAATTTTCAAGGTATTGCTAAGCCGGCCTTTCACGCTTACAGGTTCCTGAACGAATTGGGCAGTGAATCTCTTTTTGTTGAAAATGGTTTTATACTCACCAAACATTCTGCAAGTAAACTTCTTACAGGCGTCATGTATAACTATCCTAAAGAAGTAATTGAAGCAGCCCCTATATCAATTGGTTCTCGCGATAAAGCTGAAAAAACCCTCCAAACAGGAAGCCCTCAAAATATTAATCTGAAATTAACCGGTTTAAAAGCCGGAAGTAAGTTTGAAATTGAAATTGTAGATAAGGATAATGCCTTTGCATTAAAGAGCTGGCAAAAAATGGGTAGCCCCGAACCTCCAACACGCGAGCAGACAAAAGAATTAATAGACCTGGGATTGAAAACCAGGAAAATATACATCGACGCGAATGCGAAAGGAGAACTTAACTGGAAGTATAGTTTAGATGCCTGGGCAATTGCACTCATTAAGCAGTTAAAATAGTTTACCAACTCCTAAGTTAATACATGTAAATATGAAAAAATACCTATTGCTAATTAGTGCATTTTGCTTAATCATAAGCCTTAATGCCCAAACCATCGAAAAAGTGGCTCCCGGAGTTTGGAAAATTACCTATGGCTCTCCCGAAGATTTTAAACCATCGGATTTTAAAGAACCCGCGGCACTGGAATCCATGAAAATCCTTTCCAACAGCGAAATGCCTCCTTTCGATTTAAATTCTATCCAATTTAAAACCATAAAACGGGGTTGCGTAGCCGAGTTGACAATGGACGAATCGGAGAAATTATATGGTTTTGGTCTGCAAAACAATACGTTTCAGCAACGGGGTTTTCGAAAGGAAATACGTGTTAACAGCATGTCAACAGGTAATGTTGGTTTTTCACATGCCCCGGTTCCATTCTATATTTCCACTAAAGGCTATGGAGTATTGGTAAATACTTCGCGCTATGTAACCTTTTACAGTGGCACTATGCGCAAAGCTACCGAAAGTGTTAACCTGAAAGATGGTGGAAACAGCAATATTGCTGCCTCGACACTCGATTTATACAAACCCCTGGAAAAACCTTCGAACAGCATGATTATTGAAGTGCCATCGGAAAAAGGGATGGAAATTTACGTTTTTGAAGGTCCTTCGTTAAAAGAAGTAATTCAGCGATACAACCTCTTTTCCGGAGGAGGTTGTATGATACCAATGTGGGGTTTGGGCGTTAAGTACCGCGGCAAAGGCGATTATTCGGATGTAAAAGCTGTTAAACTTGCCAATTATTTTAGAGAAAATAAAATTCCCTGCGATATGTATGGTCTTGAACCCGGCTGGCATTCGGTAGCCTATTCCTGTACGTATGTCTGGAAACCATCGCTATTCCCCAATCCCGACAAGTTTATTGGCCAAATGGACAGCATGGGCTATAAACTTAACCTTTGGGAACATGCTTATGTTTTCCCGACTTCTCCCTTATTCGATCCGTTGAAGGATAAAGCTGGTGATTTCTCGGTTTGGAAGGGCCTCGTTCCGGACTTTGTAAATCCCGAAGCCCGAGAAATATTTGGTGCCTATCACGAAAAAACCTTTGTTAATAAAGGGATTACAGCCTTTAAGCTGGATGAATGTGATGCTGCCGATTATAAAGATGCTGCAGCCCAATGGAGCTTTCCTGAGCTTTCACAATTTCCATCAGGAATTGATGGCGAACAAATGCACCAGCTATTCGGTGTGCTTTACCAAAAGTCGCTTTTAGACGTTTATAAACGCAATAACAAACGTACCTATTTTGATGTCAGGTCATCGCACGCTTTTGCTTCGCCTTATCCAAGCTCGTTGTACAGCGATATGTACGATCATCATGAGTTTGTCAAGATGATTTCGAATTCAGGTTTTTCAGGCTTATTATGGTCGCCCGAAATAAGGGAAACCAAATCGGATGCCGATTTAATCCGGCGTACACAGAGCGGCGTGATGTCGGCACAATTGTTATTTAATTCATGGTATCTGAATAATCCGCCCTGGCTGCAGTACGATTATGAAAAAAATAACCGCGACGAATTTTTACCCAATGCAAAAGAACTGGAATCGAAAATCCGCAAACTGGCCGAATTGCGTATGAGCCTGATTCCTTATTTGTATTCAGCTTTTGCAGTATACCATTATCAAGGCATCCCGCCGTTCCGGGCATTGATAGTCGATTACCCCACCGATACGGCGGTATTCAACATCGACGACCAGTATATGATGGGCGAAAATCTTATGGCAGCGCCTTTTATAGATGGGGCAAGCAAACGAACTGTCTATTTTCCAAAAGGTACATGGTACGATTTCAACACTAACAAGAAATACGAAGGCGGTACATCGTATCCAATTGAAATGACACTCGACCAAATCCCGTTATTTGTAAAGGAAGGCACTATTCTTCCACTGGCTAAACCCGTGCAATATATAACTCCAACTACGGTATTCGAAATAACCTGTCGTTTGTACGGTAATACTTGCAAGCCGTCTCTGCTTTTCGAAGATAACTCTTTTTCCCTTGATTATCAAAAAGGAAATTTTAACTGGGTTACACTGGAATGGGATGGAAAAAAAGGGAAAACGACTAAAAAGGGAAATTACAAAGGGAATTGTTATAAAATTTCGAGTTGGGGGAAATAACGCTTTCCTTACCAAATAACTGAATAGATGTAGTGTTTGACAAAGGCCTAGGAAAAGATATTTATCCGAAAGATAAATAGGTTAAAAATTTTATGACAAAAGTTAATAAACCGGATTTTGAAAAGATTTCTTTCTTTGCTTGCCGGACAATAACTTTGCCGGCCAATTTTGTTCGAATTCTTCATGAACACCTGGGTTAATGAATATCCATATTAAGAAGTTTAAAAACAGGAAATTACAAACAGGATAAAATATAAAAAGCATGAAGAAAATCTTATTTACGTTTTTGGCCATTACTGTTTTTATTCAGGCTTATGCTATGGATGACAAAATTGAAATTACCTTAGAATCAGGAGTTTTCAATATGATAAACAGGGAAATTCCTTCAAAACCAGACAATAAAATCTCTCCGGTTTACCTTTTAATAAAAGGCAGTGGAAAGATTAGGCTTATTGCTTCTGATATTTATGGTAATAAAATAAGTTGGAGTAAAGATTTAGTGCTTAATGGGGAGCAAAAAGTTGATTTTGACTATGGTATGGGTTATTATCGTATCGAAGCAATCAAAAACGGGAAACTTGCCGGCTTCATTGATATCGGCATTATTCCACCTTTTCATAACGGGTTACGGAAAAATTCTTTCTTTTGTTCAAATACATCCAACGTAAGAACCGGTAAAGAGCTTCAATTTCTCGAAATGATTGGGATGAAAGTACAAAGGGCTCATATTGTGGATGATGGACGAACCGTTTCTGCCTCTATTCTTGATACCATTAAAAAACATAATACCTGGATTTTGCCAATTGTTGGCTATTCCCCCTGGGGAAAAAGCGAATGGGCCAAAAGGTACAACCAACACGGCCCACCCGACGATTTTAGTGTTTTTGTAAGTGAATGGGAGAAAATATTAAAAGACTTTAAAGAAGTAGAAATCTGGGAATTTTGGAATGAACCCTGGATTTTTGAATGGACATGGGCGGATACACCTTATCGTTAACGCGAATTGCAAATTCTTTGGTCGAAAATGGACCACAAAGTAAATCCTTCTATCCATATTATTGCAGGTAACAGT
>JBBSDG010000158.1:0-9360 GCA_038249635.1 Bacteroidales bacterium | reverse complement strand
GTATCCCTGTACGATATGGTTCGTATAGTACCACTATACTCATAAAGAATGGATGCTTGCATATTTTTATTTTTTGTAATAAAACATTTGCTTAGGTATCGGCTGCCATTCCATCTTTTGGGTTCTGATACCCGTTTCCAGGTATTCGGCATACCAATTGTCGAAAAAGTGCAGTTCAAAAGGGTGCAGGCCTTTTTTTAACCCAATATGACCGGTTTCCCTTTTTAAGGCATGAGTTTCGTCGTTGTTGACTACTTTAATGCCGTTGATGAAAAGAATGGAACCGTCATCGGAGCGGGTATAAAAGGAGTATATATCGTCTTCTGGGATATTGATGTATCCTTCGTAAACAATACCAAAGTAATCGACATCGTCCACCATCGAAAAATCCGGATACGAAGTAATACCCGATTTTACGAGTTGTAGTTTTGAAAAATCGGGTAGTTTTTGCCAGATTCCTGTATAATATCGGTATCTCAGGCCCTGTTCCAGATTATCTGCTTTAACAGGGGCATGCATTACAGCAGGATAAAATTCCATGGTAAATAATTGGCTTGACTGATTTTGATCGAACGCGCGGGCCTTGAAAATAGTTTTTTCAGTAATCTTTACCGGTCCGGTAACAGCCATTGAGTTGATTTCAGGATCACTGCCATCGAGCGTGTATCTAACCTTTTCTATCTCGGGGTGCAGAATCTGCAAATCAAGGTATTCATTAAAAAGGCTAGGCGCATTTACCGATACAGGCTTTATGGGAAATACCGGGTGTACATTGGTTATTTTTACTGCCATGTATTTTTTGCCGGGCATTGTTATTGTGAATTTGGGACCAGTGTAATAACCTGCTGTTTCTGAGGTCATGTTCCATGTATCAATTATCTCGGCTTTATAACTGCGGTTGGCTGGTAATTCGAAACTCCATGAATTTGGGGCATCCTCGTTAAAATAGTATATATAACTTTCGCCATATTTGCCAGCCCCTTGGTTGTCCACAGGGGCATAATCATTATATGGCAGGGTTTCGAACACTTCTTTAAAGAACCCTATCCTTTCAGGGCTTTTACCTTTCAGCACCCCGCCTTTCGACCACCAGAGCACATCACCTGGATCGAGGTAACTTTCGCCATGTCCCGCATACGTTGCGGTGGCAAGGCTTTTCCAGAACATAGCTGTCATCTCCTCTGCCGTAAGTCTTCCCCATTCTTGCGGGATATCTCCCTCGTAACGGCATTCATCGAATATTAGTGGTTTCCGGTATCTTTCGAGCCAGTACTGTGCACTGTCAAAATGTGTGCTTTGTATGCTGGCATGGGTAATCCACGGCAAACTATGGTCATAGAACAAAACGCCATTATGGATTGATGTCAGCCTTTTGTAAGGATCATTTTCATATATCAACCGGAAATATTCGTGCCAGTTATCCATGTTTTTGAATTCCATCAAATCGAATTCGTTGGCAGCCGACCACCAAACGTTCCTGAACGAGGAAAAACGGGCAAGGAGATATTTAAGGTAAAAAGCATCCACAGAATCGGACATTGACTGGTATCCCCAACGGTCGTATGGGTGAAAAAGTATCAGGTCGGCCTCAATGCCCAAATTCCTGAGCTGTAGGATGCGTTTTTCCAAGTGCTGCCAGAACAAGGGGTCGAAGCGGTTGTAATTGTTTTTCCCGCTGCTGTCGCGCTCAAAGGCATAAAAAACTGGTTCGTTTTTATTGTAGACATAATCGTTAGGGAAAATGCACATTCTGAGTTTGTTGAAAGAGGAATGTGCAAGTGTGTTCAGGGTTATCTCCTCCAGCGAATCGCCCTGATGTGCCCAGGCATAGCTGGTGGTACCAATCTGGTAGTATGGCGTGCCATCGGCGTAAGCAAAATGATAGGTGTTTGCCACCTTCACCGGTCCGTGGTTTGATTCGGACGGGGCTATACAATTAAAACTCCCTGTTTGGCCATTTAGAACATCAATATTACTAATGGTGGTATAGTTCCATATTCCGGTTTTTGCAGGCATAAACCTTATTTTGTAAACACCAGCTCCGTCATAGAAGCCCTGAACTTTTAACGTGTCCTCGTTTTGAAAGAATACTGCCGAAAGCAACACATCTTTAAACGGATTGCCTGTTGATGGCCCTATGAGGGGTAGTTCATAATAATCCCATTTTTCGGTTTGTGATAGTTTTCCGGTGCACGACAACAATGCTGCCAGTGCTGAAAAAATGAGAACTTTTTTTAGTAGTTTCATGTATCAAATTATTGGTTTTAAAATATTATAATAATAATCACTCTCCTGCTTCTTTATTATTATTATTAAGTTCTTCATCGTTTCTGTCGCATTGGCGGCAGAGGGGTCGGCTTGCCATTCAAGGTATTGAAGAAATCGACTTTCATCGCTTCCTCGTCAATATCTCGAATGATGTGAACGTTCGTTGGTAAGTCGACCTTCTGCCATCGATATTCCTGATCCGGACCGAGCACCACCGAAGGCTCGGCCAACGTCAGCCAATGCTTCCCAAGGTAATTGCCGATGACCATTGAGATCGTCGTCACGTCGAAGAGCGCTTTCCTGTCAGCGGGCGTGTTGGCTTCAAGATATCCGCCCAATGGGTTGTCGGGATAAAGGTCGGACTCAACGCGTTTGTCCATGGTGATGCTGGCACCGGTGGGATTCTCCAGGATGATCCAGAACTCGACGCCGCTCTGACCGATTGCATAGACCGACCAGGGGTCGTTACTTCCGTTGAAGCTATTGACGTTGACCTGTTCCGGGCCACCGCCCAGCCAGACGATTCTGATTCGGCTCTTCAGGTCCAATCCTTCTTCACGCGCAAGTAGAATGGCGCTGGCGATGTTGGTGCATGGTCCGACAGGGAGTACCCACACAGGATTGTCGGGCGATGCGCCACGAGCCGCCGCAAGAATTGCTTCGCTGGCTTCGCTTTTGACCGGCTGTGTGTCCGTCCAGTTGCCACTGGCGGGAACCTGCAACGGCAGTCTTGCACCGTGGAACACCTGAGGCATTTGATTTTCGGGACGATGCTTCAATAGGCCGCTATTGCGGCTGAGCTGGATGATGTAGTGAATCTCGCCATAGTTGATCTGCTCCTGATATTGCCCACCGTGATCGGGGCGGAGACCGTGATGGATGCTGTTGATACCCAGCACGTCTAAGTTGCTGAAAAGGCCGTAGGCGATGTAATGCTGGTCATCGATTTCGTTGCGGGCATCGGTGTCGAGAAAAATCTGTGGTAAGTGCAGTGTTTCCGGTGTGTGGACTCGCACGATGGCGGAAGATAGCTCGTTGAATGTGTCGCCCACTCTTGATCCCATGACGACGCGGTAAACCCCCGGTTTCTGGTACGTGTGGCTGACCGACGAGCCGTCAGCCGTCGCCCCGTCCCCCAGATCCCAGTGAGGATCGCTCGGATTGCCTTTGACTCTGAACGTCACGGGCTTCCCAGCCAGTACCGGTCCATCGAGCGGAACAATCGTTCCTGAATGTGCATCGCGCTTCTCTCGAGTGGGCGGGTTCTGCGCGGCGGCGAAGCCTGGCAGCAGGCCAAGGATGAGGCTGCAAGCCAGCACGATTGCGGCCGACCGGAGAACAAACTGATGTCGGTTTGGCATGGTAATTCTCCTTCTTTGAACTGCTATACCCGCCGCGTCCCGTTTTTGCGCTTTTGAAGGCAGGCAGGCTTTACCGTTTGTAACTTCCTTAAAAAAATCTTTGTACTTTTTCATTTATACATTTTTTATAAATATTGATGTTGGAATCTTTTCTTTAAGATTAATTTCCCCTCTCATTAAAGGTCAATGAGAGAGGAAATTTTAGCATTTCAGGAATTTTTCAATATCCTGGATTTTGAATTATTTTCGGATTAATACCAATCGTACTTTATTTTATCGTTTAATAATTTTTGATACACCAGTACTTTCTCCCACAAAATAGTTCACAAAATAAATTCCTTTTGTCAAAGATGACACATCGATATCAGACCCTTTAGATATTAAAACCTCTTTACCATCGATGCCTGTAATAATAATTTTATCAGCATTTACTGATAATGATAGTATGTCATCCACAGGGTTAGGGTAAAGTATAACATTCTCTAAAGCTTGGTGGTTAGTTAACCCGGTAGTTGTTTCAACAGGTGACCAAAATTCAAGTTCGGAGATATTACCATAACCATCTTCTGGTCCCAAGTACCTTACATACTGATAACTATTTGTAAATGGATTTATCTGAACTGTAGTCCATTTTCCTTCCTGAGGCTTGGTAGTTATAAGATTCATGGTCGTATAAGTCGTACCATCACTTGACCCCTGAAATTTACCACCTATCATGCGTGAACTCCAACCGGTTCGAGGGTAATATTTGATCATAGAAATTTTCTTCGAACTTCCTAAATCTAAACCTACCCAAACAATTCCTAAACCATCTATATAATTATCAGTGTTGCCATCAAATACATTTTCCAGATTTCCGGTATTTCCAAAAATAGTTCCCGTAAGTAATACGTCTGTAGCAGCAGCTACGGTTAAATTACTAGTTGCCGTTTTTCCTCCATCATTTGTTGTAACCGTAATTGTAGCAGTACCCTGAGTTAAACCAGTAAGAATACCTGTAGCAGGATCAATATTTGCAATACCAGGAATAATGCTGTATGAAACCCTTTTATCAGTGGCATTTGCAGGTAATATTGTATGAGTAACCGTTATTTTATCACCAGTTTTTATAGTATAAGATGTGTTCATTGAAACAGTTTGTACAGGAACTACGACAGGATCTTGACCTTCAGTTCTATAAAACTCAATTTCAACGACACTACAATAAGTATTAAGCCCACTCAGATATCTTACGAATCGACAATCTGCATTTACAGTTACTTCAGTCCAGACATTATCGGCTGGTTTAGTGCTTATGGTATAAAAATCAGTATAATTTATACCATCATTCGATGCTTGAAATACTCCACTCAACATTCTATCAGTAAATTCATGACGTGGGTAAAATCTAATTTTAGTTATCTTAGTCAAATCATTTAATTCCAAACCTAGATAACGACCAGTGGACTCAAACGCATTGACCATTGATTCTAAACTTCCATCGAATGCAGCACTACCATCGGGAATATAGTTAAGTTCTCTACCATCATCATAGGGTGATATTGGAGTAATGTTATCGAACTCAGTCCCGTCTAATTTTACATAGGTTTGAGCAAAAGTTTGTGAAATACTGATAACAGAAATCACAAAAAAAATTTTCAAAAAAAAGAATGTTTTTTTCATAAGAATGTTTTTTAAATTGTTAATTTTATAATTGTTTAGGTGGGTTCTAAAAATTCATTTTTTTGAACTTTTATTCTACACAAATTAGAACTCGCTTAAATTTATTTTTATCGTTTAATAATTTTTGATACACCAGTACTTTCTCCCACAAAGTATTTCACAAAATAAATTCCTTTTGTCAAAGATGACACATCGATATCAGACCCTTTAGATATTAAAACCTTTTTACCATCGATGCCTGTAATAATAATTTTATCAGCATTTACTGATAATGATAGTATGTCATCCACAGGGTTAGGATACAGGGCAACTTTCATTGCATTTGGTTCAGATAATCCGGTAGCAGTTGAAGGACTCCATTGATAAACGTTCACTTTCATACGCCAATCTTCCTCAACACAAACTATATATGTGCCATTGGAACGCTTGTATGCGCTGATCGCGTTTGCCATGTCAGTCCAACCGGCATGATTCGGAGGGTACATATCACTCACGTAACTTGCATCGCTGTTGTTGTAAATCCTAACATATTGGTCATGATTATTGACAGGTCTGGTTGAAACAAAAAAGATATAATCACCTGCTATATCAAGTTCTTTGGCGTAATGGCCTTCGCCATCTTTTGGGACACCCATTTGCCATTTGGGATTTGAGGTATTTCCGTTTTCCCATCCATCATAGCGGCAAAGTATACTACCAACGACTCCCCAGTCAACAAAAGGGTTGGCAGAGGTGTAGCCACTCATATACATCACGCCTCCGGGTACCCCTGTTTCTGACTCGGTGAAAAAACGCACACGCTCGATTTTGTTGTTCGTGAATTGCGCAGGTTTGTTATACGTCTTGTCGTCCATGGCGTAGGTAGGGTCGCCGTTACTATCAAAACCTGTAAAACGGTGCATAATGATGGTATTATTTGGGCCATTTACCCATACGTTTCCGCGGCTGTCCACATAGTTCGCCCAGTGGCTATCTAAAGTGGGAAATGTTAGAACTTTGTGTGAAATGTAGTCTTCCGAAAACACATGTACATCTATATTTCCCGCATATTGCCCCTGCATAAACTGCAGTTTCTTTCCATTTAAATTTCTAATCCAGCCGAAACAAGGATAGGCCTTCATGGGAGAAGCAAATTGGTGACCACCACCAAAATTTCTTGAGTCATCTGGATACTTAACGGGGTTATAGGTTAAGGCAATCAATTTAGAATCCGCACCCGGACTTTTCGTGTAATCCATTTCAAAAATTTCATCGACTCCATAAAGATATTTTCCATCGGAATCAGGATCAACAGCAAAATTATCAATATACGTGTTGGAAAATATCTGCCATTGCATGGTACCGCTGGCGTTGAATTTTCTGAGTACCGCCTCCTGTTTCGAGCAAGCTACATAGAGATTTCCGTTCTGGTCGGTAGCTGCACCGGCCAGGTTAAAAAGTTTTGTGGGCTGCATTTCGCCTGCAACACCCGAATACAATCCATTGAGATCTCCAAATGTATGGTCAAGTGATGGTATTCCTGAGATATTATAGAATAACACCTGTTTACGCGGGCCATCTTCGCAAACAATTAATTTTCCCGTGTTGTCAATTGAAACGGAAGTAGGATCAACCACATCGGAAATAGAAACATTCTGATATTCGCCATTCTGGTTGTATTTTTTAATTACCGTACCGGAAATAATCCATAAATAATCGGAATTGTCGATGGCTATATCCTTTACCCATCCGCCAACATTAAAACTTTTTACCAGACCATAATCCGAAGTATTGTGTATTAACACCTTTCCCTCTTCCGAGCCCAGGAATAGCTTTCCATTTTTTACGGATAATGCGTCAATGTTGTCTTCTACTTTCCAGCTTTTTACTATAGAATAAGGCGATTTGCGATTAAATTTGTAAAGAGTGTAGCATTTGCTGACCGAATAAATGAAATCATTATCGAAAGCTACAGCCAAGTTGTCGGTACCCCACCCCCAACAGCCGTCGTTACCTTTCGGAAAAACGCCACTTTCCTGGCGTCCGTTGGTATTCCAAATGGTTATTTCGTTTCCTCCTTCACTATGCCCACTGATCAGGATGGACCCATCAGGAGCAACATCTATTTCATTCATGAACCCGGGGCACCATTCGCCACCTTGCCCGTTAACGCCATCGCCTCTAAACGTATTACCCACCCATGAGTAAGTATAAGTTTGTGCGGTACTAATTCCCGTTATGCAGAGCATAACCAAGAAACCAAAAAGTTTTAATTTGTTCATTTTCTTTATTTTCATGATAATTTTTTATTTACTCAATGTATATTTTCCCTTAACAGTTCTTTAACCTGATAAAGGAAAAGAAATTCATTTAAATGACAATCAAAGTCAAAGTTTCGACATTTATCATCTTCTTAAGTACATGAAACTATATGATTTCGTATTTTAAAACAATTGGCACAAATCTGATTATCAATTGCCGGCGGACAAAATATAAAAGAAATCAGAGCTTTAGCCATATTCTACTTATTTATTCGGCTAAAGCCGAAATGTCTTTTTGTTTAATAACCGCCCCATATATGGGGCGGTTATTATAGTTTCCTCTTACTTCTATGTCTATTTTTATCGTTTAATAATTTTTGATACGCCAGTACTTTCTCCCACAAAATATTTCACAATATAAATTCCTTTTGTCAAAGATGACAAATCAACATTATGCCCTTTAGTTGTCAAGAGCACTTTCCCATCAATCCCGATTATAATAATTTTATCAGCATTTACTGATAATGATAGTATGTCATTCACAGGGTTAGGGTAAAGTCTGACATTCTCTAAAGCTTGGTTAGTTAACCCGGTAGTACTGCCGATGGGTGACCAAAATTCAATTTCTGCTACATTACCATAACCATCTGCTGGTCCCAGGTACCTTACATACCGATAATTATTTGTATTTGCATCTATCAAAACTGTAGTCCATTTTCCTTCCACAGGTGTGATATTTACAAGACTCATCTTCGAATAAGTCACACCATCATTTGACCCCTGAAATTTACCACCTAACATGCGTGAACTCCAACCAGGCCGAGGGAAATATTTGATTTTATATATACTCTTCGAACTTCCTAAATCTAATCCTACCCAGGTAATACTATAACCATCGAGAAAAGTATTAATGTTGCCATCAAATGCAGGAGTGCCATCAAATACTATAGTATCACCAACATTAATTGTTTTTGAAAAAACAGTTCCTGTAAGCTTTACTTCTGTAGCAGCAGTTACGGTTAAATTACTAGTTGCCGTTTTTCCTCCATCAGTTGTTGTAACTGTAATTGTACCTGTACCTGGAGCCAAACCAGTAATTTCGCCTGAAATAGGATTAATACTTGCAATTTCAACAGGAACAAAGCTGTAAGTAAACCTTTTATCAGTGGCATTTTCAGGTAATATTGTATTCTGAACTGTTATTTTCTGACTCGCCTCTACACTATAAGAAGTATTTCCAAGTGAAACACTTTGGACAGGAACTACGACAGGATCTAAACCTTCAGTTCTATAATACTCAATTTCGTTTACATTACACCAAGAACCATTTGGACTCAGATATCTTACGAATCGACAATCTGCATTTACAAGTACTTCGGTCCAACCCTCAACGGCATTATTTATGGTATAAATATTAGTAAAATTTATACTATCATTCGATCCTTGAAATTTCCCGCCATTCATACGTGCAGCCCATTCAGTACGTGGTAAAAATCTAATTTTGGTTATCCTTGTCAAACCATTTAAATCCAAACCTATATAACCACCATCAGGAAGTTTCGCATCTACGAATGTAGTTGTATCTCCGTCAAATGCAGCTGGTCCTCCTTCAGTATCTGAAGCGATATTATCATACTCAGTCCCAGCTAATTTTATATAGGTATTCGGATCTGTATTAAATTCATAAACAACAATATTCCACTCTTCTGATGCTGCATTAAAACTTACGTCTTGTTTATAAACGCCATCAATATAAATTTTGCCTGTTCCACCATAATTTTGTCTGGTGCCATACAATCTGATTCCGGTACCAATAAACGAGAATTCAG
>JBBSDG010000157.1:0-9383 GCA_038249635.1 Bacteroidales bacterium | reverse complement strand
TCAGGGATAGGAGACGGAAATTCCTTTATTGTGTCGTATGGATTTCATGATCTGAATGGCAAAATATCGTGGAAACCAAACCCCAAAAACAGCTTTCATTTCAATATTTACCAGGGCGACGACAATTTGAATTACCGGGCAAAGAAAGAGAAGGAAAACCCGGAAAATAAAAACCGCCTTTCCTATACCTGGGGCAACTGGCTGGCTTCGGCAAACTGGAAACACGTGGTTTCGTCCAAATTGTTTTCGGATAACATTGTTTCTTACACCCGTTACAGGCTTCGTGAAAAACAGAAATATTCGTACCAGGGCGATTACGGACTGGAGAATGTAGAGTATAAATACCTTTCGACAGTTCAGGTTATCGCTTTGCAATCGGCCTGGAAATACCAGGCAAGGCAAAATTGGGCTGTTGATTTTGGATTAAAATCTTCACTTACATTCAATCTTCCCAACTACACCTTTCTGTCCAACATGCCTTCCACGACTCAAAAAGTCCAGATACCAACCCTGGAAAATGCCTTGTATTTCGACAATAAATTCACTCTTCCTTATGATTTTCAGCTTAACGCGGGCTTGAGGTTTGTAAATTTCGAAACCAGGGGATTTACTGATTTCGCTCTGGAACCCCGCCTTTCGCTGAACAAGGAACTTACTCAAAACCAGCAGTTGAACCTGAGTTATATGAGGGTAAACCAGTTTTCGCACTTGCTGTTTACACCCGGTTCACTTATGAGTAACGAAGTGTGGATACCGGCTGACAAAACCATTAAACCTTCATCATCAGATCAATATACCATAGGCTGGACAGGCAATTATGGCGATGGGGCGTATCAATCGGAAGTAAGTTTGTACTATAAAACATTAAAGGATCTGGCCACTTACAAAGAAGGTTTTATCAACCTGAAAGGCGATAATAACTGGCGTTCGAAAGTGGAAACAGGCGGCAAAGGTGAGGCTTACGGAATAGAAGTATTGGTAAGGAAAAATACTGGGAAATGGACAGGATTTGCAAGCTATTCGTGGAGTAATGCCACGCGGCAGTTTCCGGGTATAAACCAGGGAATAGAATTTCTGTATGATTACGATCGTCCGCATTCGGCTTCCCTTTCGATAAACCACAAATTTTCCGATAGAGTTTCTATCAACATAGCATGGGTGTATCAAACCGGCTTGCCTTATACTCCTGTTATTGGCCGTCAACTTACGCCATCACTTGAGCCTGATGAAAATGGTGAATATATTAATTACGAAACCTTTATTTACGGTAAACGCAACAGTGCCCGTATGAAAGATTATCACCGGCTTGATATTGGGCTTACATTGAATAAGTTAACACCCGACAAAAAAGTTATATCAAGCTGGAGTTTCTCTGTTTATAATGCCTACAACCGCCAAAACCCGGTGTATTATTACTACAACACCAATGCTACAGGCGAAATAATTAATCCCGAAACCAGCGGCACGGCTTACAAACCGTTTAATATGTACCAGATGAGTTTATTCCCTATAATTCCTACTGTTTCGTACAAAAAGTATTTCGGGGTTAACGTGGGATTGAAAAAAGCAAAAGTCCCGTTCAAACAGAAGTTTAACAATTGGTTATATCAGGAACAATAGATAAACAGCTTATCCACTACTACCGTGTGAATCTTTCGCATAATTACAAACCTCTGGTTGATAAACGTCCTGTTTTCTATTGAGTGCTGGTATAAGTAGTGTAAATTAGTAAAATCTCTTTAATCACTGATCTGCCTTTGTTCAGTTTTCCCTCCGTTGCAGATAAATAGGAAATCCCCCTCCGATAACAGATGCATATTGTGCGATTAGGGATTACCTTTAAACACCATCTTAGGAATAAGGCTTTGGTCATGAATGATCTCGATGTAAATCAGAATAATGCAAACGAAAATAAAATCTGACAAGTTTTCATAACTTTAAATATAGATGTAAAACAGTTATTCAAATTTACTGAATAAAATTTCAACTCCATATTATTCAGCCTGATAGAAATATTAAATTCCGATTGATGAAATTTTCTGATATCTTAAATATCAATCTTTGCATATATTCAATCTGGATCGATTATAAATTAGCCGAAAATGTATTTCCTTTTTCTTAATTCTGGATTAAGTTATAGGATATCTCTTTTAAAAGGTGTCATTAAAACTAAACAAGTAAAACTATTGCTTAGCTAGATTTTGATTTCATTGCTTAGTTTGAAGTGAAGTCCAAAAATAACGTATTATTCTAGAATAACTAATTAATGAAGAATAGCCTATAAAGATGACAATAAATGAAAAGTGCAAGAGCATTGCAAAATCATAAATATTTTAAATTTTGTGTTAAATGATTACTAATTACCTTTTTTTGAAAACAGGGCTGCCAACCCTTACTTTTTCAGTTTTTAAATCAGGAAGCCTTATTGTGAGGCTTGCTGAACAAACCTTAAATTAAACAATTATAAACCAAAACACAGAGAAACGGCAAAAAAACAACCTATTAATTAGCAATTAATTCAGGCAATGCCTGAAATCATCCTTGCAGCTTCGTCCTGGGAATACCCTATGAATGTTTAACCGTTGTAATTGGAAATGGTAAGCCTTGATGAACCGAAGGAACAGTAATTGAATTTTATAGTATTAACTTTAAATTTAATCAAAATGAAACATTTCAATTTTTTAATTCTGGGAGTATTAGCAATTACTCTTATTTTGTCATCCTGCAAAAAGGATGATTTAACTGCCATAGATAATAAGATAGCTATTGAAAAACCTGCTATACAACAAAAGGAAGGCCCCATCGTGCTTGGCCGGCAATTGCAGGATCCTTATTCCCTTAAAAACATGAAACAGGCATATTTGAACCTGAAGACAGGCAACGCAAACACGCTTGATCTTCATATACAACCTACCCATACTTATTCAAGATATTTACCCAAAAACGAAGAAGAATGGGGAATATTAAAATCAGATACAACCATTGTGTGGTACGATTACCCTTTAGACTATGAAATTGTTAATTTGGGCACCACTTACCACGATCCATCTCTACCTGAAAATGCCATTACGTGGCAGTATTGCGTTATTCCGGTTGGCTATAATATGCCTGATATTCAGCACGAACTGTTGTATGAAGTGTATATTCCGGAAAAGGATGAAAATACCGGGCTAAAGAGTTCCTCCGCGGCAAAACAATTTTTACTTGCCCTGGAGCACGAATCGGTAAAATTAACCGGAAACTTACCCGAAAATGAAAATGGATTAAAAAGTACATCAGGCTTATTGCCTGCTGAATGGACACCCAAAGGAACCATTAAGGTATGGGATGATGTGATAGGCAGTACAACCACATATACACAGGTATTCGACCACTACGAATATTACGACTGCGATGAAGGAGACCCGATACAAGCGGCACAAGCGGTACAACATGTAGTATTACCTCCTGAAGATCAATGCCAGCGTGCAGTTTACCGCTACGAATCGACTACGGTAACCGGCAGCTATATCCCGCTTGTACAGGCTACAGTGCATGCCCGTTGGTTTACGCATATCGAAACGGATTTAACTGACGATAAAGGAGACTTTGAAACAAGTAAATTTAATTATGAGGTTAATTATGCCATCAAATGGGAAAGGGCTGATTTTGATATACGTAGTGACAATTGGGGGCAGGCATGGTATAATGGACCCAAACAGAAAGGAGACTGGAAGCTTAATATTAGCAAAGGAGGCATGTCATGGGTTTATGCTCATATTCATAGGGGAGCATATACATATTACTATGCGAATACCTATGGCATTAAATCACCTCCTAAGGATGGGAAATTCTTAAAACAGCGAATACATTTCGGGGGTATGGATGGAGCAGGAAGAGCTCATTATTATGATTTTAATAAGTTTTTTACAACTCCTCAGATAAAAATTTATCGTAATAATTCTTCTGGTATCGAAAATAATTCAGAAAATTTGTTTTCTGATGCAGTTCATGAATTAGCACATGCATCACATTGGGAAATCGGTTATACATATAGCCAATATGTCGTTGATGCCATTTTTTCAGAACCGTTTTTACCTGAGAGTTGGGCACGAGGGGTCGAGGCTGTAATTACATCAAATATTTATGGCAATATTTGGGCACAAGATCAACGAGTTGTTTTAAGTGATATTTTAGGAAATGGAGGTTATACTCCTATAGTTTGGGATTTAATGGATGATTTTAACCAAAGGGAGCACCATGGGAATAATTACCCTATTGACAATGTTAGTGGTTATACTTTAGTGCAATTGGAAAACGCATTGTATGGCAACTTTACTTGGACATCTTGGCGTGAGGGAATCAGAAATAATTACGTAAATCCTTCTGAAAGTTATTTAAATGAGTTATTTGCAAACTATAAATAAAAAATGTATGAGAAAACTATTATTTGTAATACTGATATGTACCGTGTTTACCGGTTGCAAAGATTATCAAGACACCTATGTTGTTAATAATAAAACTGATAAAAACATACAAATTGAAGGATTTGCTGTCAAATGGTCGAAATTAACGAATAGAAGTCCCATTTATAACGAACTAATTGAAATACAACCAAATTCAAAATACATCATTAAGAAAGGTAAAGGAGAATCGTGGGAGCCACATGGAATTTTCAAGGTAGAAGATATTGATTCTGTGCTTATCATATTTAATAATGAGAGATTGATTAGTTATAGTTGTAATAGTATTAATGGTGTAAATTTATGTAATGATACTCGGAATATTCTTTTTTATCAAAAATATTACGAAAATAACTGCGGGGAACATGAATGTACTTACATCTACACGATTACAGATGAAGATTATGATTCTGCTGTAAAGATTAAATAAGCAGCCACATCAATTGGCACGTTTTTACTTTTCAGGTGCGTGCCAATTGATTCTACTTAAAAAGTAGTTAAGGATACAATCAGGATTCATCCAGGTTATATCCCAATATATGGGAGTAGAACGCTCGGATATCTTCAAGCATATACAGGAGTAGTCCAGGAATTGATTGATGGCCTATCCGGATATGATCAGGTTGAAGGCTATACTTTACAACAAATAGAACAAGCCCTTAAAGGAGCGAAAACATTTAATGAATGGCGTGATAACCTTAAAAATTTATATACCAATGGAACAGAAAACCAAGTTGATGCGCTCTTTGCTCATTGGAATTAGTATATCAATATTTCTTTTTACCAATTGCATAAGAAAAGTTGATTATATGGTAAGAGCAAAATGGATTTATATTAATGAAACAGGTCATAACATTACTTATAGCCCTGATGTCTTTAAAGATTTCAATGTAGCACCTTACGATACAACCATTTATTTTGAAGATGGTGATGGGCCTAAAAATATGGTAGCAAAGGATTATATTCCACCATTAGATGCGACAGTAATATTTTTTGATAATTTAAAATGCGATACTTTAAAGGGAAGATCACCTAACTTGACAAAAGGCCCTTTAAGTAATGCAAATTACGAAAGTAAAAAAATAAGTAATAATAATTTAGAATTCACTTATCGTTTCACTGAAAAACAATATATGGATGCAAAAGAATGTAAGTAACACAAACATAGTATGAAAAATAATAGCCGGGCTATTTAAAAGTAACCCGGCTATATTTATTTCGACAAGGCATTAGACTTCTTTACTGAAAACCAGAGCTGCCAACCCTCACATTTTCAGTTTTAAAAACGGAAAGACTTATTGTGAGATTGACCGAAAAATTTATAAATAATATCCTAAGAAAATGAAAAAAATAATTTTAATTGCACTTATTGCTTGTTTCGGATTTTCTTGTAACAAAGATTTCCAAACGGAGTCAATATTCATGGTTACGAATAATTCATCTCATTATGTAAAGCTAAAAGTCTTTGGTGTAATTCACCAAAATGGGCAGGAACTTACAGACACTACTTTCAAACTTCCACGTGGTCTGAGTGTTACAATCGATTATAGCATTAAGACCGGAGAAAAAGATGTAGATACCGACCCTATGACTGAACCATTTGTACCGGTTGACTCTGCTTTGATACTATTTGATGATACTTTAGGCATCATTTACAAACCCAGCGACACCAATCCCCGCAACATTCTGAAAAAGAGCAGTTACACAGGTGGAAAAACAGACAAAAGGGTTTTCCGATACCTCTATTCAATAACTAATGAAGATTACAGCAAAGCAGTAAGGATTAAATAACCTGATGCATTAATTGGTACGTGTCCTCTAATCAGGCACGTATCAATTAATTATACTTGATAAGTAGAGTTTTATAAAATCAGGATTGATCTGTTTGCGCTATGTATGCAACTACAATCATGACCTAGGTAATGTACCATTTATCAGGGTATATAAACAATTGGAAGATGCCATTTATAACGGAAATTCATTGTCAGTTTGGAGAGATAATATAAATTCTGATTATGATAATCCTACAAAAATTTACATAAATGTATTATTTTCTAATTCTAAATAAACCTCAAATGAAAAATATTTTTATAAGTTCATTATTTTTAATAATGCTAACTTCTTGTGAAACAGAATTTTCAAATACGCACGTAATTAAAAATACCACTAAACATAAAATCCTTGTTACCGGTTATGATAAAACAGGAGCATCTTCTGTTCTCAATGATTCTGCAACTATGTACACTGAAAGCATTTCAATTGATCCGTATTCGGAAGTGAAGAAAATAAAACGTGCAGGGTGGCATTCGGAATCGCAGAGCATTTTCGATTCATTTGAAGTTGACTCATTAACAATTGTTTTTGATAATCTGAAAATAATAACTTACGGATGTAGCTACCCCACCGGAATATCCTGCACGGGAAAATATAATTTAATGAATTACGAGGAAAACTTTGAAAAAGTAAAAACAGGCAAATCTTCGGGTAAAGATGAATATACATACACATATGTACTAAATGAAAGTGATTTTGAAGCTGCACAACCAATGAAATAGTGAATGAGCATCTGTATTACACAAAGATTCCTACAGTTTCGTATAAAAAGTATTTCGGGATTAGCATGGGATTGAAAAAAGCAAAAGTCCCGTTCAAACAGAAGTTTAACAATTGGTTGTATCAGGAAAATTGAACAGACCAAAACTGATATTATTTTGCTGGAGCCTCCTCTTCTTTGCTTATCTAAGCATTAATCCAGCCCATACCACGAAACCACATTTTCATTACTTCGTTGTTGGTTTTCCATACCAGCATAAACCAAGGTTTTTGATTTTACGAGTTGCGGCGCAAGGTTTTCGAAATAAGCCATGCCTTTAAATAAATTGCTCATTATGGTTTGAGTGGCTTTTATTTCAACAAGGTTAAGACGTTCGTCGTCCTGCCATAGCAGATCAACTTCGTGCCCGGCTGCATCGCGCCAAAACCAGAAATCGCGTAATAAATTCTGAAGATAACAGGTTAAGTTATGCTACAAAAGAATAGCAAACTATTTGATGGATAAATAGCCTGATATAACTAAAGGAGCAACAGAAAATAAGATGTGTGCGAGCGGAGAAATGCGTTATTGACCAAATATTGGAATAATATTGTTTTTAGTCATTAAGGCGTTGTGACAGTTTTATTAGTCGGAGTGCGACTTAAAGTCGCGCCCCGACTAATAAGTTCCACCCCGAGACCACATTTTCATTACTTCGTTGTTGGTTTTCCATACCAGCATTCACCAAGGTTTATGATTTTACGAGTTGCGGCGCAAGGTTTTCGAAATAAGCATATAAAATGCTATTTTATAATGGGTTGAGTATCTTTAAGCATAGTCTAACTTTGAAATTACACGACCTAAACTTTGAAATTACATGAACTTAATTTTGAAATTACATAACTAAAAAGTCCCACCTACTTTTATGTAAATGGGACTTTAAATCAATAAGTCTTTAAAATTATTTTTCTTCCAGCACCTTATATCCCCAAGCTTCAAGGGCGAAAGGCTCCTTCTTTTTAATGGCGGTTTGCTGATCGGTGAAAACATCTTTGTATTCGCCGTTTACAATGTCACCCTTTACTGCAACTGAAATAGGCGTGGCCGATAAGTTGAGTACAACCAGCACTTTTGCATCGCCTTTTACCCGCATAAAGCTAAGTACTTGTGAGGGTTCTGTATTTTTAATCTGCTCAAAAGTTCCGCCATATGGAGGATTCCAAAGAGCTTCATTGGAGTGTTTCAATGCATTCAACGTTTTGTAAAACGGTGAAAAATCAGCCTTTGTCCAATCGATGGTGTCTTTGGTGAAAAAACTCAGTCGTTTGTCAAGACCGGCTTCCTGTCCGCTGTAAATAAGTGGCATTCCTGGTAAAGTGTAGGTTAATACAGCAAAAGCATTTTCGCCAGTACCGAATTTTTCCTTAGCAGTTCCGTTCCATGAATTTTCGTCGTGGTTGGTGATAAAATTCATCTGGAAAGCATACTTTGGCAGAATGGAATCCATTTTTACAACTTGCCGGGCAATTTTATTCACCGAATCTTTTCCCTGTGCAACATTATACATTATTGAATGCATTCCCCAGCCATAATTCATATCGAAGGCCTTGTTGCAGAGTTCAGGATGATCTTCGTTTTCGGCCAGCATAAACATTGGTTTTACTTTTTCGATCTGAGCGCGTGCATCCTCCCAGAAATCAACCGCTACTTCACCGGCCACATCGCAACGGAAACCATCGATATCGCAATTAATTACCCAATATTTCATGGCATCAATCATGGCGGCGCGCATATTGGTATCAGCGTAGTTGAGTTTGGCACAATCGGTCCAGTCGAACGGAGTCATCATTTTACCGGTGCTGTCTTTTAAATACCATTCAGGATGCTCGGTAACCCAGTTGTTATCGCGTGCCGAGTGGTTGGCAACCCAGTCTAAAATGACTTTAAAACCCAATTCGTGTGCTTTCAAAACCAAGGCTTTGAAGTCGGCTTCGGTACCAAACTCAGGATTGGTGCCTTTATAATCTTTTACCGAATAGTAGCTGCCAAGGCTGGTTTTTGCTCCGGCAGGAAACTTGCGGTCAACAACGCCAATCGGATTTATAGGCATAAACCAAAGAATGTCAACACCCAGTTCTTTTAAACGGGGAAGGCTAGCTTCGAAGGCTTTAAACGTTCCTTCGGGAGTGTACTGGCGGACGTTAACTTCATAGATAACGGCGTTTTTAGCCCAATTGGGATAATTGGCTTTTACATCGGAAGCAACAGGTTTTGTTTTGCATCCTGTGAACAGGAGGGATATGCAGAAAAGCATAAGGAGGGATTTGGTTAGGTTTTTCATATGTTTTTTTGATTTGGGGTTTATGTTATGTTTTGGGTAGAGACGCGATGCCTCGCGTCTCATTTCG
>JBBSDG010000156.1:0-9405 GCA_038249635.1 Bacteroidales bacterium | reverse complement strand
CACTGCCGTGGCCGGAATACGGTGGTTTACCCCATACATGTTTAACCTGGATCTACGTATTGATAACGAGTTAAGGCCGAGGATCGGAATTGGCCGGGACTTGATGTTGTTTCCCCGGTTGTTCGCATTTGGATATTATGAATACCGGGTTGACTTCGGCTGGGTCAACAATCTTTCGCCAAATAAAAATTTCGAAAAGGAAATTGTTTGGAATGCCGGGCTTGAATACATGCTCTCGAAGAATTTTTCTTTGATGGCCAGCTTCGATAACCGCTTTGGTGCAGGTGGAGGTTTAACTATAAGGTTCTAATCCCATGAATAACTATAAAAGATTTACCGGGTACACGATATCCCTTTTTGGTAAGCCAGATAATTAACCTCTAATATACCGATGTCAGAAATAACAGAAGATAAAACAACGGAAAAAATTCGTAATCGCCGTGTTCACATGGCAAATGAGAGAACATTTCTTGCATGGATTCGGACCAGCATTGGAATAATGGCCTTCGGTTTTGTGGTCGAAAAGTTTGCCTTGTTTATGAAACAGATGGCGATTATTTTGGGAAAATCAACTATTGGAGAAGCTTTGCCTCCTTCTCACGGATATTCGTCAATTGTTGGAATATTCCTTGTCGGTTTGGGCGCTTTGATGGGAGCTCTCGCATTTATCAGGTATAAGAAGGTTAAAAAACAAATAGACGAAGATACCTGGCAACCATCGTCAATACTTGATGCATTGCTCACCCTATCAGTCCTGGCAGTCGGCATTTTTCTTGTTGTTTATCTGATTTACAGTATTTGAAGCAGTATAGTTTTGAATGATCTTTAAATTGAAACAAGTTCCAATAGGAGGGTTAAAAAATGGAGAAAAACAAGATATTTTTCAGTTTAGCTTTCATCATTGCATTTGCAATAGTTGGTGCTGTTTTCATGCTTGTTTTCAGCAGATTCATTAACTTCAGCAATGCCAGGGGCATCGAAACATCTGCCCTGGAAAAAAAACCAATCGGGGGTACTGTTTCTTATAATCCTCCCCGGCTTCAGGATGCGCCTGCAGACATAAAAGGCGCAGTTATGCTCGGTTACAATATTATGGATGATACACGAAAATATGCAGCCGGATACGTCGGAAATGAGCTTGACTGCAATAACTGTCATTTTAAGGGCGGAATTGCAGAAGGCGGCAGGAATGGAGGTCTTTCTCTGGTTGGAGTAGCAACAAAGTACCCTGAGTACAGAAAGCAGGCTAAAGGCATTAACGATCTTATTTCGCGTACCAATAGCTGTTTCGAAAAAAGCATGAATGGAAAACCTTTACCACCTGAAAGCAAAGAAATGATTGCTTTAGTTACTTATTATCAATGGATTTCCAAAGGTTTGCCGATCTACAGTAAAATACCGTGGCTGGGCATCGAGCTTATTAAAAGTGTCCATATGCCTGACCCGGCAAATGGAAAACAGGTCTTTGCCCAACAATGTGCAATCTGCCATGGCAATAACGGACTGGGCACTCTGAGAGCGCCTCCGTTATGGGGAAGCGCCTCATTCAATGATGGTGCCGGGATGAACAAGCCCGAAAACCTGGCAGCCTTTGCCTATAACAATATGCCTAAGACTAATCCATACCTTACTGCTGAACAGGCACTGGATGTAGCAGAATTTGTTTCAAAACAGCCAAGAGCTCATTATGTGAATAAAAAGAAATAGGAGGAGAATATGCAATTTCCCGTTTATGAGATACCATATTTAGGCAATGGCATGACAATTGGACTCGATGCCATTTTGCATGTTATTATAAGTCATGGTCTGGCAATTGGTGCAATAACTATTATCGTAATTAGTGAATACATCGGTTTCAGAAAGTCTTCCCGTGATTGGGAAAAATTTGCAAAGGAATTTCTGATGGTTAATATTATAATCATTACAGGAATTGGAGCAGTAACCGGTGTAGGCATCTGGTTTATTACCAGTGCCATCTCCCCCAACGGTATAGGATCTATGCTGAGAATATTCTTCTGGCCGTGGTTTTCCGAATGGATAGTCTTTGCATTAGAGGTAATTGTCCTTCTTATTTATTACTTTACATGGGATAAGTGGTCAGGCGAAAGTAAAAAAAAGCATATTTATCTCGGCGCAAGCTATATAGTTCTTGGAATTTCATCGGCTTTTCTGATTACCGGCATATTAGGCTTCATGCTTACACCCGATGGCTGGCCATGGAACAAAAGCTTCTGGTCGGCATTTTTCAATCCAAGTTTTATTCCTCAATTGTTGGTAAGAGCAAGTATGGCTTTTGCTCTCGGTGCCTCGTTTTCAATGGCATTCCTTCTTTTTACGCGTAGGGAATCCGTTTTTCGCAAAGAAGCATTGCACTTGTTCGGAAAAGTTTTTCTGGTTTCATTCATTGGAGTAGTCATATTCTCCATCTGGTATTTTAATGTTGTTCCATCGACATTCAAAACCCATGCAATTTTTTCTATACTCGGCTCCCGATTTTCACAGCAGCCTGAAATTTTCTATATAATAAATGCCATTGGCATATTTATTTTATTACTGTTTGCCCTGTTTGCTTTAAAAGGTTCCGTTTTTTCATCCAGATTTCTAATAATCCCGGCGCTATTATTCTGTATAGTATGTGTCATGGAATTTGAACGGGTGCGGGAATTTATCAGGGGGCCTTATCTGATGCCCGGTTATATGTATGCCAACCAGGTATTACTAAATGAAAGTCTTTTTTTAGAAAAAGACGGTATGCTGAAAAATGCTTACTGGTACAACAAGATAACCGATAATCCTGAAGTTATCAAACAGGGCGCCTATCTATTTGCACAGAATTGTTCCATGTGCCATACTATAGGCGGTATAAATGATATTAAAACAAAGGTCAAGGGGCGGCCAGAGGATGGAATTTTTGTTATAATCGGGCATACCCATGAGATGGTTCCTTTTATGCCTCCTTTTTCAGGAACAGAGGATGAACGGAGGACCATGGCCCGTTTTCTTTATCAGCTATCAAATGAAAAAATCAGCATAGCGGCGCCTTCCCGTTTTGCGCCAATAAAGGAGGTTCACAATGAATAGTCTCCATGATATCCTGCTGAAGAAACCCCTTCCCGATGAATGGCTGCACGGGCTTCTGTTCACAACGTTTACGTTGCATATCCTTTTTGTACTTCTCACGTTAGGTACAGCTATTATTGCTCTTTATTATTTTGTTGATGCCTGGTGGGGTGGAAAGCTATCTGAATCGAGATGGGATAAGGAGATTTTAAGAACGTTTCTTGCCCATAAAAGTCTCGCAGTAGTTTTGGGTGTAGGGCCCTTGTTGTTAATTCAAATCGGGTACAGCGTTCCCTTTTTTACAGCAATTAATCTTTTTGCCCCTTATTGGATTTTAATTATTGTGTTCCTGATCATCGCGTTCTTATCCTTCGACGCGCTGGCACACAAAAATCATGTTCATCATTATCTTCATCTCACATTTGGTGTTATTGCCCTTATTTTTCTTCTTGCTGTACCGGGAATATTCGTGGCAGTATTGCTGACAGCCGAAAACGCTGACAAATGGATGGCGATCGTACAAAACGGTTATAGGCTTAGCGGCCCTATATCATACCATTGGCTGTTCAGATACCTTCATGTTATAGGAGCCTCTTTGGTATTCGGCGCGGGGTTTCATTATTTTTTTTCAACAAAAGATGAAACGAGGAAAAAAAAGGCCATGTTGAAATGGATCGTTGCCGGAATTTTGATACAGTTTGTTCTCGGGATAATTCTTTACACTACGTTATTGGAAAAACCTGATTTTATTACCAATGTTTCGGTATTTACCGGCCTTGGTATCGCCGTTTTATTATTGTGGATAATATATCTTACTATGGATAAAAAGGATGCTTTAAGTATTAGAACAGGAGTACCTCTTTTAATGCTCATCATTATTCCAATGCTTTTGGCACGGCAATTTATTCAGAACAAAAAGTTTATGCCATTTGAAAAGCAATTGCAGTCAAATTCTGTGTCCTATCAAAAAACATTGCAGCCCTATACTATTGCAGCCCTTAACAACTACCAATCCGATTTGAAAACCACCTATGATAACGGAGAAACGATTTACAGTAAAAGCTGCACTTTTTGTCACGGGGAGAATGTAGATGGTAACGGATCAGAAGCAAAACACCTTGCCATCCTTCCTGAAGACCTGGCAGCTATCCGAACCACCCGGCCATATCTTCTCACTATTCTCACCGGTGGTGTTTCAGGCTCTGCTATGCCTTATTTTACTGTATTCGACAGGTATAAGTTAGAAAGCCTGATTGATTACCTGGATAAGAAACATCATATTTTAGGTTTGCCCGATCCCATTGCAGTTAAAATTCCTGACTCAGCATCAAATGAGGCGCAGATAATCTATACTGAAACCTGTTCAAAATGTCATGGAACAGATGGCAAGGGGACGGCTTTTTCAAAAGGTTTTGAACCACCACCACCCGACTTTTCAGTTTTCAGCTTATCGACCCGGAGGGCATTTGATATTATAACAAACGGCTATACCGGAACCGTAATGTATCCATTTAGTAACCTGGCGGAAGATGTACGTTGGGGATTAGTAAAAATTGTGAATGACAAGAGAACACAATGACAAACAAAATGCTATTAAAAAAGGAGGAAACAATGAAAGCAAGTACAATCCAAATAACATTGGCACTATTAATTGCACTTTCGATTCCGGGCATATCAACCAATATTAAGGCACAGGCGAAAAATGATTTTCCGCTTCCACTACAGAAGGGAGGTCCCTATGATAGGGTGTATTTTCCTGAAAACATGCCTGACAAAAATGATGTTTCGTTTTACCCGCACGAATGGATTCAAAGTTATGGCAATGCTCAGCATAATGCGGCTTTCACAGTTGCTAATGACGCTCCGGACTGGATGAAAAATGGCGTTTCGTGGCAATTTGCTGAAGCAAGGTCATGGCCGCTTTCGGAGGAAAAAGCTTTTGCAGAAAGCGCCTACGGCGAGAAAGGAAGTTTAACAACAATGACCCAGTCGTACGGTAATGCGGTAGGCGTAAGCGTTGTAGATGGAATTGTTTATGCCGAAAGCGATGATAACTTTATATATGCCCTGAATGCTAAAACCGGAAAGCTTATCTGGCGGACAAGCCCGGTAGGCAATACGTACATGGGAACTCCCGTTGTTGTTGGCGATCTTGTGTATGTGACTCCCGGAAGCGTTGGTTTCAATTTTACGAATGTTGCACAGTATAAGAAAACAGGAATGGCAGTTCGGGGCGGTGATATAAGCTACAACGGAGTGTTTGCCTTAAACAAGAATACAGGGGAACTCGCATGGTACTATTTAACGAAGGGTGGCACGATGCCTTCTCCTGCTTTTGGTGAAGACAAAATATTTTTCCCTACGGGTGATGGAACTGTATTTGCCCTGGATGCAAAAACCGGAAAAGAGATCTGGAAAAATGAAGTAGGTGGTATGGCAAATATGTCGAGCCCCGCCTATTACGATGGAAAGGTATATACAGCAATGTCGCTGAAAGCATTTATTTACTGTTTTGATGCAAAGACAGGCAAGGTGATTTGGCAGGGCACCATTCCTGATGCAGAGAACACGGGTATGGGTGACGTTTCTCCGGCCGTCGCCGATGGTGTTGTAGTAATGGATGCGGTGAGCATGATTAAAACCGGGAGCACCAAGGATGCTATGAATACCGGTATTCGCGGATACGATGCAAATACTGGGAAAGTATTATGGACTCAATTGATGGGGGAAGGTCCGAAACCACCCGCATTTAAAGGCGGAATGCCAATGATACACAAAGGTGTGGTTTATGTGGGTACGCCTGTAAACAGCGTTTACCAGGCATTTGACCTTAAAACGGGTAAGTTGTTATGGACATGGCCGGTTCCGGATGCCGGGTCAGCAGGAGCTGGCAGGGGGCCTGCCACATGGTATCATGACGTTCTTTATATTTCAACCGGAAGTTCTGTTTATGCCGTGAATCCAAAGGACGGGAAGTTAATCGGCCAAAAGAAATTAGGGGGCAGGTTCGGTATTGTTAATCCGGCTATCGTGGGCGGTACAATTTATCTTGGCAATTCATGGGACTGGGTTATTGCCATTCCAATTTCTGAAGTGAACCCTAACTACCGACCTTAAACAGACAACCCTAATATTGAATATATACATTTTAGAATGGAGGTGAGATGAAGCTAAAAAAAGTCAATTGCTTTACAATAATGTAAAATTAATTAGTAAAAACATGTAAAATGAAAAAACAAAAGAATCTTTACTTAAATGTGGTTCGTGTTTGCATTCTATTGGCATTGGTCACTGCTACTGGAGTAGTCTTTGCCCAAAAAGGGAAAGTTGTTTCCAGCTATGGCCCGGTTAACCAGACACAAACTTTTGATCAGATTAAAGCAGAGCGCATGGCAGTTAAAGCCTCACGCGCTAAAGAGCATCAGGATTTATTAAATTCCAGGTATGACCTTTCAAAAAAGACTTCTTCCGATGTTGTCATGTCAGGTGGTAAACCCATACCGGTGGGCCCAACAGCCAAACTACAAGGTATTATTTGGTCCGATCTTGAAAAGTTAACTCCTGAGCAAATTAATGCAAAGGGTGTTTTCCCTTACAAACCTCTACCTTTTGCTGATCATGCCGAAGGTGGTATGCTTTTCCCGCCGATGATTACTGATACGCTACCAAGGCTTGTCCGCTTCGACCTCGATTTTGATCTTCCGGCGCATATTCTTCCTGATCAGGCTCCACCCATTTATCTGACCACTCGTCCCGATTTGGGTGATGTATCGAAAGGGCGGATAATTACTATCGATAACTACTACGAAATTTTTAATGGGCTTCTGAATCCAAAACAACTTGAAGGATTGCGCTTGCTGGTTACCCAGTTTCCACAACAACAGTTTAATGCTACCGAAGATCGGCGAACTGACCGACCCAGCCTGGGCGTAACCTGTTTTGACTGCCATGCGAACGGTCATACCAACGGGGCTAACCATCTTGTCGGAGACATTCGACCGCAGGAATTCAGGCACCGGATTGAAACTCCGTCCTTGCGGGGTGTAAATATTCAGCGACTTTTCGGTTGGCAACGAGGACTTAAAACAGTAGAGGACTTTACCGAATTCGAACAACGTGCAGCCTACTTCGATGGCGATCATGTAATGGCAGCCAAAAAGGGAGTTAACATTCTTGATCGTGGTTCGCAAGTTCATTTTATGGCCGAATTCATGGCTATTTTAGATTTTCCGCCGGCTAACAAGCTGACTATTTACGGAGAACTTGATCCATCAAAGGCTACCCCGGGCGAACTACGCGGTGAAGTGCTGTTCAACGGCAAGGCCCGGTGCGTTTCGTGCCATCCAGCTCCATACTATACTGACAACAGTATGCATAATCTTAAGGCGGAACGTTTTTATAAACAGGAAATGGTCAATGGCATGATGATGGCACATGACGGCCCAATCAAAACTTTTCCGTTAAGAGGGATTAAAGACTCCCCGCCCTATATGCACGACGGGCGTTGTTTTACGCTTGAGGATATAGTGGAGTATTTCAATCTTATTCAACAACTTCAATTGAAAGCTGATGAAAAGAAAGACCTGGTTGCGTTTGTGCGCGTATTATAAAAAATATGTTTAAAAATGAGTGCATTGCGGACCCAAACAAGTCGGAAGTTATAAGCCGGGAGTACTGATTTTTCATCTCCCGTCTTATGACTTCTTTTTCGAGGTTTCAAATTAATTTCTTAAAAACAATTTCCGGAGATTCTACTTCCGGATAAAAATACGGAGGATAAATCATGAATAAACTCAATTTAGCAGCAGTAATAATCAGCTTCGGGCTTCTTGTTTTTCATTGTCCTACAATGGCACAAACACCGAAGGCACAAAAAAATCAATTAAAAAATGATACCATTAAAATTCAATCTACCATGAAAACAACCAACAAATTCGAATTTCAGGCGCTGCCATATTCTTATGATGCGCTTGAACCTTTCATTGATAAGCTTACGCTGGAAATCCATTATGGCAAACACCATAAAGCCTATTACGACAATTTCGTAACTGCAATTAAGGGCACAGAAATGGAATCAATGGATATTATGGATATTTTCAGGAATATGAGCAAGTTTCCTGTGGCAGTCAGAAATAACGGTGGTGGTTATTTTAACCATACCTTTTATTGGAAAGGCATGAAAGCTTCTGGAGGTGGCATGCCAACCGGAAAACTAGCAGATGCAATTACAAAATCGTTTACCTCCTTCGATGAGTTTAAAAAGCAATTTTCGGATGCCGGAAAAAACAGGTTTGGCAGTGGATGGGCATGGCTGAGTTTGGATGATAAAGGCAACCTCTTTATCAGTTCAACACCAAATCAGGATAATCCATTGATGGATCTGGCTGAAAAAAAGGGAATACCTCTGCTTGTAATGGATGTTTGGGAACATGCTTATTATTTAAAATATCAGAACAAAAGGCCAGATTATATTGAAGCATTCTGGAACGTTGTAAACTGGGACGAAGTAGCCAAAAGATATGAAAAGGCTTTAAACTAAATTACAAAACCAATTGGATTGCGGCAATCTTACTGTTTAGAAAAATGGATATGAAATCAAAAAATAAAGCAAGTCTTACTATCATTCAAATGAACGATACCCATGCCTATTTTGATATCCACCAGGAAATGTTCTGGCAGGGCGACCACGCGATATATCGAAAAGCCGGAGGTTACGCGCGTATTGCTACCCTTGTTAAGCAGATTCGGGCCGAAAGCCAGGGGAATTGCCTTTTTTGCGACTGCGGCGACACGCTGCATGGAACCTTTCCTGCCGTTGACACCCAAGGAAAGGCTATGATCCCGATTTTAAATTCATTGGGTCTTGACGCCATGGCAGCCCACTGGGAGTTTGCCTATGGCCCGGAGGTTTTTGAGCAGCGGGTTGCTGAACTCAATTACCCCATGCTGGCAATCAATGTTTTTGATAAAGAGACAAAAAAAACAGTATTTCAGCCTTATGTCGTAAAAGAGATTGCCGGATTACGCATCGGTCTTATAGGAATTGCTTCAAACATTGTGGATAAAACCATGCCACCATCCTTCAGCGAAGGGATTTATTTTACGCTTGGCAAAGATGAACTCCCACCCATTATTGATGTGCTGCGTTCAAAGGAAAAGGTTGACCTGATTGTGCTGATTTCACATCTTGGCTTCACTCAGGATATGAAACTTTTGTCCGAAGTACAAGGCATAGATGTTTGTTTGAGCGGCCATACCCATAACAGGCTTTACAAACCGGTTCTTGTTGGGGAAACCATTTTAATACAATCAGGATGCCATGGTTCATTTTTGGGTCGTTTGGAT
>JBBSDG010000155.1:0-9473 GCA_038249635.1 Bacteroidales bacterium | reverse complement strand
GAACGAATCATTACCGTCGGGAATTTCACCTGGTCGAGGGCTTTACTGCTACAGATCATTCTTCAGGACAGTGGCATTGATTGTTTTATTGTTCCCAAGGAAACGGGGCTTCCTCTTGGGCATGGCGATCTGCGTGTGCAGGAAAAAGATGTGGAAAAAGCTCTTAAAATTATCAGACTATCTTCTGATGCTATAGGAAGTGCCAAGGAAAGGGCTCTTCATAAAATACAGGTGATCAGGCGGATTATGGTGCCGGTTGATTTTTCGGATATTTCGTTTTCTGCCTGCCGGTTTGCTGTAAGTCTGGCTGTTAAATACAAGGCTGAAGTAAAACTGGTACATGTTTTCTATAACCCCGCCATTGATGTTTCGCCATATGCTGATCACTATTCATACCAGATTAAATTAGTTGATAGCCTGCGTGAAATTGAAAAAAGTGCCCGTGAAAATATGCTCAAGCTGGAGCATAAGATCAAAATGTGGTGCATCAAGGAAAATTTTACGCAAATTCGCATCACAGCTAAGCTGATCAACGGTTTCAGCACGGATGAAATTCTTGACTATACTAAAACATACCGGCCGGCTCTTATCGTTATGGGCACACGCGGACTTACGCGCGACAATTACAAAGCCTTTGGAAGATTTGTGAGTAAAGTGATCGAAAACGCAACTGTTCCTATATTGGCTCTGCCAAGCGGAACCATTCATACTATAGCTGAGATAAAATCAGTACTCTATGCTACCGATTTCGACCCTTCGGATTATTCGGCTCTGAACAGGCTCATCCAGATGCTTGCTCCTTTTAAAATTAAGATTCATTGTGTTCACGTCTGTTTTGTTGAAAAAAAACCCTGGGATCCTGTTAAACTTGATGAACTGAAAGCACATCTGCTCAGTGAATACAAGGGAATTAATATCAGTTTTTCCAATATCATCAGCGACAATATATTGATCGGCCTCGAAACTTACATCCGTGATAACCATATTGATGCCCTGGCAGTAACAAAGCATAAACGCAACCTGTTTGAGAAGATATTTACCCCAAGCATTTCGCGTCAGATTTACAGTGAGACAGGAAAGCCATTGCTGGTATTTCATGCGGAAGGTTAATACGACAAAGGTCTTTTAGTATTTAACTGTATAATTTTTTGATGCCATATTCGGAATGATCCATGGCGCAAACAGAAATATAGATTTTTGAAAAGTAAGGTATAACTTTGTCCCTTACATCCTCGCCATAAATGCATCTTTAACATGGTTCAGAGTTACCTTGCCACCTCCAAGTAGTATTCCGATCACATCAAAACGCGTTTCACCTTTGAAATCGGCCATAAGGATATAGGCATCAGCGGTGCGGACAATTGCTTTCATCTTTGCCGGCTTTACTTCCATTTCGGGTTCGCCAAACTGGTTGGTAGTTCGTGTCTTCACTTCAACAATCACCAGCCATTCGCCATCGCGGCAAATAATATCAAGTTCATCGTGACCAAAATGCCAGTTGCGATGCAGAATCTTGTAACCTATATGCCGAAGGTGTTTTTCCGCCAGGTCTTCACCGATTTTGCCGAGCTCGTTGTGTTCAGCCATGTTTGAAGGGTTTGAAGGGTTTGAAGGGTTTCGGGTTTGAAGAGTTTGAAGAGTTTCGGGTTTGAATGGTTTGAAGAGTTTCGGGTTTGAAGGGTTTGAAGGTTTTGAGGGATTTGATGGTTCAATGCCTGCGGCGATTATGGGTTAAATTTCAAATTCCATGTCCCAAATACTCATTCCTATATCCGAAATCCAAACTTTCATTTTACAAACAACCTTATCAGGTACAAAACCACATAAATAAAAGCAAAGAATCCCAGAAAGAACAGTGCCGGTTTCAGGATTTTGCCCAGCGAATTTTTGAGTTTAACCGTTTCGCCAGAAGGTAAAAACTGCAACGAAACACCGTTCTGATCAATATTCAGCTCAACTTCGTGTCCCATAATCAGTGCCCGGTTATCGGGAATATGGCCAGCCGGGAAATTGAAACATACCGGTATTCCGGCTTCCTTAGCGTATTGTGATATGATTTGTTCTGCACTCTTGCCAAACGGTATCGTATTATCATTCATTTTAGTCAATCCGCCAACAATCAAACCTTTGATCCCCGAAAGCTTACCGCTACGCTTCAGATTCATCATCATACGATCAATATGATAAAGATATTCGTCGAGGTCTTCGATAAATAGAATTTTATCTTCAGTCTGAATATCTGACGGTGAACTCATAAGCGAGTAAAGTATGGAAAGATTGCCGCCGGTAAGCACTCCTGTATCGGTTCCTTCACTATTCAATGGATGAGAAGCAATGCTATATTCCAGAACTTCACCAAATAAGGCTTTCCGCAATGAGTCGATGGCAACCTGGGTTCCTTCATCCGGGAAATTGATGGGCATTATGGCATGAAGGGTTTCGATATTCAGTTGAGTATTTATATGCGAATGCAAAACTGTTATGTCGCTGTAGCCAACTATCCATTTCGGATGCTGTTCAAAAGCACTGAAATTAAGCTGATCAATAATCCTGACTGTCCCGTAACCGCCTCTTGCACATAGTATTGCCTTCACTTCATTATCATCAAGCATCATCTGTAAATCCGATGCCCGCTCTTCATCCGTACCCGAATACTGATCCTTTTCGCCAAACAGATGCGGTCCTGTAATCACCTGCAAGCCCCACGAACGGAAGGTGTTGATGGCAACATCCATCTCAGAAGGAGTAACCTTTCGCGCTGTTGCAACAATCGCGATTTTATCACCGCGTTTCAGGTAGGGAGGAGTAATCATTTAAACCGGATTTGAAATATCAAAAGTAATGATTCCAAAGAGAATACTTTCGTTAAAAGTAAAAAAAGAAAACCACGGAGGCACGGAGGCACGGAGGAATGCTAAAGAAATGTCTTAAAATTGAGCAGTATTTATATGGACATAAATCGACAAAACAATATTCGATCCTTACTTCCCTAAATCTCAAATCCGTTAGCAATTGTGCAAATTTGTGTTTCATTTGTGAACATTTGTGGATAAATTTCATAGGGATTGCTAGCGATTCCGGATAATGCATTTCAATTCATAAGCTATTCAGTATCTTTGCACCCTATTTTTACCCGGAGGAAAACCATGACCGATACCAACGCCAAAACTTTTAAGCGCTATACCGTTACTTCAGCATTGCCTTATGCCAACGGACCCATTCATATCGGGCACCTGGCCGGAGTGTATATTCCTGCTGATATTTACGTGAGATTTTTGCGTGCCAACCGGCGCGATGTATTGTTTGTTGGCGGAAGCGACGAGCATGGGGTTCCTATTACCATCAGGGCGCAAAAGGAAGGGATTACACCCCAGCAGGTTGTGGATAAATACCATGAAATTATAAAACAATCTTTTGTTGAACTCGGTATTTCCTTTGATATTTACAGTCGTACCTCCGCCCCGATTCATCACGAGACAGCTTCTGAATTTTTCAGGAAATTATACGACAACAACCAGTTTGTTGAAAAAGTAAGTGAGCAGTATTATGATGTGGAGGCGCAACAATTCCTGGCCGACCGTTACATAACCGGAACCTGTCCGCGCTGCGGAAACGAGCGAGCTTACGGCGATCAGTGCGAAAGCTGCGGATCAACTTTGAATGCTACCGATCTCATAAATCCAAAATCGGCACTAAGCGGAAATGTACCCGTGATGAAAGAAACCAGGCATTGGTTCCTGCCACTCGATCAATACGAATCCTGGCTAAAAGAATGGATTCTTGTTTCGCACCGCGACGACTGGAAAACCAATGTTTACGGGCAGTGTAAATCGTGGCTCGACAGTGGCCTGCAACCCCGCGCCGTTACCCGCGACCTCGACTGGGGTGTAAAAGTTCCCGTTGATGGAGCCGAAGGAAAAGTTCTTTACGTTTGGTTCGATGCTCCAATTGGCTATATTTCGGCCACCCGCGACTGGTCGTCGCAAACCGGCAAGGACTGGGTTCCTTACTGGAAATCGGAGGATACCAAGCTGGTGCATTTTATAGGGAAAGACAATATCGTTTTCCATTGCATCATTTTCCCGGCTATGCTGAAGGCCGAAGGAACCTTTATTTTGCCCGAAAATGTTCCTGCCAACGAATTTCTGAACCTCGAAGGCGATAAAATTTCAACTTCACGCAATTGGGCTGTATGGCTGCACGAATATCTGGTTGATTTCCCCGGAAAACAGGATGTGCTTCGTTATACTTTAGCTGCCAACGCACCCGAAACCAAGGACAATGACTTTACCTGGAAAGACTTTCAAACCCGAAATAACAGTGAGTTGCTGGCTATTTTCGGAAATTTTGTAAACCGTACCCTCGTTCTTACCCACAAATATTTTGGCGGTGAAGTTCCGGCCATGGGCGAAGTGAATGATATTGACCGTCAGGCTATGGCTGAAATAACTGAATTCCCGGCCCGCATTTCGGCAAGCATCGAGAGTTACCGCTTCCGCGAAGCTTTGAATGAAATGATGAACCTCGCGAGGCTGGGGAATAAATATCTTACCGAAACCGAGCCCTGGAAGAATTTTGCATCCAATCCTGAAAGGGTAAAAACCAACCTGAATATATCATTGCAGATTTGCGCCAACCTTTCCATACTTTGTGAACCCTTTCTGCCATTTACTTCCGCTCGTTTGCTGGAGATGCTTAACGCCGACTTGGAACCCTGGGCCGAAGCCGGATCGTGCACGCTCCTACAGCCCGGTCATAAGCTGAACGCGCCAGCCTTCCTGTTCGACCGTATAGAGGATGAGCCTATTGCCGCCCAGGTAAAAAGACTTACCGATACCAAGGCCGAAAACGCTGCTGAAAATGCTGTTGTAACTCCTCAGAAACCCGAAATTACCTACGACGATTTTACAAAACTTGATTTGCGTGTAGCTACCATCGTTGAAGCCGAAAAAGTTGCCAAAACAAATAAACTTCTGAAGCTTACACTTGATACCGGAATCGATAAACGCATTGTTGTTTCGGGCATTGCCGAACATTATTCACCCGAACAGATTATAGGCCAAAAAGTAGTTTTGCTTGCTAACCTCGCCCCGCGCAACCTGAAAGGAATTGAGTCGAAAGGCATGATACTGATGGCTGAAAACGCTGAAGGGAAATTGTGTTTTGTTTCACCGACTGAGGCGTTTGGGAACGGAAACGAGGTGAGATAATAGAATTTCTATTCCTTTTAAAACTAAAAATCCAGCTTGCTTCCATCATGCCCTGACATGCTGTAAACATGTTCTTTCACTTTCTGTGCCCATTGAACATGCGTTAATGATTTATCAAATTTTTGCCACGGAATCGGTTTCCCGATTTTAAAACGTATGGTTTTATTGCGTTTCAGGAACATCTCGCGGGGTAACAATGCCAATTCGATATTGGTTTTGATTCCGAAAGCTCTGCGAATCAGGTTGATGCCTATGAACAGGTTGGAATTCCTGCCATGGAAATAGAAAGGAACAATATCCCTGTGGCACGAAATGGACCGGGTTATAAAACTCTTCTGCCATGGCCGATCCTGGAGCTTTCCCTGGTAACGGCGCGATACCTCACCGGCAGGGAAATGAGTAATTGCCACATCCGATTGGTACACCTTTTCTAATTCTTCCACATAAGCTTTCGAACTCATCCCGTAAGGATTTACAAGAGCAATATACGGACGAAGGTTTGGCACAAAATTAAAGGATTCGTTTCCGATGGCCTTAAAGGTTCCGTATTTTTCGATTACCGTTTTTGTAAGTGTAAGTCCATCGATGATACCAAAAGGATGGTTTGCAAGAAAGAAACATCTTCCGTTTTCGGGCAGGTTTTCGATGCCCTCAACCTCGATGGTTAAATTGAATTCATTAACAATACCGCGATGAAAGTCGGCACCCTCACAATCCTTATACTTATTAAGAATGTAATTCAGTTCATCCTGTTTAATGATTTTTTCAAGCCATCCTGCAACAAAAGCCGGAAGTTTTTTCAGGAAATCAGAATCGCTTTCTTTTATCGAAGCGGTAACGTCAATATACTTCATAGTGTGCTATGAGTTGCTAAATTCTTGCATGTCGATGAGTTAAATCTGGTTCAGTGAATGCATACTTATGCTGTGGCATTGAACCTTCCGAAGACGGATGAATCATCGAATTAATTTGATATTGAGACGATTACCGGCTTATGGATAATCATAAAAGAGCGTACTGTCAAGCCGACCATTTCATTCTCTGAATTTTAATCGGGTCTTGATATCAAAGTATGCTATAGAGGTCTGGTGGAATATTTCAGTCAAAATTTACACTCCGTTAAATTACCCCGTAACAAAAACAAATGTAGAAAAAAAAGTGATATTGACACATCTTAATTAATGTTGAGCATATATTCAAGATATTTATTATTTTTACATGCAATTGGTTAGCGTAGGAGGATATTTCCTGAAGTATTTCTTAATTAAAAACAGAATTATGAAAAACCTTTCGAACGAGAATAGTGAAGATATAGAAAGACTCAGGATGGAAAATGAGTTGAAAAAGATGAAGCTAATGCTTGAGCATGGGGCAGTTTTTTCGGAACCAACAGGCGAAAATCATCTTGATCCGGGTCTTGAAAATGCGTTTCTTAACAGCGTTGAGGAATTCGAAAAAAACTACCAAAGTGCAGACAGCATAGCACTTTATGATTTTATAGGCAGGCCTGAATACACTTTTACACACATGATTCCCGATTCGCAGATCAGCGAACATCTGGCACAAATAACAAATATCCTGAGTGAAAACGAAATCAGACTGGATACCATTTGCCAGGTTGATGACCGGGAAGTTTACCGGTTTATTACTGAAGAACTTTTTCTTCATGAAATGGAGAATATGCGCATCAAAGGAATGATGCATTGTTTTATATATGAAGAGTTCCATCCTAACCATGAATACGACATCAGGCAACATTGTACCGATGGGATCCGGAGTTTCCTCAATAAGAAAAGTGACTATTATACAACTTTTTTTACCAAAGAAGCCGAGAATGATCCATGGCTGAAAAGTTTTCGTGATTCGTTTAAATCGTTTTCAATCAAACATTTTGATATTTTGGATCTCACTTTTGATGAGGAAAATGCGACTGTGGTCTTTACCATTGATTTCACGGCTACTATCGATGGCAGTGGTGAGAAGCAGCATTATTCAGGTAAAGGCTCAATGGAATTAGTTTATCGATATGATTTCTGGTGCATTCAGAAGATAATCTTCCCGGAAGTATTAAATTAATTTAAAGCGGGGAACGCTTAAAAAATTAGACTTGATTTCAATGAGGATTTAACTAAAATGCCAGATATTAAGCGTGATAGGTGCATTAAAAACGCCTTGATTTGTTCTAATAAAAAAGTTTCAGCCGTCTATACTGAAACTATGTTTTGGGGTATTATTTAGGAGTGCAAAAAAATATAACCCACTTATATTCAGCAATTTAAGTGGGTTATTCAGTAGCCTCAACAGGAATCGAACCTGTATCTAAAGTTTAGGAAACTTCCATTCTATCCGTTGAACTATGAGGCCATTCAATCGGGCAGCAAAAGTAATGCATAATTCTGTATTGAGCAAACCGGAAATGCGAAGAAACAATGGTGTGAATCAGGTAGGTTCAGGAATTTAATGTTGGCTTGAAACTAAATTTTGAAATCGCGGGAAACTGCTGCACATACAAACGAAAATCCTTTTCGGAGATGTTCTTTTCTACTCTAAAAGCGAAAAAGTACTCTTACAATTAAAAATATACCAAATGCAACAAGAAATATCCCGACAAAATGATTCACCAATACCAGTATTTTTACATTCAGATGATCTTTAATGCGATGGGCAATAAATACCTTTAAAACATCGGCACCGAAAACAGTGAGCAGGGTTCCGATAAAAAAAGTCATTATTCCTTGCTTGTCACCTTTAAGGGTGGCACTAACCCCTACCATAGCCGAAATCCAGAAAAACCATACAAATGGATTCATGATGTTGAGGAAAAACCCCTTCAATATATAAGTGAGCGGACCCGGAACACGGATTTCGATGCCCTTGTTGTTATCATCAATATGGATTTTATGAAGAAAGGTATATATCCCGAAACCAATCAGTATTGAACCTCCGATTATCCCAACTATCATGTAGTTGTTCTTTTGATTTATCAGTTGTAATGCTCCCAATAATGCAAGATAAACCACGCTTACATCGCTCAGGAAAATTCCAAAAGCAAGAAAGATTCCCGACTTCAATCCCCGGTGTATGCTGGTTTGCAGCAAGGTAAACAATGCCGGGCCAAGTAATGCCGACAATGTTAATCCGAGAATGATGCCTTGTATAAAGGGATGCATTTTTAGGGGTTGGGGGTTTTGGGAGTGGGAGAGTAGGGGAGTGGGAGTGAGAGAGTAGGGGACTAAGAGACGGAGGGACTGAGAGGCTGAGAGAGTGGGAGAGTGAGGGACTATGATACTGAGGGTAATATGTGAGTTTTTGAGTAAACTGGATCGTTTATTTACGATTATGCTGGTTATTGTTTTCCTTTAACTATTTTCCATTAACTATTTTCCATTAACTGTTTTCCATTAACTGTTTTCCTTTAACTGTTTTCCTTTAACTATTTTCCATTAACTACTTCCTATTTTCAAGGAAGTCCATCCAGCTATCGAGTTTCATATTTTTCAAAACACGGGGGAATTTGGTTTGTCCGCCTTCTTTGCCGTTAAGTTTCATCCATTCATAAAAAACTGAAGGTTCCATAACTTCGGCTGATACATCGCGTATGGCATGAAGACGCTCGGTACGATAATCGTCGTTCAGAATTTTAAGGTTTTCATCCAGCATGGCGGCGGCAACTTCAGGATCAAGAGGCGAATTGCAACCCAGATACCATTTATGGGCGAACATACCTTTTGGGTGTTTCACACCTGCCACTGTAAACTCACGGATGGTAATATTTAGTTTTTTCGAAAGCATTTCGACAGCATGATTCAGGTTTTCCTGCGAAATATGCTCGCCGCATAAACTCAGAAACTGTTTGGTTCGGCCTGTAATTACAATCTCACTTAATGCTTTTGACTTAAAACGGATGGTATCGCCTATGAGATATCGCCAGGCTCCTGCACAAGTAGTGATCAGCAATCCATAATCCTTATCCTCCTCCACTTCCCTTATGTTTAATACGGTAGCATCGGGCCTAAGGTTGCCGTCGTCATCGAAATTCGATTCGTTGAAAGGAACAAATTCGTAGAAAATGCCATTATCCAGAACCAGTTGCATAGCATTGGTTTTTGGCCTGCTCTGGTATGCTATAAAACCCTCCGAAGCCAGATAAGTTTCCATGTAAGTAAGCGGATGAGCCAGCAATTTTTCGAATCCGGTCTGGTATGGAGCGAACGAAACACCTCCATGCACATAAATGCTGAGGTTAGGCCACATATCGTGAAT
>JBBSDG010000154.1:0-9543 GCA_038249635.1 Bacteroidales bacterium | reverse complement strand
TTACTTTTAAGCAATTCAACCAACCAGGGCGAAGATTACCTGGGATGGCCTCAGGAAATTCTAAAACAGTTTATTGAAAAAAATAGCATAAAATCCTGCCTGTTTGTGCCTTATGCCGGCGTTACTGTTTCTTGGGACGATTACACAACCCGAGTGCGTTCCGTTTTCAGTATCTGGGGATGTAAATTGGAATCGGTTCACAATATGCCCGATCCGGTTAAAGCCGTTAATGAAGCAGAGTGTATAGTTGTGGGCGGAGGCAATACATTCCGCCTTGTTCAGATGATGCACGAAACGGGAATTATGGCTGCTATCAGGGCAAAAGCACTTGCCGGAACACCGTTTATCGGGTGGAGTGCAGGATCCAATGTAGCTTGTCCAACACTTTGCACTACCAATGACATGCCGATTATTCAGCCTTCATCGTTCAATACTTTAAACCTGATTCCTTTTCAGATAAATCCGCATTACCTCGATGCCAACCCCGAAGGACACGGGGGTGAAACCCGCGAGCAACGGATTAACGAATTCCAGGCACTGAATACCGAAGTTGTGGCAGTCGGCTTGCGCGAAGCCACTGCTTTATACCTTGATGATACCAATCTGCAGCTATTGGGAGAAAGACCAATGAGATTGTTTGTTGCAGGAAAGGAACCTGTAGAATTAAATCAAGGTGATAACCTTAATTTCCTTATCGGTAATTAAACCTGGGATAAGGATCATGAAAATGAACCTGAATATGGAGAGTTATAACTATCAGTTTCAGGATTTTTTATCTGCAAAAATATAGAAGCACTGTTTATGGGTATTTTTTGATTCTGCAAATACCCGCTTTCTTTATATCTTTGCGCCATGCACGAAACAATCCTGATCCTCGATTTCGGTTCGCAATATACCCAGCTCATTGCCAGGCGGATACGCGAACTTAATGTATATTGCGAAATACATCCTTTCAACCATATTCCTGAACTTGGTACCCATATAAAAGGTGTTATCCTCTCGGGTAGCCCTTTTTCGGTTCGGGATGAAAATGCTCCGGCCCCCGATCTTTCGGCCATCCGAGGGCGTTTTCCTTTACTCGGCGTTTGTTATGGCGCACAGTATTTATCGAAGATTGACGGTGGAGTAGTAGCTCCATCTGAAATAAGAGAGTATGGACGTGCGAACCTTTCGTATATCGATCTTCAGAATGAACTGGTTCGTGGTATGACTGATGGCGGACAGGTGTGGATGAGCCATGGAGACACTATTCTCGAAACTCCAGAAAAGTTTCAAATAATTGCGAGCACACCCGATGTAAAGGTTGCAGGATTCAGTATTAAAGGCGAACAAACCTATGGAATACAGTTTCACCCTGAGGTATATCACAGTGTGGATGGAACCGTATTGCTGCGGAATTTCATGGTCGATATATGTGGTTGCAAACAGGACTGGACTCCGCTTGCGTTTGTTGAAACCACAGTTGCTGAATTAAAAGCTCAGCTTGGAAGCGATAAAGTTGTACTTGGCCTTTCGGGGGGTGTTGACAGCACTGTTGCCGCCGTTTTGCTTCATAAAGCTATCGGAGCGCAACTGTATTGCATTTTCGTAGATAACGGACTTTTGCGAAAGGACGAATTTCAGACCGTACTCGACTCATATCAGCACATGGGTTTGAATGTAAAAGGTGTAGATGCAGGGAAACTCTTTCTCGATGCATTGAAAGGAATTTCGGATCCCGAATTGAAGCGAAAAGCCATTGGCCGCACCTTTATAGATGTTTTCGATGTGGAAGCCAAACGTATAGAAGATGTAAAATGGCTTGCCCAGGGAACCATTTATCCTGATGTAATTGAATCGGTTTCGGTAAAGGGACCTTCAGCAACTATCAAGAGCCATCATAATGTAGGTGGATTACCTGATTTTATGAAACTCAAAGTTGTGGAGCCGCTGAAAAGCCTTTTCAAAGACGAAGTACGCCGTGTTGGGAATACCTTGCTTATTGATCCTAATATTCTCAACCGGCATCCATTTCCGGGTCCAGGCCTTGGAATCCGCATCCTGAGCGATGTTACTCCCGAAAAAGTGGCCATCCTTCAGGAAGCTGATGCAATTTTTATCAATGGCCTTAAAAACAATGGTTTGTACAATAAAGTATGGCAGGCCGGAACCATGCTTCTGCCGGTACAATCCGTTGGCGTTATGGGCGACGAACGTACCTATGAAAATGTTGTTGCCCTCAGGGCTGTTACTTCAACAGATGGTATGACTGCCGACTGGGCTTACCTGCCTTACGAATTCCTGGCAGCAGTTTCGAGTGAAATCATCAACAAAGTAAAAGGTATCAACCGGGTGGTTTACGATATCAGCTCAAAACCTCCTGCCACTATTGAATGGGAGTAAGGGCTGTACCTTTAGTTCGTGATTGTAAATCCTTCGCTTCTGCAAGCGCAAATATACAATGGTCCGGATTTTGTGTACATTTACAACCTCATCTGCTTTCATGTTTTAACAAATATTTATTGCTATGCGTCTTCGCTTGTTTGCTCTTCAGTTTCTGATCTTTGTATTTACTATTCCTCAACATCTAATTGCACAGGAAGTTATTATCAAACGATCAACGGTAGTCGAGAATTTTAAGGGAAAGCCTTATTATATGCATTTTGTTAAATGGGGTGAAACACTTTCGCAAATAGCAGAAGTATATAATGTTACAATCCAGGATATTAGTGCTGAAAATCCTTCCGTTGAAAAAGGTTTGAAAGCAGATATGGTACTGCGTATCCCTCAAAAATCTGTGGTTTCAAAGTCAGTGGTGGAGGTTCCAAACCCGGTTATAATAAATAAGCAACCCAAACCAACCGAAAAACCAACGGTGCAAAATAAGCCTGTTGAAAAGCAAACAGAGCTAGCTAAACCTGTTGAAAAGCAAACTGAACAAACCAAACCTATTGAAAAATTAACTGTGCAGAGTAAGCCTGCTGTTGATATGGATTTTGTAATTTACCTTGTTAAAAAGCGCGAAACCCTGTATGGTATTGCCAAGGAGTTTAATGTATCTGTTGATGATATTATAAATGCGAATGCAGGTTTAGATAAATTAGATGAAGGAATGGAAATTAAAATTCCTCAGAAAAAGCCTGTTAATACTAAACCTGTTGCTAATGAAGCTGCCGCCGAAAAAATCCTGAAACAAGATTCCAATCCGAACGAGATTCTTATTAAACCGGGTGAAACTCTTTCGGGTATTTCAAAGACCTATAACATTTCAATTCACGATCTTACCGAACTAAATCCTAAGTTAAGTGATGGGCTTAAGGCTGGCATGACTTTGAAACTGCGTAAAACGGATGTTAAAACTGCGGTGAAGCCTGCTTTGAAAAGTGATGAAGTTTCTGTAATTGCGCCGGTTCCGGCCTTAAAATGTTTTAGTGCCGATAACATTAAGGCTACCTATAATGTTGCTTTACTACTGCCTTTTCTGCTTGATGATTCGCAGGATGCACTCGAAGCACCGGAACAAAAGAAAGCGTCGGATTTTGACAACTTTAATTATTTTCAGTTTTATGCCGGTTTTATGCTGGCTGCCGATTCGCTCCAGCAATACGGGCTTCGTGCCCGCATACAGGTTTTGGATGGTGATAAATTAAATGATACGCTTACCATCAGGCAGACTTTGCGTAAACCTGGCATGGATAAAATGGATCTGATAGTTGGGCCAATGTATGCAAATTCATTCGCGGTGGCAGCCCGTTATGCGCTTAAACATGAAATAGGTATCCTAAATCCCTTATCCCGCCGCGAAAATATTGTTGATGGCAACCCTTTGGTGCTGAAAGCCCAGGTAACAAGTGCAGGTATAGCTGCAAAACTTTCAATGTTTATTCTCAGGCAATATCCAAATGCCAATATAATTTCCGTTCGCAACGATGCCAAGGAACTTAAATCGCTGGCCGATGACTTTGAATCGCAGATTAAAAGCAGTATTGCAAGTCAGGCATTCAAAGGCAGTATGCTTGGAGCAACTTATTCAACGGATATGATGGCAGGTGTTTCAAAAAAACTTAAGCCCAATACTAAAAATATAATAATCTTCTTTTCCAACAATAAATCCAATGTCCCTAATTTTGTTTCCCTCCTAAATCCGTTGTCGAAATCGGATGATATCTTACTCATTGGAATGGATAGCTGGGATGAACTCGAACTGGAGACGGAATTTTTAGTTAATCTTAAATATCACCAACTCACTACAAGTTATATTGATTACGAAAGTGAAGCCGTTCAGCAGTTCATTACCAGGTTCCGAAACAAATACGGAGCTGTACCTCTTGCTTCCAAATATGCTTATCTTGGTTATGATTTGGGATGGTATTTTCTTACTTCCTTAATGTGGTATGGCGATCATTATATTACGTGCCTTCCGGAACAAAAGGGGAAAGGTCTTCAATATGATTTTAATTTTTCAGGTGCCGTAAAGGGTGATGGACTGCAAAATCAGGACATAAGTATTGTTAAGTTGCAGGATTATAAGATGGTGAAAGTGGAGTAAACCGTAAGTCCATTTTAGAAAAATCAACTTTCCGGTTTTACCTATTTTCTATTAACTTTTTTCTAAAAACTCTGATCTACACTTGCTTACGTCCAGCCATAATCGCGAGTATCTCCGATGCAATTTCTTCAATAGATTTGCCTGTAACATTCACCCAGGTCCATCCCGGATGTCTTTGGTAATATTGGTTTGCAAAATTAATTTCACGGGTTACATATTCAGGTTCTGAATAGTTTACAACATTGCCGCCAAGGCGTATATTGCGTGTTTTCCGTAATTCCGAAAGACGAATAGCATTAGTTGTCAAACAAAATACCTTTGATGGGTCTAGATCATTCAGGATTCCAGGTGATGAAATTCCCATAATAATTGGGACATTGGCGGCAAACCAGCCTTTATACGCAAGGTAAATGCTGATAGGTGTTTTAAATGTCCTTGAAACTCCCAACAGTACAATATCAGCTTCTGTAAGGCTTTCGGTGCGCTGACCATCATCGTGGTTAAATGCAAATTGCACAGCATCAACACGCTGGAAATATTCCTTGTTAAGTTTGTTGAAAAGCCCCGGTTGCTGCGAAGGCTCATGGATCAACTTGCCTGAAAGTCTTTCCAGCAAAGGACCCATCAGGTCGATTGTTTCCACGTTATTGTTATGGCTTTCGCGGATAATAAGCTCGCGCAATGAATCTGTTACCAGGGTATGCACTACAAGAGCTCCGGATTTTTGGGCTTCGGCAACAATTTCTCGTACTTCCTTTTGCGAGCGTACATCAGAGTGGATAATCACCTCAATATCAGTACCCGGGAATTGGGTAAGCGCAGCATTCAGTGCCTGGCGGGCTGTGCGGCCGGTACCGTCGGAAACAACAAAAACCTGGAACATATTAGCTTTGTTTTTATGATGACTGATTCGGCTTATTGAATCTAATAAGACAAAGTTAAGGCATTTATGATAAAAATAATTACCTGCTCAGGCTTGATTGGAATATAAATATCATCAAAATGAGCAAATTCCCGAAGGAGATACGGAATTTTAATACCCAAATCAAGAACTAGCTTTCAGTTATCGGACTCTTCCTTTGTTTCAGATTCCTTATGTAAACAATTCCACGCGCAATCATAAAAATCAATACAAATACAAATATAATAGTGGCTCCCGAAGGAATATTCCAGTAATACGATAAAAACAGACCAGTAATGCTGCCGGTAAAACTGATAATCATCGAAAGGATAATGATCTTTTTCAGGTCATTAACAAACAGGTTAGCAGTGCTTTGCGGGATGGTTAAATAGGAAATTACAAGGATAATACCTGCAACGCGGATATTGATGACAATTACCAGTGCCACCAGGGTCAGCATCAGGTAGTTGAAGGTTTCGACCGGTGCGTTGTGCGAGCGGGCATATTCTTCGTCGAACGAGATAAAAAGAATGGTACGGTAAAACAACAGGAAAACTGTTACTGTAACGGCGGCAAGAATTCCCATAAAAGCCAGGTCGGTTGGAGTTACTGTGAGAATGCTGCCAAAAAGAAATGACATCAGGTTTGGGGCATAGCCTGGTGTGAGGTAAATGAAAATAATCCCCACAGCCATTCCGAACGACCATAAAATCCCTATGGCCGAATCCTCGCGGATATCAGTCTGTTTCGATACGATCCGGATTCCAAAAGCTGATAAGATGCTGAAAATAGCCGCTCCTAATATCGGGCTTATGCCAAGGAAATATCCCATTCCGATTCCACCAAATGAGGCATGTGTAATGCCTCCGCTGATAAAAACCATGCGGCGCGCCACGATATATGCGCCTATAAAACCGCAGGTGATGCTTGCCAGGAATGCTGCTTCGAGGGCATGAATAACAAAGTCGTAAGTGAGAATTCCTGCCATGTTATTCGTGAGTGTGTTCGTGTGTATGTTCGTGAGGCGTAAATTCCTGGTCGAAATCGTGGCTGTGATCGTGTTTTTGCAGCACAGTATGCGGAACATCACCGTGTGTGATAATTTGCAACGGACAGTTGTAACCGGCTAATTGTGCTTCGGTAATTATATTCGAAGGATGATAATGCAGGTATGTATTAACGCAAGCAATGGTTTTCACGTAATATGAGATCGTACCCACATCATGCGAAATGATCATGATGGCCATTTTTTTGTTAAATTGCTGCAATAACTCATACATTTCGTGTTCAAAACGGTTATCGACAAACGTGTTCGGCTCATCTAAAATTAGCAGTTTTGGTGAAGAAATAAGTGCACGGCAGATAAAAACCCGCTGCAACTGCCCACCCGAAAGTTCAGCTGCGGTGCGTTTTGCCAGGTGACTGATTCCCATTTGTTCAAGCAGATCGCCAGCTTGGTTTTTATATTTTGAGTTGTAACGACTCAATCCTTTTCCGGACGACATAAGCCCCGAAAGAACAATATCCTGAACCGTGATCGGGAATTTTCGGTCAATATGAGATTGTTGAGGCAGATATCCTATAAAACTACCTTTCTGGTTATCAAAGCGTTGTATGGTGCCTGAAACCGGTTTTATCAGGCCTAGAATTAACTTAATCAGCGTGGTTTTACCACCTCCGTTCGGACCAATTACGCCAATAAAATCCTGATCCGAAATAGTTAACGAAACTTCGCGCAGTACAATGCCGTTGTCGTAACCGGCTGTAACGTTATTTAATTTAATGAGTTCGTTCATAGTTTCGGTACAAAAATCAGTTTTCGGCAATCAGTTGAGCCAGGTGTATCATGTTTTCAGGCCAGTTTTCAGCCATGGGGTCAAAAACTACCACTTTGCCATTGATTTCGCGGGCAATAACTTCCGCATTGCGTGTATCAAATTCTTTGGAGATAAATATGGATTTAATTCCTTTCTTCTTTGCAGTTTTTACAAGTTCAGCCATATAAGCCGGTGATGGTTCCTTTCCGTCCTGTTCAATGCTGATCTGAGTGAGTCCATAATCCCTGCAAAAGTAAGCCAATGCAGGATGAAAAATTAAAATGGATTTACCTTCGGAACCGGTGAGTTTTTCACGTATTTTACGATCGATGGAATCAGCTAAATGATTAAACTTATCCAGGTTTTCTTTATAAATAGTTGTATTTGATGAATCAGCTAAAGATAAAGCTTTATAGATATTGGCAGCCTGTATTTTCATGCAGGAAGCTGAAAGCCATGTGTGTGGGTCGATGCCGTGACTTTTATGACCTGTTTCATTTTCTGCTTCACCTTCATGAATATGCCCGTTTAACATTTCAATTCCTTCGCTGGTATTTATAACCTTCATGCCGGGATTGGAAGCTTTGAGCCTGTCGAGCCAGGTAAGTTCAAAATCGAGTGCGCCAATAGCCAGGTATAATTTTGAAGTTGAAATTTTCTCCATATCGCGCGGAGCAGGTTCATAGGTTTCGTGGTTCGAGCCGGGTGGCAGCATCGCCTGAATATCAAATTTATCGCCGGCAATAAATTCCGCCAGGTATTTTTGGGGAATAATACTTACAGTGAGCTGCATTTTATTGTTTTCGGTGCGCTTGCCCTGGCAGGAAACCAGCATTACCAATGACAGCAGAATGAGAATAGATAAAAGATTTCGGAACATGTGCGCAAAAGTACGAAATCTGCTGCGTAACAGGAAATTCAAATCCGGTTTTCCAAAATCAGCCTTAAATTTCGAATTTGGGAATATTTATAGTTTTTGCAGTCCCTAACCCCCAACTGCTAACTCCTTAAACCAGATTTCGTTGTAACCAGCAACCTGAAAACTCGTCTCATAATTAAAATCCCATTAAAATGAACTCCTCCGAATTTAAAGTAAAAGCCGATGATCTGCTAAATAAAATCCGTGAACTGCTTGAAGAAGGCAATGTTAACCGCATCATCATTAAAGATGATAAAGGAAAAGTTTATCTCGAAATTCCGGTAACACTTGGTGTGATCGGTGCTTTGATTGCGCCAATACTGGCGGCTGTTGGCGCTCTGGCAGCCTGGGCAGCCGATTTTACCATCGAAGTTATCCGAAAAGATCAGTGATTCACTTTGCCAATTTTCTCTTCGATAGAAGTAATTTTATTCTGCATCCTTCCGGTTTTACCGTCACGTATATCGAAAGTAACCGTACAATAAACTCTTGTGCAATTCTCCTGTAGCAATGAATATGCTTTGGCTACCACAGCCTGGGCATCTTCAAGGGTTTCGGTTTCGATAATTGTTCCCATGGCACTGAGTTGATACGGCAATCCGCTTTCGCGAATCATGGCTATTACGCGGCTAACATATGGGCTGGCACTTGCTCCCTTATCGGTGGGGAACATGGCAAATTGCATAAGGACTGACATGGAGTTTCGGGTTTGAAGGGTTTAAAGGGTTTGAAGAGTTTGACACTTCGACTTCGCTCAGTGTGATAGTTTGAAGAGTTTGACACTTCGACTTCGCTCAGTGTGACAGATTGAAGGGTTTGACACTTCGACTTCGCTAAGTGTGATAGTTTGAAGGGTTTAAGGCGTTTGACAAGTTTGAAGGCTCAATCGATTGTTGCAGTGGATTAAAAGTTCAATGCTTCACGTTCCTGCTTCGGAGTTCCTCCTCGCAATGATGGCTTCGCATTCGATAATTCAATATTAACTTTCTGTCATTCAGAATTATAATATTATTCACTCTATTGGTTTATCACTATTCATTTTTCATTATTGACTTTTCATTCCAGATTTCCCACGATTTTTCTGCCTGCAATTCAAGCATTTGCAAACCGTTTTTAACAATTGAGCCGAATTGTTGGCCTTTTTTCATGAAAGCGGTTTCGACAGGATTATAAACCAGGTCGTATAGAAGATGCTTATTACCAAGGTATTGATAAGGAATATCCGGGAAGTTATCTGTATTCGGATACATCCCAACAGGTGTGGTATTGATAATAAGCAGGTTGTCGCTAAGCATTGATTCGGATAACTGAGCGTATTTCAAAATACTAGTATCCTGATCACTGCGTGAAACCAGGGTAAATTTGATTCCAAGCTCAT
>JBBSDG010000153.1:0-9596 GCA_038249635.1 Bacteroidales bacterium | reverse complement strand
GCAACTATCAGATGCAACGGTCAAAGAGGTGCTAAGCCGGATTGAAGAAAAAAGTGAGTTCTTCTTCCTCTACAACAGCAAACTCGTGGATGTCAACCGCAAAGTGAGTGTTGATGCAAAAGATGAAAGAGTTGACAAAATCCTCAACAACCTGTTCAGTGAAACCGATGTGGTCTACACGGTTGTTGACCGCCAGATTGTACTGACCAACAAAGCCGATCAGGCTGGATTTATGGTGCAAAGTGGCCAGCAACAGGGCAAGAAGGTAACCGGCAAAGTGACAGACTCATCGGGCGCATCGCTTCCAGGTGTAGCAGTTGTTGTGAAAGGGACTACCACAGGCGTAGTTACAGACAACAGCGGAACTTTTTCCCTTGCAAATATTCCTGAAAACGCCACTCTGCAATTTTCTTTTGTGGGAATGAAGATGCAGGAGATTGCTATCGGGAGCAAAACAACTGTAGATGTTAAACTTGCCGATGAATCAATTGGCATCGAAGAGGTAGTCGCCATCGGATATGGGACGCAATCAAAACGCGATATATCCGGTGCTGTTACCAATGTTACGGAAAAAAACTTCAACGTAGGCATTAACAATAGTGCATTAGATCTCATACAAGGTAAAGTTGCAGGTTTGGATATTTTTTCAAATTCCAGTGATGTTACATCATCATCAACAGTAAATTTGAGAGGTATTTCTTCGCTTTCCGGTTCAGTTTCGCCTTTTTATGTAATTGACGGGATTCCCGGGTTGGATATTAATTCAATATCACCCCAAGATATTGAGTCTATAAGTGTTTTGAAAGATGCTTCATCCGCTGCAATTTATGGTTCCCGTGCTGCCAGTGGAGTAATCCTGATTACTACAAAAAAAGGTAAAGTAGGCCAAATGAATGTGGAATATTCTGGCAAAGCTATAGCAAGTTTTGCTGCTGATAAACCCCTATTATTAACCGCATCAGAATATCGGGCTTATGCGCTAAAAACAGGCATAGATATTTCCGCAAGTGACAAAGGCGTAAATACCGATTGGTTTAAGGAAATCACGCAGGAAGGTAAAATTTCACAGGAACATTATATTTCAGTTTCAGGCGGTACTGAAAAAAGTAATTATCATGGATCATTTAATTATCTGGATAATGAAGGCATTGTAACAGGGAACTTTATGAAACGTTATAACGGTCTTTTTTCATTTAGTCAAAAAGCGCTGAATGATAAATTAGAAGTGACTTTTACTGGAGGAGCTAGCAAAAATGAAAATCGCGGTATTAATTTTTATAACAGTATATATACTTTATTACCGATCTGGCCAGTTAAAAACACCGATGGTACATGGTTCGAGACGTATGACTACTCTGGTGGAAACCCGGTACATTCTATCGCGGAAAATACATTATTGTACAAAGATTATTCACTATATTTTAACCCGAAAGCAAACCTTGAAATTATTAAAGGATTGTTTGCAAGTTTGAACCTTTTTACAGAAAGAGGTGGAAATGATACCGGCAGTTCTAACGGAATAAGTACCTTTGAAGGGAATAATGACCATGGAGATGCGTCAAGATATAGCCATACTTCAGACAGAAATATGCTTGAAATTACCTTGAAATATCAGAAAAAAATCGATAAGCATAATATAGAATTACTGGGCGGGTATTCATATGAGCACTATCAAAACCAATATCACGGTGCAAATGTTAGAGGATTTATCAGTAATACATTCGGATATAACAACCTTGCTGCTGGTGACATAGGGAAAGTAAGGTCTGGAGATATGTATTCCGGTGGAGATATGAGTAAACTGATTGGATTTTTTGGCAGAATGAATTATAACTTCAACGGTAAGTATATTCTGGCTGCAACAATACGGCGTGATGGTTCGTCGAAATTTGGAAACAATAATAAATGGGGTACCTTCCCGTCCGCATCTGCTGCATGGAGAATTTCGGATGAGCCTTTTATGAGTAATATTGCATTTCTGTCTGACCTGAAGTTACGCACTGGCTATGGTGTAACCGGTAATCAGGATGGGATTGGTCCATATAATTCGCTTGCTTTATATTCAAGCGGTCCTCTCTATTTAAATAAAGGCCAATGGCAAAATACTTATCAGTATTCACAGAATCCAAATCCAAATCTGAAATGGGAACAAACAGCCACCCTTGGCGTTGGGATTGATTTTTCTTTACTTAACTCCACTATAGATGGTTCTCTTGACTATTATAACAGAAAGACATCTAATCTGCTTTACACTTATCCAGTGCCTGTTCCTCCATATTTATATCCAAATATTCTGGCTAATGTCGGTGACATTTCGAATAATGGTATTGAGCTTGTCATTAATGCCAATATTATCAGAAACAAAGACTTTAAATGGACAGTTTCGTTTAACATTGCGCATAACAAACAATTGGTCACTAGACTTTCGAACGACCAATTTAAGGTTGATAATACCAGGGTTGGATATGTGACGGGGAGAGGCCAGTCTGGCACCACTACAAGCATACTCAAAGTTGGAGAGGAAATCAGTACTTTTTATGGATATAAATGTCTTGGGTTGGATAATAATGGCTTATATATAATTCAAGATGTGGATAAAAATGATACTATTGATTCCAGAGACGAGCAGATTATTGGCCACGCTATGCCCAAGGCAACATATGGCATTAACAATACATTTAGTTATAAAAAGTTTGAATTTAGCTTATTCCTGCGCGGTATATATGGTAACGATATTTTTAATAATGACAAAATGCAGATGGGGAATCCTACTAATTTCCCTTCCCAGGTTTATAAAGAAGCGACAACAACACCACTCAGGGATAAAATAGCATACAGTAGTTATTATATAGAAAAGGGGTCATTCCTTCGTTTACAGAATGCAAGCCTTGGGTATAACATTGATACAAAGAATTTTGGTATTAAAAGCTGCAAAGTTTATTTAGCCGCTGAAAATCTCTTTGTATTAACTAAATATTCAGGAATGGACCCTGAACTTGCCGCACAAAATGGATCAGGTGGAATTCTTGCTCAGGGTATAGATCCGGGAGGATTAGCTCCTATGATCAGAAGATTCATTTTTGGAATCAAGGTAGTTTTTTAACCATTAATATTTTAGTTATGAAAAATAAAATATATATCCTAATCATTACAATTGCTTTAATGCAATTCGTAATTTCATGTATCAATCTTGATGAGGGGCTTTATAATCAGGTTGCTGTTTCTGATTTTGGTAATTCTCAAGCAGAGCAAGATGCATTGGTTGGTCTGATTTATCCTGGATTACAAACTTATACTCTGAATGATCCTTCATACCTGAGTCTAGTTGAAATTTCAGGTGGAGTGGCTGTAGTTCCTAGACGCGGGGGAGACTGGTGGGATGGCGGTGCACATGCAGGATTAACCTTGCATAACTGGACCCCTTCATCGCAGTCGGTTACGTATGGTTATATTCTGACTGGTGATCTTCAAGGGGGTTTTTGGTATAATGCATATCATAATATTACGGTGTGCAATCAACTTTTTGCTATGATTAAAACGGGCACTGGCGACGAAACCCTTAAAAGCAAAACCCTTGCTCAAATAAGAGGTATTCGTGCATTCTGGTACTACCTGCTTGTCGATAATTTCGGTAATGTTCCTATAATTACCAATTTTTATGATACAAGTCTGCCTAAAACAGAGCCGGGGCAAAGAGCAAAGGTTTGTAATTTTATCATGTCAGAACTCGATACTATTATAAATATTTTACCTCCGGGTGGTCCTTCAACTATTTATTATGGTAAATTTACAAAAGGTGCAGCTTTTACAATCAGAGCCAAGATGTATCTGAATGCTATGGTGTGGAACCCTCAAAGTGGCGCAAAATGGCAGGAATGTATCAACGCTTGTGATACGTTGTTAAATATGGGTTATCAGCTGGAACCAAATTGGCAAACTAACTTTATTCCGCATAATGAAGTTTCGCAGGAAGCCATTTTATCTGCAGCATTCAAGAGCGGTGATGGCGGAAATAACATTTTGGCATATACATTACATTACATGTCACAAGATGCTTTGAATATTTATAATGGTCCATATAACGGAATAGCTGGCATGCCCAATTATATCAAAGATTTCGATACTATTAACGACGTACGTTGCAGAGAATCATTCTTGTGGGGTGCAATGAAAAGTCGTATTGATGGAAAACAAATCTATACTGCTGAAAACAGACCGCTAATTTATACTATTGATATTCCAAGGCATAACATGGAAGATGGTTGGGGTGCAGCCTATCAGGAGACAGGGGCACGATGCTGGAAATGGGTTCCTGAACCAGGACTTAACACATCTATGGAGAACGATATTCATATCTTTCGCATTTCGGATGTTTACCTTATGAAAGCTGAGGCTTTAGTTCGTAGAGACGGTGGTGGCGGTGAAGCGACTGACCTGGTAAATGCAATCCGTGCACGCGCCTTTCCTGGCATGGCTTCCAAGTTATATTCAAGCGTTAAGCTGGATGATATCATGATGGAACGTCGTTTCGAGTTAGCGTGGGAAGGATACGCAAGGCAGGATAAGATTCGTTTTGGCCATTTTGCCGATCCCATACCAGGATGGAAAGACTATACTGATCCAATTGATCTAAATGATAATCCAGCATGGTTCCCTTCTGGTCATACTCACTTCGATTTGTTTCCAATACCACAAGGGGCCAGAAATGCAAACCCTAATTTAATGCAGAACCCAGGATATGCCCAATAATATTTTGTTAATTTGATATTTACAGATAGGAGATTCTCCTAAACGACAGAAGAATCTCCTATACCGATTTTAAAATTAACCTTATAAACAAAAAACGGTTTTTTTAATGAGATAATTTTTTAACAGCTTACGAAATAATAATTAATGGAAAATCTGAATAAACCTGAAATTAAACGGCTTCATTCCCTGGATGCACTTCGCGGATTTGATATGTTCTGGATCATGGGAGGTGGAGAAATTTTTGCTGCACTGGCGGCTCTTACTGGCTGGCCAATTCTGCAATGGTGGGCCAGCGAGCTTGAACATGTACCCTGGCATGGTTTCCATTTCGAAGATATGATCTTCCCTTTATTCCTGTTTATTGCAGGAATATCTTTCCCGTTTTCAATGGCCAAACGATATTATGGAGTGGAGAACAGGAAGACTCTTTATATTCATGTAATTAAGCGCGGATTGACCCTAGTTCTTTTGGGTATAATTTACAACAATGCTATCAATTTTGATTTCGCCAATATGAGATATGCCAGTGTGCTTGGCCGGATTGGTCTGGCTTGGATGTTTGCTGCTCTAATCTTCATGAACACCAAAGCCATACGAACTAAAGTGATTTGGTTCTGGGGTATACTCGTTTCCTACTGGTTGCTCTTGCTGCTTTTCCCGGCTCATGACCTGGGACCTTTCGATCCATTTACCATGCAGGGAAATTTACCGGGCTACATTGACCGGTTGTTGCTACCAGGCAAATTCTGCTGCTACATTTACGGCGATAGCGAAGGAATAATGAGTGCCATTCCGGCCATTTCAACAGCCCTCCTGGGAATGCTCACCGGGCGTTATATCATGTCGCAATACCTCAGCGATAATCCAAGACGCAAAGTGCTTTACATGGCACTGACAGCCGTCGGGCTAATGATTATTGGGCAAGTTTGGAACCTGTTTTTTCCGATCAACAAATATTTGTGGTCAAGCTCTTTTGTTTGCTGGGTTGGCGGACTGAGCATGCTTCTTTTCTCTGTATTCTACTTGGTGATCGATGTGTGGAATTACAAAAAATGGACACTCTTTTTCGTGGTTATCGGAATGAACCCGCTAACGATATATCTGGCACAAACCGTCATTGGATTCAATATTTCGACAAAATTCTTTTTTAGTGGAATTTCAGCGCTCCTTCCACATTCCTGGGAACCATTGGTCAGTTCTATAGGTTACACTGCAGTTGGCTGGACTTTCCTTTACATTCTATATAAAAAGAAAATATTCCTGAAAGTATAAAACATAAAATGAAATGAAAAGAATAAATTACCTGAGCATACTGATTTTGGCACTCGCTTCCCTTTCGTTCAATTCAGTAGAAAAAAAGGAAAACAATACCCTGACCAAACAGGAAATAAAAGGCGGCTGGAAGTTGCTCTTCGATGGAAAATCGTTGGATAACTGGGAAATGTTTAAGACCGGTGGATCGGTAACCGGGTGGAAAATTGCCGATGGCATATTGGAAAACTCCGGAACAGGTTCTGATCATGGCGGCGATATTATTACAAAAGACGAATATGAAAATTTTGAACTTGATCTGGAATGGAAGATTGCCCCGCAAAGCAACTCCGGAATATTTTATCACGTTCAAACCGGTGTCACTGACGCCATTTACGAATCGGGACCTGAATATCAGCTTATCGATGGCAAAGGATGGCCCGATCATATCGAACCTTACCAGTATTCAGGTTCCAATTATTCCATGCAGGCGCCACAAGATGCTGAAGTTAAACCTATTGGCGGATGGAATACAACCCGGATTGTTGTAAAAAATCCGCACGTTGAACATTGGATAAATGGCAAAAAAGTGGTTGAATACGATTTGTGGTCGGATAAATGGAAAGCCCAGAAAGAAGCGGGCAAATGGAAAGATGCACCTTACTACGGCATGGCAAAAAAAGGCCACCTTGGATTACAGGATCATGGCGGATTAACAAGCTTCCGGAATATAAAAATCAAAGTATTATAAATCCTGAAACATTGTATCCCTGCCCCCGGATATCCCATCCGGGGGCAAAGGGCATTTGCAGCTCCCATTTCAAGTATCCTTTTTAAAAGTTACTGGCTTCATCAATTCTCCATTCTTCCAACAACTGATTTGAACCCAGTTTACTTTCTACTTTTAGTTTGCGACAGGCAGGAAAATCTACATCTCTCCATCCTCCTTCAAATTATTTTTTTAGGTTCGCCTTCTCTGGATATGAAAATCATAATCAGCAATCAAACTACGTTTGTAAGCCTGTCCTTTTTTTGAGAAAACGAAAGTATTAATAAACCCTCTTTATACAGAAAGGTGCCACAGATTAAAATATCTGCCTGCACCTTTCCTTATTTGATTCAAACTTCCGTTCCGAAAATTATTCCGCGGCAGGTTTTGTAGTAATCGGCTCTTTCGGTTTATGACGCCCTTTGATTTTTCGTACTGCAAACCAGCCATCGATAAAATCATCATCATCGAGCATTCCTTCGAATGCATCATCCAGCTTGTCAAGTTGAACGCGGGCTTCCGAAATAATATCTTTAATCGATCGCGTGGCACTCTTGTGGTCGTTAGTGATCACGCCGATTGTTGGCTTCATTTGCTCCAAAATGGCAAGTTCGGAACCCAGTGATTTAAGTCCATCTGCAGTAACGCCATATTCAGCAGTTCTGCTGAGGTATTCATTTCCCCGTTTTATAATATTGCCCAGATCGAAAATAACTTACAACTATTGGTGAAATCCATCAACAAAGACACTTTTATATTCGATCTGCTTTTGGCATACGGACTGGATTCTGAAAAGTCATACAAACTGACCAAAACATCCGGAAAAGACAATATTACTTGGGGATTTTACCGACCTTCTGATTGAAGTATTAAAAGAAAACGGCGCCAAATGTTATAAATGGGATGCGGTGGGTCAATACGGCTGCAATGATCTGCGGCATTTTCATGGTAATGCACCCTATTCTCTGGATATCTCATCGAGGGGCAACAGATTTGGAATTTGTAATTCCCGAAAGTTGATTGATGTCATTTTTCATCAAACTCAAATTTGAATGTTCATAAAAATAAACCTAAATACTCTTGAATGTTAACGGCTGTCTGGCAAAAAAATGAATTAACGAACCTATTCACTATCTAAAAAGTGTTTTTATTGTATTTTTTCACTTGAGATAAAGTGATTTATTTAAGTATTTTCGCTTTTATGAAAGTTATTTTATTAATTTTGAAAAAAATAGTCATGGAAAGACTTAAGCAAATATCTGAAAGCCGTATCCTCCAGGTTCAAACAGTTTTTACGCGGTTTTTAATAGATGAAGTTTCGTGGGATAATAGAATGATCGGCATTTCCGGAGCTAGGGGCGCAGGAAAAACAACCTTATTGCTGCAATACATCAAAAACAATTTGTCGTCCAAAGCGGTTGCGATGTATGCGAGTCTCGACGATATCTATTTTGCAGAAAATCCTCTGATCTATTTTGCAGAAGAATTTTACAAAAAAGGCGGTGAATATCTTTTCCTGGATGAAGTACACAAATATCCGGAATGGTCGAGGGAACTCAAAAATATTTATGATAACTTACCCGGACTCAAAATCGTATTCACAAGCTCATCGGCACTGGACATCTACAAAGGTGCTTATGATCTAAGTCGCAGAGCTTTAATGTATAATCTCCCCGGGCTTTCCTTCCGCGAGTTCATTGAATTTAAGTACAGGATCCAACTTTCCGCTTATACCTTGGATCAAATTTTGTATGAAACAAAGAAAATTGTGCCTGAAATTCTTGAAAAAATCAAACCATTAAAGTTTTTTGAAGAATATTTGAACCTTGGATATTATCCGTTTTTTATTGAATCCGAAAGCAATTACGCGGAACGCCTGACCAATATTTTAAACCTGGTACTTGAAAACGACTTGAGAACAATCTTTAATATTGATTATTATGCAATCATGAAAATTAAAAAAATGCTTGCCGTATTATCGAGGATTGTTCCTTATAAACCAAACATTGAGAAGCTCGCCCAACAATCTGATACTACTCGTGACTCACTCCTTAAATATCTTTTTTACCTGGAGAAAGCAGAGATTGTTAAATGGCTGACCAAAGATACATTTGGCATTAATTATCTAAATAAACCGGATAAGCTTTATCTAAACAATACAAATTTAATGGTTGCCTTGAGCAATGAGAAACCGGACAAAGGAAACCTGCGTGAAACGTTTATACTTAACCAACTATCAGTAAAACACAAGGTTTCCTATCCTGAAACAGGAGATTTTTTAATTGACGGGAAGTACCTAATCGAAGTTGGCGGACTAACAAAAAAAACAAAACAAATTGCCGGTCTGGAAAATGCCTTTATCGCTGTTGATGATATCGAATTTCCGAATGGAAGGAAAATTCCTTTATGGTTGTTTGGATTTTTATATTGAGTATATTATTGTAAAACAACGCCTTAACAAATACACGAACAGATTAATTATGATTGTTATGATGGATTTTGTAGCTCTACCTTGTAACCCCCCGGATATCCCATCCGCGGGCAACAGGTAAGGGAATTTGCAGCTCCCATTTCCAGTATCTTATTAAAGGGTTGATTGCATCCATTCTGCATTCTGCCAGCAACCGATTTGAACCCAGTTTCCTTCCTGCCTTTAGTTTGCGCGGTGAAGTAACTCCACACTTCCCAAATTCCTCCAATTCCTTTTCAAACATATTGTATTTTAAAGCATAATTGTTTAACTTGCAATCTTTAAATCCGGATGCACTTTCGCGACCGGACTGCAGACCCGTTTACTGAACAAACAAGCGCCTAATGAATATTGCTC
>JBBSDG010000152.1:0-9692 GCA_038249635.1 Bacteroidales bacterium | reverse complement strand
GATCCGTTTTTTAAGAGGTTTTTGCAGAATTACGCCTCGTAGCGTTACGCCTTAAAGCGTAATAGGGCATAATAACAACCCAAAAAGCATGAATATTCTTATTACCGGCGCCTTTGGCTTTGTAGGTTCGAACCTCTCACAATCCAACGATAAACCAATATATAATTGATATTTAGACTATAACAAAACATATTTGCATGAATCATTAATTATAATTCATACATAAATCAAATCCTTCACTATCCTTGCAAGAAAAAAATCAAGGCATGGATAGTTTACAAACACTCAAAAAGCATTTAAAAGCCGGCAAGGTATATCGCAGAGCCGAACTGTTGAAATACACTACCGCGCCCGACAGGCATTTGTCAGCACTGCTCAGCGAAGGTTCGCTCACGAAAGTGTCGCAGGGTGTTTATTATGTACCATGAACCACCGTTTTCGGAGTTCCGCCGCCAGATGAAAAAACACTGGTTAAGTCCTTTTTAAAGGACGACCGCTTTCTTATCCTTTCGGCCAATATGTACAATATGCTTGGCATAGGAACCACGCAACTATATAATGATAGGGTGGTTTACAATCACAAGCGACATGGTCTTTTTGAGCTCGGAGGCATGAAATTTCGTTTTCACCGCAAGCATGACTTCCCATCAGGACTTACAAAGGAATTTCTATTGGTTGATCTTGTTTCGAACCTGAAAACCCTGGCGGAAGATGAAAGTGCCGTGCTGCAAAATGTGAAGCGAAAAGCAGCAGAGTTAGATAGCGACAAACTGCGCAAAGCTTTGAACAGATATGGTAGCATAAAGGCAAAAAAAATCTTTGAGCCCCTGCTAAACAAATCTTTAGCTAATGGCTGACCTCCTGCACAATCACAAAAGTTTCAAGGATCTGCTTTTAATTCTGGAAAGAGAAAAGAGTATAGTGCCGGGTCTGCTCGAAAAAGATTACTGGATTATGCACGTGCTGTTTGGATTAAAAAGCCAGGGGCTATCCTTTGAACTTAGGGTCTGTTACGAAATAACGTGAAAAGAATGTACGCAGTTATTTTGTTCGCTAACAAGGCAAAAAACGCAGGCATAGCAACGCTACGGCGAGTATTTTTAACGCAGTTGGCGAGCAAAAGAACAAGTAGAAATGTGCAGGTTATTTCGCAACAGTCCCTTACGGGTGGCACTTCTCTCTCAAAAGGACTTGGCATCATAAATCGTTTTTCCGAGGATATTGATATCCGGATAAATCCACCTGTTGAATTGCTTGTTAATGAAACAGGTACTAAAAAAAATGCAGTTGCCTCCCGGTTCAGGTTTTACAACTGGCTCGCAGGCAATCTAAGGATTGATGGTATTATTAAGGTTGAAAGAGACCATGAATTTGATAGCCCAAATGGTAAAAGTGGAGGCATACGGCTTTATTACGATCCTGTTACAGATATTGTTGAAGATTTGAAGCCGGGTATATTACTTGAAGCAGGTTTTGACCAGGTTTCGCCGAATACGCCTGTTGATATAAGTTCGTGGGCATTTGACAAGGCAAAAGCTACAAGCGGCATTCCCGTTGTTGATAACACAGCCAGGCAAATTCCCTGCTACGATATGCGCTATACTTTTGTTGAGAAACTGCAGACCATTGTAACCAAATTCAGGCAGGAAAGAACTGATGGCATGGAATGTAAAAATTATATGCGTCAATACTATGATGTGTATTGTTTATTGCAGCAAAAAGGAGTTCAGGATTTTCTTGGTACAGACGAATATCTGACCCATAAAAATAAACGATTTCCGAAAATTGATAACTCAACAGTTATTCATCAAAATGAGGCATTACTTCTCTCGTCTCATGAAACAAGATCGGCTTTCAGAAAAAGATATCATGCTACATCTTCTCTCTATTATAAGGGACAACCTGATTTTGATGAGGTTATTGAAGGAATCACGAAGTACCTTCCAATGATGTGAGCCACATCCTTCAAGCAATAGCAAGCCAAAACCCTTTGCGCTTTTCGCTCAGAAACATAATCCTACTATGTTTTTGATTCAAAGAAAAATACTTACATATTTTCATTTTTTTCAATACGACCAAAATCATGAGAAGTTGAGGTTTTTTGCAAATTTTTAATTCATAGCAATTTATGAACATCCTTATCACCGGCGCCTTTGGTTTTGTAGGCACTAATTTGTCACAATCACTAAAAACATCATTGAATCACCTTTTATAGCTGTTGATATAAACAAACCGTCGCAGCATATTTACGATGAGTTTTATTTATGGCAGGATTTGGAAAGTGCAGATTTGAGTTCTGTCGATGTTATCATTCACCTTGCCGGCAAAGCACACGACACTAAAAACACTTCGGATGCACAGGCATATTTTGATATCAACGTTGGATTAACAAAAAAAATATTTGATTATTTTTTAAGTTCCGGCGCTGAGAAGTTTATTTATTTCAGTTCGGTAAAGGCAGTTACAGATGCGGTTCGGGAGAAAGTTTTAACCGAAGAAGCCGAATGTAATCCTATGACACCCTATGGTAAATCAAAATTGGAAGCTGAGGAATATATTGAAGAACGACGGCACGACGGCACGACTGCACGACTGCACGACGGCACGAACGCACGACGGAACGACGGCAAGACGGCACGAACGCACGACGGCACGACGGCACGACGGCACGACGACACGACTGCACGTGAAACTATACATTATTCATTATTCAATATTCATTATTCATTATTCATTTTTCATTATCTTTGTAATAGTTAATATTTTAAACGTTAAATGCAAATTTAGTTATAATGGCTAATATTTTATCTGATACTTTTTTTACTTTAGATGCATTCAATCCAGGGGAACTGGCTAAAGGAATAGCCGTGCGGATGCGCGAACGGCGTTTGGAACAAAATTATTCGCAATACATTTTGGCCAAAAAGTCGGGAGTTAGCCTGGGCACATTGAAACGTTTTGAAAACAGCTATGAAATCTCATTGAAACACCTTTTAATGTTGGCCGTTGCCCTTGAAGCCACCGGGGAATTCATGAATTTATTCACCAAACAGCAATTCGGAAGCATTGATGAGGTAATAAAAGCGCAGGAAACGAAAAAAAGGCAAAGGGGGAAAAGCGGTGTATAAATCTGCACGAATAGTTGAGGTCTGGTATGATCAATTTCAGATAGGCCGACTGGTACTGGCACCCAATGGCATTGCTGTATTTGAATATAAAAGTGAATGGATTGAAAATGGTTTTTCGATATCACCTTTTTACTTGCCTTTGCGTTCCGGAGCATTCAATGCACGGGCCATTCCATTCGATGGATTATTTGGCGTTTTCTCTGACAGCCTGCCCGATGGATGGGGCAATTTGCTTATTGACCGCTGGTTAAGGAGTAAAGATATCAATCCTTCGTCGCTAACGGTTCTTGATCGCCTATGCCTGGTAGGATCCAAAGGCATGGGAGCTTTGACATATCAACCCGATAGCATGTCGGAAAAGAGCAAAACTGAATATCCGCTCGATTTCTATGCATTGGAAGCTGAGAAAATTATAAAAGATGATTTCTCCGGCGCACTGGACATCCTGGTCCAAAATGCAGGTTCTTCAGGCGGCGCAAGGCCAAAAGTTCTGGTGGAAATTGACAACAAGGATTGGTTGATAAAATTTAAAGCATCCGCAGACCCATCCAACATCGGAGAAATTGAATATCACTCTTCATTACTGGCAGGCAAATGCGGCATCGAAATGCCTGAAACAAGATTATTCGAAGGCAAATATTTTGGTTCGCAACGGTTTGATCTGAAAAATAGCAAAAGAGTACATGTCCATTCAGCCGCAGGCTTGCTTTATGCAAATTATCGCCTTCCCTCACTCGATTATCTTGAACTGATGAAAGCTACTCTGGCACTTACACGCGATATTGACGAAGTAGCTAAAATGTTCCGCCTGATGGTGTTCAACGTCATTATTGGCAATAAGGACGATCACGCGAAGAATTTTTCGTTCCTTTACCTGGATGGAGCATGGAAAGTTTCACCCGGATATGATCTGCTGCCATCTGATGGATTTAATGGTCATCATTCCACCACCATAAACGGAAATGGCAAACCTACCCTGGCGGATTGTCTGGAAGTAGCAAAAAAAGCATCATTCCCCATGAAGCAAGCAAAGCATATTGTTGAGGAATTGAGTGAAGAAATAAAATTATGAAGACAGGACTGCAAGGGGGTATGACTGCACGAAGGGACGAGGGCACGACGGCACGACGGCACGACGGCACGACGGCACGACGGCACGACGGCACGACGGCACGACGGCACGACGGCACGAAGGTGCGACGGCACGAGGGCACGAAGGTGCGACGGCACGAAGGTGCGACGGCACGAGGGCACGAGGACACGAACTCACGAATGCACGAAGGCACGAGGGCACGATTGGACGAATGGACGACTTCACGAACGCACGACTCTCAAACCACAAAACCTGAATCGAAGGCATGTCATCGCGAGGAGGAACAGCCTGTCCCGCCTTAGCGGGAACGAAGTGAACTCGTGCCATTACCACCATACTTCTAAGAAAGATTCTACTTTCTCCACAACAAGACTGATTCGGCGAATATCGCCTTCGCTTTTGTAGTTATTTTTTGCGCCTCGCAATGACCATACACACCGGCAGGTTTTTACCAGCGTGCATCATCAGAGGCAACAAGTTAAACCGGGAACGAAATCGAGAACACGGCCTGCTCCGAAAAACGCGGATAACACAGCTTGACCCGTTTTACAGAGATGGCAGCTCATTAATAAAAGCAAATACCTTTTACTTATAAATAAAACATTTATACCTTTACGGATTCTTTTACTTATACCACAAACATGCCAGGAAAGAAGTACATACCGCGCCCGCTTTATTTCAATAAAATTGAACCCTTTATTGGTTCGGGTCTTATAAAAGTACTCACTGGTCAGCATCGCGTAGGTAAAAGCTATGTGCTTCTGCAACTGATGGACGAAATCAGAAAGCGGAATATCACAGCCACTATCATTCACATTAATAAAGAAGATTACCGTTTCGAATCCATCAAGAACCACAGCGACCTGATGGCTTACCTGAAAAGTAAAACCGTTGAGGGCAGCGATCACTATTTGTTTATCGATGAAGTGCAGGATATCATTGATTTTGAATTAGCCCTGCGAAGTTTGCTCAGCGTTGATGGATGGGATATATATATCACGGGAAGCAATGCAACACTTTTGTCGGGCGAACTGGCAACCTATCTAAGCGGCAGGTATATACAAATAACTATTCACGCTTTATCATACGCTGAATTTCTTGAGTTCCACCAGTTTTCCGAAAGTGCTGAATCATTACTAAAATACATCCGTTGGGGAGGTATGCCACATCTGATTAATCTACCCAAAGATGACGCTGTAATTTTTGAATATCTCAGAAACATTCACAATACAATAGTATTGCGCGACATTATTGCACGTTTCAATATTCGGAATGTCAAATTTTTGCAGGACCTGATCCATTATCTGGCTGACATAACCGGAAGTATATTATCCGCCAAACGAATAAGTGACTATTTAAAATCTCAGCGTATCAACATTAGTCCAAAATTAGTATTGGAATATCTGGTATATCTTGAATCGGTTTATCTGATTGATCGTGTAAAACGTATGGAAGTTGAAGGTCGTAAAATATTCGAAGTTGGTGACAAATTTTATTTTGAAGACCTTGGAATGCGGCATGCCATTATTCCTTTTCAACAAAAACATATCAGTAAGGTGCTTGAGAACCTGGTTTACCATCATCTGCTTGTAACAGGTCATCAGGTTTACGTTGGTAAACATGGCGACAGGGAAATTGACTTTGTAGCAACTAAGAACGAGGATACAACCTATATTCAGGTAGCCTATCTCATCGCTGATGAAAAAACCCATGAACGGGAATTTGGCAACCTGCTTTCAGTTCCTGATAATTGTGCTAAATTGGTAGTAAGCATGGATGAAACTGCAATAGGGAATTTTAAAGGGATCGAGCATGTTTCGATCAGGAGCTTTTTAATGAGATAAAGCATGTTAGAGGGTACGAAGAGACGACTTCACTGCCTGCATCGAGGATCGGGGACAGCACAGCCTGTTCCGTGAAACAGGAACGAAGTGAACTCGTGCCATTAAAACAAACCTTCTAAGAAGGATTCGCCTTTCTCACAAGATTGCTTCGGCGAATGCCGCCTTCGCTTTTGTAGTTATTTTGTGCGCCTCGCAATGACTGTACACCCAAGCATGTTTCTACTTGCGAGCTGCTAAGAATCCAATCCTATTCCAGCGATCGTCATCGGAGCAAACAGGTTAAAAATCAAAACATTGAAACTTTAAAAATGAAAGAATTCAACAACGTAACCAACTTCATCCACAGCACCTTCAACGAACCCACGGATTTTATTCCTCTGCACGATCCGCGCTTTATCGGCAACGAGAAAAAATATATGGCCGAGTGTATCGATACCAACTTTGTATCCAGCGTAGGAGAACTTGTCGGTCATTTCGAAAAAATGTGTGCTGAGAATACAGTTGCAAATACTGATCTTGCTGCTACAAATGCTACTCCAGCCTTGCATCAAATGAACAAAAGTTGCAAAATGTTTTCGTTGTTAACGAAAGATAGTTATCTTTACAAACGAAAACCCTGAGTTATGTTATCAAAATTAGTTCTTGAACAGGTAATTGATTCTCAAAAGGAGAGGTTAAACCGTTTAAATTCAGGTTTGCCGCGAACATTTGATGAAATAGCTGACCTCACTACGCACGCATTTATAGTTTCCGGTATCCGGCGTTGTGGAAAGAGCACCCTGTTGCAACAGATTCATAAAACATTCAGCGACAATTCGATTTATCTCAACTTTGAAGATCCCCGCCTGGCAGGCTTCGATTTGAGTGATTTTAACCGTATGCATGAAATAGCAGTTAAAAAAGACATTGAAGTATATTTTTTTGATGAGGTACAAGTTGTCGAAAACTGGGAAAGTTTTATCAGGTTCAGGTTGGATGAAGGATATCGCATTTTTATAACCGGTTCAAATGCAGCAATGCTTAGCAAAGAAATGGGGACAAAACTAACCGGAAGGCATATTACAAAAGAGCTTTTCCCTTTTTCATACACGGAATATCTTACATTTACAGCACAGAAAGCAGGTGAAGCTTCGTCGGGCAAATACCTCAGAAGCGGAGGGTTTCCCGAATACCTGAAAACAGGCATGCCTGAAGTGTTGATGAATGCTTTTAATGATATTATTATCCGCGATATTGCGGTTCGTTACAACATAAAAAATGTAGTAATATTACAGCAACTTGCTACCTGGCTGGTTTCGAATACAGGCAAGCCTTTCAGTGGAAATAGTATTCGGAAAATATTTCAGATAAGTTCTTCATCAAGTATGATGGATTATCTATCCTATTTCGCTGATGCCTATTTATTTTTCTACTTACCCAAATTTAGCTACTCGCATAAAGTTCAGCTTGTTAATCCAAAAAAAGTTTATTGTATTGATAATGGATTCGTTGATATAAACTCGGTTTCGTTCAATGATGATAACGGCAGACTCCTTGAAAATATGGTATTTATGCAACTGCGTCGCTATACACATGAAATATTTTATTTCTCAGAAAAAAAGGAATGTGATTTCGTGGTATTTCAAAACGGGAAACTCGAAAGCCTATACCAGGTTAGCTGGCTGTTAGACCAGAACAATACGGATAGGGAACTTGCCGGGCTCATTGAGGCAATGGAATTTTTCGGTCAAAACAATGCCAAAATTATTACTTTCGACCAATCGGATATTTTTAACATCGAAGGAAAAACAATAATTGCCCAGCCCTTTCATGAGTGGGCCACTTAACAAAAGCAATACCGCATAACCGCTCTTACACACTTTCAACTCAAAAATCCTGAATTAGCAAAATATGTCCGACCTTAAATCCTTCACTGACTGCATCCGCACCACCTTTAACGAGCCTACGGATTTTATCCCCCTGCACGATCCTCGCTTTATCGGCAACGAGAAAAAATAAATGGCGGAGTGCATCGACTCTAACTTTGTTTCCAGTGTAGGTGAGTTTGTAGGCCGTTTTGAAAAGATGTGTGCTGAATATGCCGCTTCAAAATATGCTGTAGCTGCTGTAAACGGAACTTCTGCACTGCACATTGCCTTGCAGCTTGCCGGAGTAGAACGCGGTGATGAAGTGATTACCCAATCATTAACTTTTATAGCAACCGCCAATGCCATATCTTACACAGGTGCCAATCCTGTATTTATTGATGTAGATAGAGAAACCATGGGCCTCTCTCCCACCGCCTTCGAAGCCTGGCTCGAAAAAAATGTTGAAATGCGTGAAGTCGCCCCTTCCCCCCGTCATTGCGAGGAGGAACGACGAAGCAACCTCATCTCCCCTTCGCCCCCTCTTTTTCAATCATATAACAAAACCACCGGCAAGCGCATCGCCGCCTGCGTCCCCATGCACACCTTCGGTCACCCTGTAAAGATTAAGGAACTGGCAGCCGTCTGCGAAAAGTACAATATCCCCCTGGTTGAAGATGCAGCCGAGAGCATAGGAAGTTATTATTCACCCTGTGAAATAAAAAAACAAAATGGAGGTAATCTTAACCAGGAGATTATTTCACAGGGTAAAGGAAAGCATACCGGCACCTTTGGTAAATTCGGGATATTCAGTTTTAACGGTAATAAAGTAATTACCACCGGTGGCGGAGGAATGATACTTACCGATGATGAGCAACTTGCTAAAAGAGCTAAACATATTACCAGTCAGGCAAAAGTGCCGCATGCATGGGAATTTGTACACGACGAAATCGGCTACAACTACCGCCTTACCAACATCAATGCAGCCCTGGGATGCGCACAGCTCGAAACCCTTGATTATATGCTTAAGCTTAAACGCGAGCTTGCTATGGAATACAAGGAATTTTTTAAAGACAGCGAATTTGAGTTTTTCAGCGAATCCGAGGGCTGCCAATCAAACTACTGGCTGAATGTAATCATTGCAAAGGATCGTACCCGTCGCGATGAATTACTTAAGTTTACAAATGCCAATGGTGTAATGACACGCCCCATCTGGGAACTGATGAACCGCCTGCCCATGTTTGCCCATTGCCAGACCGATGGACTGGAAAACTCTGTTTGGTTTGCAGACAGGGTGGTGAATATTCCGAGTAGTGCGAGGGTGCCGGGGTATAGGTCGGCGAACAGGTAAATCGTTCTAAGGGTTATTCCCTTTATCCATAAGATTGCTTCGGCGTGAGGCGTCTGTTCACCTTTTCAATCTTGTACCGCCTCGCAATACTGTACACCCGTTCACACTTATACCAGCGAGCCGCTTCGATGGGAGCTTTAACCAGCGAGTGTCATCGGAGGCAACAGGTTAAACCGAAAACCACAATCGTAGGCGCCACGCCAAACCGGAATCGTCCTCGGAGGCAACACGGCAAACCGGGATCGTAATCGGAGGCATCACGGCAAACCGAAAACCTCAATCGAAGGCACCACGGCAAACCGAAAACCCCAATCGAAGGCACAGCATTGCGAGGAGGTACGACGAAGCAAACTCGTGCCTTTACCACAAACCATTCTAAGAACGATTCCGGAAAATCCATAAGATTGCCACGGCGAACCTCACTTGCACCAT
>JBBSDG010000151.1:0-9733 GCA_038249635.1 Bacteroidales bacterium | reverse complement strand
TTTTTAATTGGCATTACAAATGTTTACTGCCAAACTCAATCAGATCAAAACACTCAGCCTGAACAATTAAATACCAAAGGCTGGAATACCTGGGATTCATTCTCCCAGTTAGCTTTTACACATCTGCCCGAAGGTTTTACCATTAATCTTTCGATGAAGGAGTACACAAACGCATTTATCATGCGTAACCCGCTGATGTATAAAGCCGAACAGCGAATAACGTTCGGGGCACACTCCGATATGGGCGAATACACGGATTTAACGCTCGACTGGGAAGGAATGAAATTCAGGATACAATCAGCAACTGATAATGAAAACCTGGTTATCCTGGTCACTCCCATTGGGGTGAAAGCAATCAGAACTCCAATACTCATTGCCGAAACAGGCATTTCGTGGCAGTATCCCGGCAGCGTTTCGAAAACCGGCGATTTAATCACATTTTCGTCAGGAAATACTACCATAAACCTGTATGCCACAAAAACGACGGTTTACGATCCATATGTAAAAATCAATTCAACATACAATTGCTATCCATTAAATTCTTCGGTTGGATTGGCGACAGGGAAACCCTATTCCCTTGAACAAATTCAGGCTATTCTTGAACGTGAAAGTAAAATCCTTGCCGCTAAAAAGAACGCATATGGTGATTTGAAAGAGCAATTTGATGCGATGCAAAGCTCTATTGCCTGGAATACCATTTTCGATCCGGCTAAAAACCGAATAATCACGCCGGTAAGCCGCTCTTGGAACGACTGGCATGGCGGATACGTACTCTTCGAGTGGGATAATTATTTTGTGGCCTATATGAGCTCTTTGTACAATAAAGACCTTGCTTATGCAAACGCTATAGCCATAACCAACGAAATTACAAAAGATGGTTTTGTTCCCAATATGGCCGATGCGTTTATGAAAACCAACGACCGTTCGGAGCCGCCGGTAGGCGCATTTTGTGTACGCGAAATATACCGCCGCTACCACGAAAAGTGGTTTCTCGAAACTGTTTACAATAAATTGCTCACATGGAACCGCTGGTGGTCCGAAAAAAGGGATATCAACGGCCTGCTGGTATGGGGATCCAACAAATACAAACCCACAAACGGCAATTACTGGGAAACTGAAAAAAGCGGTGTGAACCGGATTGTTGGCGCTTCGCTTGAATCAGGCATGGACAATTCGCCTATGTATTTTGAAATTCCGTTCGACACGGTTAAAGGCCTGTCGCATCTTTGGGATGTTGGCCTCAATAGCCTTTATATCATGGATTGCAATGCCCTGGCCGATATTGCAAAGGAACTTGGTAAAACAGCCGATTGCAGGGAGCTTACTGCAAGAGCAGCTAAGTACACCAAAAACCTCGACAGGCTTTGGGATGAAAAAACAGGCATTTACCGCAATAAACTTACTGATCACGGCGAATTCTCCGGGCGCCTCTCCCCTACCAGTTTCTATTCGCTGCTTACGGATGCACCGGATAAGAAGAAAATTGATCGGATGATGAAAGAGCATTTTTACAATGCCAATGAGTTTTATGGCGAATGGATGATTCCTTCCATTTCGAAAAATGACACCAGTTTCAAAGCTCAAAACTACTGGCAAGGCCGGGTATGGCCACCAATTAACTTCCTGGTTTACCTTGGTTTGCGCAAGCACGAGCTTGACAAGCCACGTAAAGAACTGGTTGAAAAATCGAGGCAACTTTTTATGAAAAACTGGACCGAAACCCGACATGTGTGTGAAAATTACAATGCCATTACCGGCGTTGGTGCCGAAAAAGGCGCTGCCAGCGATCCCTTTTACCATTGGGGAGCTCTGCTTGGCTTTATGGAATTTATCGAGAACGGAATTGTTGAAAGCCCTTTTAAGCCATTAAAATAGAATAAATTCAAAACCCATAAACTGATAATAAAAAGAACTATGAGATTCTTAACCATCCTTACTTTATTGTTGGCTTCTATGCCATTTATTGGATTCAGTCAGCAGCCAATAACCAAGTTCCAAAAAGATGATACAGGCATTACTATGATGGTTAATAGCAGCACACTCCGAATCGAAATGATTTCGCCTGCCATTGCCCGGGTTATGTTTTCGCCCACCGCTTCTTTTTCCGAAAGACCCAGCCTGGCAATCCTCAAACAGGAAAATAATTTCAGAAACTGGTCATTCAGCGAAAGCGGTGATGAACTTGTGATTTCTACTGGCAGAATGAAAATCAAGGTAAAAAAAGCCAATTCTGCCATCAGCTATTTCGATGGTTCGAATGCTCTGTTGCTGAGTGAATCAGCAGCTATGCCCCGAAAAATGACTCCTGCTGTTGTGCTTGACGAAAAAACCTGGCATGCTGAAACCTTTTTCGACTGGAAAACAGATGAAGGACTTTACGGCCTGGGGCAGTTCCAGGATGGCATAATGAATTACCGGGGTCATAATCTTACACTGGTTCAGGACAACACCGTCGATATAAACCCGGTTCTGATTTCCGATAAGGGCTACGGCATTTATTTCGATAATTATTCCCAGATGGAATTCCGCGACAATCCTGATTCGACTAAAATGACTGCCAAAGGGGATTTCCGCACTGGTTCGTTGTGGTGCGAAGTGGCCGACCAGGTTGACTACTATTTTTTAGCAGGACCTCAACTGGATTCAGTGGTAGCCTCCTACAGGAAACTGACCGGACATGCGCCTTTGTTTGGGAAATGGGCGTATGGTTTCTGGCAATGCAAAGAGCACTACAGCACACAAAATGAAATACTGGATGTGGTAAAAGAACTGCGCAAACGCCGCGTGCCATTGGATAATATTGTCCAGGATTGGTTTTACTGGAATCCGCAACCATGGGGATCGCATTATTTCGATCCTCTTCGTTATCCCGACCCATCGGCACTCACCAAAGAACTTCATGAAAAATGGAATACCAAAATAATGATTTCGGTTTGGGCCAAATTCGATTCGGCAAGCAATAATTACAATGCAATGAATAAGGCAGGTTTCCTGTACCCAACCACAGGTGTTTTCGGGAGATCATTTTATTATGACGCTTTTAATCCGAAGGCCAGGGAAATGTACTGGCAGCAAATGCGCGATTCCATTTATAAAAAGGGTTTCGATGCCTGGTGGCTGGATGCCACAGAGCCCGAAATGGGCAACCTCACCAGCCCGGATATCAAAAGACATATGAACAATTATTTAGGAACCGGAGCCCGATATCTGAATGCTTATTCACTGATGACCACCGAAGCTGTTTACAAGGGACAGAGAAGCGAAAGCGAAAAGCAGCGTGTTTTCATGCTCACCCGTTCAACATTTGCCGGGCAACAAAGGAATGCCGCTGCAAGTTGGAGCGGTGATATTAATGCTTCATGGAAAGTTTTCAGAAACCAGATTGCCGGAGGCCTGAACCTGACCTATACCGGATTGCCTTACTGGACAACTGATATAGGCGGTTTTTTTGTATCCGATTTTGCAGGTGGCTGCAAGAACAAAGAATACCAGGAACTTTTTACCCGCTGGTATCAGTTTGGAGTTTTCTGCCCGATTTTCAGGGTTCATGGCTCAACAACGCCACGCGAAATATACCAGTTTGGCGAACCCGGATACTGGGCTTACGATGTGCAGCTTAAATTCGATAACCTGCGCTACAGGCTGATGCCCTATATTTATTCCACTGCCTGGATGGTAACCAATAACGGGTACACCATGATGCGCGGTCTGAATTTCGATTTCCGGAACGATAAAAATGTTAAGAATATCGCAGATGAATACATGTTCGGACCTTCGTTCCTGGTGGCACCGGTAACCGAATGCATGTACAACAAGGATTTTGCGGATGTAAAAAACCAATCCAACCCAATCCCGGCAAAAGTATTCACAACCCCTGATGGAAAACCGGGATTGGAAGGCACATACTACAATGGTAAAAACTTTGAGCAGAAAGTACTTACACGCGTCGATACTGCAATTCGTTTCAATTGGGGAACCTCGAACCCGCAACCCGGTGTTGACTATGACAATTTTAGTATTGAATGGAATGGATTTATTACCGCTCCTGAAGACGGAGAGTATGTGTTTATAACCTATGCCGATGACGGAGCAAAACTTTGGGTTGACAATAAGCAATTGGTTAACGATTGGACCCAGCATGGCTCAATCTACCTTATGGGGCGCATTAAACTTGAGGCAAACAAAAAACATCCTGTCAAGCTCCAATATAATGAAATTATTGGCGGGGCAGCTATTGATTTATTGTGGATCACACCTTCGCAACTGGTCGAAAATATTAAAATTGCAGCCCAATACGATCCTGCTAAAACCAAATCCCGCAAGGTGTATTTGCCTCAATCAAAGGGGTGGTACGATTTCTGGACAGGCAAATTTTATAACGGTGGTCAGTCCGTTCAAAAACTGTCGCCCATCGATATCCTGCCTCTTTATGTGAAAGCAGGTTCCATTGTGCCCATGGGTCCGTTTCTCCAATATGCTGCCGAAAAACCGGCCGACCCAATTGAATTACGCATCTACCGTGGAGCTGATGGTAATTTTGAGTTGTATGAAGATGAAAACGATAATTACAATTACGAAAAAGGCAACTATGCAACCATCCTTATCAAATGGAAAGATTCTGAAAAAACTCTTACCATCGGCAAACGAAAGGGATCGTTCGAGGGAATGATTTCGAAGCGGACTTTTAAAATCATTCTTGTGGGCGAAAACAAAGGCACCGGCGAAAAATTAACCGCCAATCCCGATAGAACAGTTTATTACACCGGAAATGAAATAAAAGCTAAATTTTAAGACTATAACTCATCAACGAAATGAAAAACAATTTGAGAAATCTTCTCCTGGCGATGATCGTCGCCCCTGCTCTTGTTTTTGGACAAAGCACCGTAAAATTAGCCCAGACTCCACCCATGGGCTGGAACAGCTGGAACAAATTCGCATGTAATGTGAGTGAAAAACTAATTAAAGAAATGGCCGATGCTATTGTAGCTTCGGGAATGAAAGATGCCGGTTACGAATATGTGGTTATCGACGATTGCTGGCAGGTATCGCGCGATGCCGATGGAAACATTGTGCCGGATAAAGAAAGGTTCCCATCCGGAATTAAAGCGCTGGCCGACTATGTACATTCCAAAGGTCTCAAATTCGGGATTTATTCGGATGCCGGCAGAGCCACCTGTCAGAACCGCCCTGGAAGCTATAATTACGAAGAAAAAGATGCCATGCAATACGCAGCCTGGGGCGTTGATTACCTCAAATACGACTGGTGTAATTCCGAAGGAATTGACCCTAAAGTGGTTTATACAAAAATGAGCAATGCACTGAAAGCTACCGGAAGACCAATTATTTTCAGCATGTGCGAATGGGGATCGAGCAATCCCTGGTACTGGGCACAAGGCGTAGCTCATTTGTGGCGCACAACCGGCGATATTCAGGATTGCTGGGAATGCAAACGCGAATGGGGAGGAGCAGGTTGGACACTTATTCTCGACCAGCAGGAAGGCCTTGAAAAATTTGCCGGTCCCGGACAGTGGAACGACCCTGATATGCTCGAAGTAGGTAACGGTGGAATGAACGAAACCGAATACCAGGCACATTTCAGTTTCTGGTGTCTGCTCGCCGCTCCCCTTATGGCTGGCAACGATATCAGAACCATGAGCGACACCATTAAAAATATCCTCACTAATAAAGAAGCTATCGCTATCAACCAGGATGCAGCCGGTAAGCAAGGAAGTAAAGCTCTCGACGAAGGAAACTTCGAGGTTTGGAAAAAACCACTTGCCAATGGCGACTGGGCAGTAATCCTGTTCAACAGGGGTGGTCCGGTTATTAAAGCAAATGTTGTATGGCAAAGCCTCGGACTTGGAAAAAGTCTCGCTACCCGCGATATCTGGAAGAAAAAAGATATAGGAAGAACAACCGGTTTTAAAGGAGATATACCCGGGCGCAGCGTGATCGTTTACAGGCTGAAGAAATAGATTTGTATTATAAATAAACGATAATTTCCCTGCAAATTTTGGAGTGCACTCATTGCCGAAACTAATGTTAATTAGATGCTGTCATAAGCATTCTGAGATATGATAAAACATAAGAAAACAAGTCTGTCATGCTTCCTTGCACTGATGATTTTATGGTCACCCAGCCTGCATGCACAGGAAAAAGCCAAAATGGCCGATTCATTTGTTGAGAGCATTGGAATAAATGTAAAACTCGGATACCTCGACACACCCTATGCCCAATTCGACTCTGTAAAAAGCAAATTGACAAGTGCTGGAATACGGTATTACAGAGAAGGCCTAACATCAGAATCGGAGCTTTTAGCCAAACAGGAATCACTTGCCGATGCTGGCATAAAAATGGTTGCCATTGTACATCCTGATAGTTATAAGAGTATAAGCTCAGATGTGTCAGTAGGCATAAATGCCTTACTGGAAGGATACAATGATGTAAACAAAACTATCGTTGCACTCGAAGGCCCTAATGAAACTGATATCTGGCCAATTACATACAAAGGCCTGGCTCATCCGGAAAGTATTATTCAATACTCCAAAGATTTTTACAACTCCGTTAAAACCAGTAAATGGTCAAACTTGCCGGTATTAGCTCCATCCTACAGCAATCCATGGAATTACTCACAGATTAAAAGTTGCTATGGCGATTTTAACAACATACATCCCTACCAGGGTGCTCGTTGGCCAGGAAATACCGAAGATGGTCAAAGTTTGCCATTTTATATGAACAGAGTTAATGTAGTTGTAAATGCAAAGCCGGTATGGGCAACCGAAACAGGCAACTATACTACCAATGCGCCGGACAAAGATCATATCTGGTTTACAAATGTATCAGAAATGGTTCAGGGGAAGTACATGTTGCGTACTTATCTCACATTTTTTAACGGAGGGATAGTAAAAACCTTTGTGCATATGTTGGGTGATTACTACAACAACGATTCCTGGTGCGAAGCCCGTTTTGGAATATGCAGGAGTGACTGGTCGCCAAAGCCTGCATATACAGGTCTGAAGAACTTGATTTTATTGCTACAGGACCAGGGAGCAGATTTTGAGACCGGCACGTTGAACTACAAACTTTCCGGGCAAACTTCAGATATAAAGCACACATTATTGCAAAAAAGAGATGGTACATTTTTTCTGATCCTGTGGCGTGAAAAATCAAGCTGGGATTATAATGCAGTAAAAGAAATCGTCAATTCAACTGCTTCGGTAAAGATTAAGTTTGCTGAAAAAATAACAGAAGCCAGTACATTTTTACCGCTGATAACTGAAACGGCAGGCGAAACATTCAGTGCTGCTGACTCATTGATGCTTCAGGTCCCGGATCATCCAATAGTTGTAAAAATCAAAACCGGGTACATCGATCCGGTAGGTCTTACTGAGCCTGCGGAACAGCCTGTTCATAAACTGTTAGTATATCCTAACCCCGCTAACGATATGCTGAATATCGAACTTTACTCGAAAACGTCAAAACAATCCCAATTAGTTGTTCTGGATATGGCCGGCAAGATAAAATATACCGAAAAACTTAGCCTGCAGCCGGGTGAAAACATGCTGAAGTTAGTTACAGGTAGTTTTGAACCAGGTGTATACCTCATAAAAGTTGATGGTTTCAAACAACTATTTTCCATTTTTTAAACAACAATTCATTCAAAAAGAAATCAGGATGTGCTCTAGTTACGTAAATTGAGTCATCACAGATAGAACTCTTTGAAGCAATTCAAAAACTTAATGGTTAAGATTACCGAATCAACTACAATTCATTTTTAACATTAATCCTTCAAATTAATTGTAAAAACCTGTTTATGAATCGAATATATAACAATCTGATAAGGTCTGTTTTAATTTTCAGCCTGATTCTGGTAGTGAATACATTTTCGGATGCTCAAACCAATATTCACGGTCGCGTAAAAGTGTCAGCAAATAACAGGTTTTTACATTATGAAGATGGCCAGCCCTTCTTTTATTTGGGTGAAACCGCCTGGGAATTATTTCACCGTAGTTCGCGCGAAGACGCTAATACTTATCTGCGTAATCGTGCAGAAAAAGGGTACACCGTGATACAAGCAGTAATACTTGCTGAACTGGATGGCTTAAACACACCTAATGTGTATGGTGATAATCCGTTACTGAACAACGATCCGGAAAAGCCGAACGAAGCATATTTCAGACATGTTGATTTTATCCTCGATCTGGCAGCATCTTACGGATTGGTTATGGGTGTTCTGCCAAGCTGGGGCGACAAGGTTGTGGGGAGTTTGCCAACATTCACCGAAGCTAATGCATTTGTGTATGGTAAATTTCTTGGAAACAGGTTTAAAGACAAAAAGAACATTATCTGGATCCTCGGGGGCGACCGTAACTGGGGTGGTTACGAAAAGATATGGAGTTCAATGGCAAAAGGCATCGCTATAGGCACATCCGGCAGTGAAGATTATTCCAAAGTTACCATTACGCTTCACCCCTCAGGTGGCAGTTCATCATCACAATGGTTTCATAACGAACCATGGCTCGACTTTAATATGCAACAGAACGGACACTGTTATATTACCGATACATGGAACCGCATCAGCACCGATTATAACCGCCTTCCTGTAAAGCCGGTTATTGACGGTGAGCCAATATATGAGGAACATCCTATTTGCTTCGACCCTGCAAAAAATAGTACGTCAACCGACTATCATTGCCGTCGCTACTTATACCACGACTTGTTTGCAGGTGCTCTCGGTCATACATATGGCTGCCATGCAATATGGCAATTCTATTCCAAAGGAAAAACCCCGATCAACCGTCCTTTACGGACATGGTACGAGTCGTTAAACCTGCCGGGAGCATTTCAGATGCAATATGGCCGGTACCTCATCGAATCCAGACCTTTCTTTTCGCGAATCCCTGATCCTTCATTAATCAGTTCTTCTGCCGGAGAAGACAACCAACACATTTCTGCTACTCGGGATACCGGAGGGACATACGCATTTATTTATAGCGAATCTGGCAATAAATTCACTGTTAACCTTGCAAAGCTTAAAGGTAAAGAAATAAAAGCCTGGTGGTTCGATCCACGTAATGGCAAAGCAATCTTTTTTGATTCTTTTACTAAAACAGCATCAAGAGAGTTTACACCTCCTTCGTCAGGTATTGGAAACGATTGGGTTTTGGTACTTGACGATGCCTCACAAAAATACCCGGCGCCAGGAACTCCGATTAAGAAAATTGATTTCAAATCTCCTGCTACCCCTAAAAAGTTGACGATTCTTGAAACCGGACCGGTATCGGCAGTTATTCAATGGGATGCGTCAACTGACAACAATCGCGTGCAAGGATACCATGTATTCGTTAATCATCAGTTGGTTGCAGCCACACTTACCAACAAAGTAACATTAATATCTTTAATCCCCGAAACATCATATTCAGTGGAAGTTAAAGCAATTGATGCAAGTAGCAATTATTCGATTAAAAGCGACTCCATTGTTTTTAAAACTTCTGCTGATGCTGAAATCAAAACTATTGAGATTAAAGGCAGCGAAAAGAATATAACAATCGGGAATCCATTGGTTCTTACAACAAAAATACAGCCCGAAAACGTTGCTTACAAAAAACTTTCATGGGTGTCGGAGAATCCGGCAATTGCAACGATTGACCAAAATGGAGTTGCAAGCCCGCTTAAGCCTGGCAATACATGCCTCTATGCCAAATCTGTTAGTCGAACTATCAGCAATAAATGG
>JBBSDG010000150.1:0-9776 GCA_038249635.1 Bacteroidales bacterium | reverse complement strand
TACCTCCGATTATCAGCAAACTTACGCCAATGAAGGTTTTTGTGATCATTCTCGTAACTCGTAACATAATGTTTCCTCCTGTATGATTGGTGAATTAGTCTTTCTACTTACTTTTTTATTTCTATTAATCTGATCGGCATGGTTGCAGGTACAAGTCCTGATTTTAAAATAATCCGCTGCCCCTGATCTCCTGCTACAAATGATGCAAAACCCGTGCCAAGCCCTGAAAATGTTTCCCTGCTTATCATATACACATCGCGGCAAAACGGGTAAGAACCTTCTGCAATGTAACCCTGGTATGGTTTACAATAGTTTTTAGGATCTGTCCCTACTTCCATAATACGGACATCTTCAAGGAATTTCTCCGAAAGACTGTCCTGTGTATCGCTAATCCAGTTTACGCTTATAATTCCGAGTGCGCTTCGGTTATCTTTCACATATTTAATAACCTCAGCATTGTTATTTACGGCAAAGCAATTGGATGGGAATTTTTCGGTTAAATTAAACTTTTCGCGAAAATAACGCACATTGCCTGATTTATTGTTATCAAATACAACATTTATAGGACGATCAGTTGAGTTGGGATTTATCTGTTTCCAATTCGTGATTTTACCCCTGAAAATATCTGCAAATTGTATGTCTAATATTAAGGTATCAGGATTAGCTTTGTTCACAATCAATGCCAAAGCATCATGAGCAACCTTGGTAGTGCGGGCTACATATTTCTGTGCCGACAGGTAATCTTTTTCGGCTTTTGTCAGATCGCGGGTAAGTACTATAGTGCGAACTGAATCATTCATAAAATCTGCCAGAACATCAATTTCGGGTTTGTAAAAGGATTTGATTTTCGCATCCGGATATAATGACTCAAATGTATAAAGCTGAGTATCATAAAGTAAATGGAATGATTCATCAACACTTATTTTTATATTACCCCTGGTAGGTGTTTCGATGAGGGGTTGAACTCCCATTGGGTTACGGCACGATGCTATCAGCAACATCAACGTTGCGGGTAACAGAAAGAATGGATTCAGAACAATGCGTTTCATATTTCTACTCCTTTAATCGTTAGGTTCAGTTTTCTTTGTAATCATTTTAACCAGTCTGTAAAATCCATAGGCAATCAGAAATAATCCAAACGAAAATTTCATTGCCGGTGGGAGATCGGGGAATTTGTTGGTAACCAGTATTACAACTCCTAAGCCTACATAAATAGTAGCCATAAGGTAACCGAAGTAAATCATGAATTTTGAAAGCCAACCCTTGCTAAACAACATACCAACCCTTTTTCTCTGTATCTGAAATACTTTTTAACAAATTAATTTCCTGATCCCCAATAGGTAAATGTCAAATTAATTACAACTGCTAAACGCTTTTTTAAGACGCATAAGATTGTCTTTCAGTAGAATCCTCAAAATTAGTAAAAAAATGATGAATTCATCTCTATGACGGTGTGCAAAAGTAATTTTTTTTTCAAAATTGGAAACATTTTTTTAATCAAATGATATATATCATTCAATTCGATGCTTTTTTGTGCATTGTGATCAGATTCAAACTCATTTGAAGTTAATTGCAAACTATGGATTTTTAATTGCTGCTAACTGTAAATCAGTTTATTGCTATCATTGTTACATATAAACGTTTCTTAAAAGTATGTTTACAATACCTAAGATGAATACTGCGGTTAAATTCCATAAATATCCTGAATATTTTTTAAAATAAATTTGTATGTATGGTTTTACAATCTAAATTTGCTGACTTGATTTATAACAGTTAACTTCAAAATACCCCAAAAATTAACCCTATGAAAAACAATGTCCTGCTGCTGACAGCAATTTCGGTTGCTTTGATCACAGCATGTAAGAACGAAAAAAAAATGACGGAAAATCCATTCTTAGCTGAGTATTCAACCCCTTATCAGGTTCCTCCGTTCGAGCAGATTGATAGTACGGATTACATGCCTGCTTTTATCGAAGGCATAAAACAACATGATGCTGAAGTAGCAGCCATAACAGGCGATGCTGCTGAACCTACTTTTGAAAACACCATTCTGCCTTTTGATAAGTCAGGAAAAACGCTCAACCGGGTAAGTAAAGTGTTTTTCAATATGACGGAAGCAAATACCAACGACCAGTTACAAAGTATTGCTGTTAAAGTATCGCCTTTACTTTCGAAACACAACGATGATATTTCGATGAATGCAAAACTGTTTGCACGTATTAAAGTTATTTACGACAAACGCAAGGAATTGAAGCTTGATGATCAGCAGGTACGTGTAATCGAAAAGTACTACCGCGATTTCGAACGCAGGGGGGCAAATCTGCCAAAAGAGCAGCAGGACCAGTTGCGAAAAGTAAACGAAGAACTTTCGATGCTTTCGCTGAAATTCGGCGACAACCTGCTTGCCGAAACCAATAAGAATTTTAAATTGATAGTTGATAAAAAATCCGACCTGGATGGATTGCCCGACGATGTAATTTCGGCTGCTGCCGAAGCTGCTGAAAAAGATGGCCAAAAAGGCAAATGGGAATTTACGCTTGCAAAACCAAGCCTGATTCCTTTCCTGCAATACGCCAAAAACCGAGAATTGAGGGAGAAAATTTACCGTGGATATTTTATGCGTGGTAATAATGGCAATGCCAATGATAATAAAGCTATTCTTGCTGATATAGTAAAACTGCGTGCCGAAAAAGCTAAGCTTCTTGGTTTTGAGAATTTTGCGGCTTATGTGATTGATGATAATATGGCTAAAACAACGACTGCTGTTGATGCTTTTCTCAATAAGCTTATGGTGGCATCGTTGCCTGTAGCTAAGATGGAATTGTCGGAAATGCAGAAGATAGCAGATGCCGAAGGTGGTAATTTTAAACTACAGTCGTGGGATTGGTGGTATTATTCCGAAAAACTTCGCAAGCAGAAATACGACCTGGATGAAAATGAACTGAAACCCTATTTCAGCCTCGAAAATGTGCGTAACGGAATGTTTGCAGTAGCAGGAAAACTTTATGGTATCACATTTACAAAAGTTACCAACCTGCCTGTTTATCAAAAAGATGTTGAAACATTTGACGTAAAGGAAGCTGACGGTTCGCATCTTGGTATTTTATACCTTGACTATTATCCCCGCACTGAAAAACGTGGTGGTGCATGGTGCACCGATTTTCAATCGGCAGGATGGGAAAACGGCAAAAAGGTTGATCCTGTAGTTTCGATGGTTTGCAATTTCACACCTCCAACGGGCGATGTGCCTGCCTTGCTCAACTGGGACGAAACTTCGACCTTATTCCATGAATTCGGACATGCTCTACATGGTTTATTTACGCTTGGAAAATACAATCGTACAGCGGGAAGTGTTCCCCGTGATTATGTGGAATTGCCTTCGCAGGTAATGGAAAACTGGGCCGGTGAACCTCAGGTGCTGAAGATGTACGCAAAGCATTACAAAACAGGTGAAGTTATTCCTGATAAACTTGTTGAAAAAATCGTAAATAGCGGACTTTTCAACCAGGGATTTGTAACTGTTGAATATATTGCAGCTTCTATCCTCGATTTGGATTACCACAAACTTGCTGCACCGGCAAAGGTTGAACCTGAGTCCTTTGAAAAAGAAGCAATGTCGAAAGCTGGTTTGATCCCTGAAATTCTGCCACGCTACCGCTCCACCTATTTTGCCCATATTTTTAGTGGCGAAGGTTATGCGGCCGGTTATTATGTTTATATCTGGGCGGCTGTGCTTGATGCCGATGCTTTCGATTATTTCACACAGTCGGGAAATATTTTCAATCCTGAGCTTGCTGCTAAATTCCGTAAGTATTGTTTGGCCGAATCAGGCGATGATGAAGGAATGATTCAATACAAGAAATTCAGGGGGCAGGAACCATCCATGGATCCATTATTAAAACGCCGCGGACTGAAATAGAGATTCGTTTTTACGAAAAAGCCTTGTTTTCCGATGGAGAGCAAGGCTTTTTTGTGAGTGCCAGTTAATCCGGTTACAGGTAAAAGTCAGATTGGAAAAGATTCATGGTTTTATACCTCATACTAAAAAGCTACTTTTGTTATCTCAATACATTTGCATGTCAGAATACATACTATCGAAATCGACCTATATCCGTGGTCTTCAATGCCATAAATCACTGTACCTGAATAAGTTCAGGCCATATCTGCGCGATAAGATCAGCCAGGAGCAACTCGCGAAATTTGCAAGGGGTCATGCTGTGGGTAAAATAGCCCGGGAGCTTTTTCCCGGAGGAATCGTTTTAACAAAACCGGGAACATCATCCGCACAAAAAACTGCGCAGCTTATCAGCGAAGGATGTGCGGTGATTTACGAAGCCTGTTTCATATCCGACGATGTTATCGTGGCGCTTGATATATTGGCAAAAACGGAAACCGGCTATAATGCGTACGAAGTGAAAAGCAGCCTGGCATTAAGCAATGTTTATTACAACGATGCTTTTTTGCAATACCACGTTATTCGTGCTTCAGGATTAAAACCCGAAAAATTCTTCCTTATCCACAGGAACCCTGAAATGGAGTTATCAGAATACGGGGATTTACATGAGATGTTCATCTTTACTGATGTTACGGATGAATGTGAAAGAAGAGAAAATAGTATTCATGAAAATATTGTGCAAATGCTGGAAGTGATGAAACGGGATAAATCGCCTGATATTCAGCCTAGCTGGCATTGCATGAAACCTTATCCCTGTGATTTCAGAGGTGTTTGCTGGAAGAAAATTACAAAGGAAGAACAGGAACATCTTTTGAGTGGCGATGTATAAAGTTTAAAAGTTCCAGATTTAAAGTTCCAGGTTCCAAATTTCCAAATCCAAATAGTAAAGAATCATAAAAATGAAAATTATTGATCTTACCCATACAATAAGCCATGGCATGCCGGTTTTTCCGGGCGAAACCGGGCCTACAATTATTCGCGATATTTTACCTGAAGATGCAGGCTATGTAACACACCGGCTCGAATCGAATATGCATACCGGAACGCATATAGATGCTCCTTTTCACAGCAAAAGCGATACTCTTACCATTGACAAATACCCGGCGGAACTTTTTGCCGGAGAAGCGGCTTTGATAGATGTTAAGGGTATGTCGAAAGTTGTTATGCAACCTGAATGGATTCATATTTTCAACAAATATAAAATTGTACTCTTTTATACCGGTTACAGCAAACAATGGAGAACAGAAAGTTATTATTTCGATTATCCTGAGTTTGATACCGAAATAGCTGTGGCACTTGTAACCGCAAGAGTAAGAATTGCCGGATTCGATTCGCCATCACCCGACAAATCGCCTTTCAATTTTCACGCCGTTTTTTTGAATAATGAAAGATTTTTGATTGAGAATCTAACCAATCTGGATCAACTAAAAGGAAAAGAAAACTATACTTTTATGGCATTTCCTTTAAAAATAGAAGCAGAAGCCTCACTGATAAGGGCAGTTGCGATGATTGCTGAGTAGAAGAGGTTTATTTACAAAGTTCCTTCACTTTGTTTTCCAACTCTTCGCCACGTAATTTCTTGGCAACAATTTTACCTTTTTTATCAACCAGAACAGTAAACGGAATAGCGGTTACTCCATAGGCTGCCGCTCCTTCTGATTTCCAGTATTTCAGATCGCTTACATGGTTAGGCCAGGTAAGATTGTCTTTTGCAATGGCTTTTAGCCAGCTTTCGCGGTCTTTGTCGAGCGAAACACTATAAATTTCGAATCCTTTATCCTTATACTTGCCATACATTGCAACCACATGAGGATTTTCTTTGCGGCAGGGACCGCACCACGAAGCCCAGAAGTCGATAAGCACTACTTTTCCTTTTAATGAAGATAGTTTCCGGATTTTACCTTCAGTATCCATAAGTGAAATTTCGGGAGCAGGCGATCCAATTGCTGTCTTTCGTTCCACCTCAACCATCTGGTGATGCTGCTGAACAAAAGGATTTTCAGGATAAGCTTTAAAGGTGGCTGCATCAGTCTTATCTATAATATCAAAATCAGTACTCATATCCAGTTTATCCTGGAAAAATATCCAGGCAAGTGATGCCGGATATTTATTCATTTGAGCTATCAGAGCAACTTTCTGTAAGGAATCGTTGATCCGGAACTGGTTAATAATGATAGTTGCCAGTGAATCGCGTTTCGGCGACGACTGTATTTCATTATATTGCTGATTGAGAGCAGCTTTACGGCTTTCGAAAAGCTGGGTATTACTCATTGTACTGTATAATAATTGTGTGTGGAATGATCCTTCGATTGCAGCATCGCCACCCAGTTTTGCAGAAGTAGTTTTAAGACTGATCTTCTCGCCTGGCGTAAGAATCAGCATCATATAATTTTTATCATCAAGCCGGAGCCTGAAAATATCAGCTACAGCAATCGGGGCAACAAGTTTAAAGTTACCATTGCTATCAATAGCTGCCGAAACAAAAATCCATGGATTCTGCCCGTTGAGCGTATCGAGGTAAATCTTTGTATATGCTCCTTTAGCAGTAAGTGTGCCGCTGATAATAACGGGATCGGGTGCTTTCTGTGCCTGAGCCAGCGTGAATAAAAGCGTTGACAGAGCAATCAGGAAATACGTATTTTTCAGAAATTTCATTCTCATTAAATTGTTAATTATTGTACGACAAAAGTAGCTATTATTCTTCAAAAACCATGCCTGGTTGAAGTTTGTCCATTAGTGGTCCAAATTAATCAGCAGGAGATAAATCATGTCTTATTTCAAGAGGAGTAAGATTAAGTGGAATACGGAAATTTATTCTATGATTACTCTTAATTCTGCATCATATTTATATACATTTGCATCGTTTTTCGATTCATAACTTAAATAAAATCCGCAATGCCAAAGATTTCGCAACGAGGCCTTAAAATGCCTGCATCACCTATACGTAAGCTTGTTCCATTTGCCGAAGCAGCCAAAAAAAGAGGTATAAAAGTTTATCATCTCAACATTGGTCAGCCCGATATTAAAACTCCTGAAGTTGCCTTAGCTGCAATCCGGAATTATGATGGGAAAGTGATTGAATACAGTCATTCGGCTGGAAATGAATCGTATCGCAAAGCATTGGCCGCAAATTATTGCCGTCAGGGTATTGAAGTGAATGAAAACCAGATACTTATTACTACAGGTGGCTCCGAGGCAATTTTGTTTGCCATGTTTTCCTGCATGAATCCGGGTGACGAAATTATAATTCCTGAGCCTTTTTATACAAATTATAACGCTTTCGCTCAAACGGCCGGTGTAGTTGTAAAACCAATTACCTCTAATATAAAGGATGGTTTTGCTTTGCCAGCCATCAGTGAATTTGAGAAAGCAATAACTCCGCAAACCAAAGCTATCATGGTTTGTAACCCTAACAATCCAACAGGTTATCTTTATAGTAATAATGAATTATTGCAGTTACGCGATTTGGTCTTGAAACATGATTTGTACCTGTTAGCCGATGAAGTTTACCGTGAATTCTGCTACGGTGGAAATGAGCATTATTCGGTAATGAAACTTGAAGGTCTTGATAATCATACCATTATGATTGATTCGGTTTCGAAGCGCTATAGCGCATGCGGAGTTCGAATTGGGGCATTGGTTACCCGCAATCAGGATATTATTCAATCTGCTTTGAAATATGCACAAGCCAGGCTTAGCCCGCCATCGTTAGGGCAATTGGTGGGAGAAGCCAGTCTGCAAACGCCCCCCGATTATTTTACCGAAGTGTATGATGAGTATATCGCCCGCCGCGATTTTGTAATTGACGAACTGAATAAAATACCCGGTGTTTTTGCACCTAAACCCAAAGGTGCTTTTTATGCCATTATCAGTCTGCCGGTTGACGACAGCGATAAATTTTGCCAGTGGCTACTCGAAGATTTTAATTATGAGAACCAAACTGTAATGCTGGCTCCGGCTTCGGGGTTTTACGCAACTCCAGGTTTGGGCAAAACCGAAGCACGTATTGCTTATGTGTTGAAAATTGATGATTTACGCGGTGCCGTTAAGTGTTTGGCTGAAGCACTGAAGGTTTATCCGGGAAGGGTTTTTTAGAGTGGGAGATGGGGAGAGTGGGAGAGTGGGAGAGTGGGAGAAGGGGAGAAGGGGAGAAGGGGCGAAGGGGAGACACGGAGACACGGAGATATGGAGATATTGAGACACGGAGACATGGATACATGGAGACATGGAGACACGGAGATATGGAGACACGGAGATATGGAGACACGGAGATTTGGAGACACGGAGACACGGAGATGTGGAGACACGGAGATATGGAGACACGGAGATATGGAGACACGGAATTATGGAGACATGGAGACACGGAGACATGGGGACACGGAGATGTGGAGACACGGAGATGGAGACACGGAGATATGGAGACACGGAGATGTGGAGACACGGAGATATGGAGATATGGAGATATGGAGATATTGAGACACGGAGACATGGAGACATGGAGACATGGAGACACGGAGATGTGGAGACACGGATATATGGAGATACGGAGATATTGAGAAGGGGAGAGAGTTGAATGAGTACTTGGGGATTTCGAATTTCGGTTTTGACTTTTATCTCTGAATCCCTAATACTCTGAAAATCTGCCCTTCGGCTGCGTTAAGAGTTCTGTAAAACTGAAACATAAAACTCTTAAACCCTTACTCAAAATCAGGATATAGCAAATATTTCTTCCTGATTTCTTTAAACTTTTCCAGATCTGGTTGCCACGATTTACGGATTTCGGTTTCACTTATTCCGCTTTTTATTTGCTTTTGTAGTTTGCTGGTTCCGGCAAGTTTATCAAAATAATTGTTGAAAAACCCGGTTTGTGAATTCAGTTTTTTGTAGGTTTCTATTAGCCAGCCCAGTTCAAGATTTCCTTTATTTTTAATTGTTTCAGCTGTTTTGCTGAGATCTTGACCATAACAAAGCTGGCCTTTCAGCGGGGGATCTTCACTTACTCCTTTAATAGGCTTTGGCGTAAAGCTATATGTGCCGGAAGTTAACTTCGGATGCCCGAAGACCTTGAATGGCTTTTCTGTTCCCCTTCCAACGCTTACCACTGTTCCTTCGAACAGGCACAGCGAGGGATACAAATATATAGCTTTCATATCCTGCAGGTTTGGCGATGGCCGTACCGGCAGCAGGTAACGTGAATTGTGTGTGTATTTATCACATTTTATAATAGTTAACTTACATTGTTTACCTGCATTCAGCCATTTCTCACCATTTACCATAGTGGCATATTCGCCGATTGTCATTCCATAAACAACTGGAACCGGGTGCATTCCCACAAAAGATGAAAATGCTGATTCCAGCACCGGTCCATCAACATAATATCCGTTTGGGTTTGGCCGGTCAAGCACAATAAGCGGAATATTGTTTTCTGCGCAGGCTTCCATCACGTATGTTAAGGTTGAGATGTAGGTATAAAATCGCGCTCCGACATCCTGTATATCAAAAATCATAATTTCAATATTCTTCAGGTCGGCAAATGTGGGTTTTTTATGATTCCCGTACAAAGATATAACATCAAGACCTGTTTTCTGATCCTTGCCATTGCTGATCTCCTTACCATCGGGTGCATCACCCCTAAAGCCATGCTCCGGACCAAAGATTTTTATAACATTTACTTTCAATGAAATTAATGAATCAACCAGATGTGTTTTGTTGATAAGAGAGGTGTTGTTAGCAACAATAGCGGTTTTTTTATTTTTAAGTAGTGGTAAATATTTGTCTGTCATATATGATCCAGGAAGGATATTTCCATTCTGAAGCGATT
>JBBSDG010000149.1:0-9777 GCA_038249635.1 Bacteroidales bacterium | reverse complement strand
GATTCACCATTAACCATTAACTGATTCACCATTAACTGATTCACCATTAACCATTAACCATTAACTGATTCACCATTAACCATTAACTGATTCACCATTAACCATTAACTGATTCTCCGTTAACTGATTCACCATTAACTGATTCACCATTAACCATTAACTGATTCACCATTAACCATTAACTGATTCACCATTAACTAAACTAATACATGCCAATTATTACATTGCTCAGCGACTGGGGACTTACCGATCATTATGTGGCGTCGGTAAAGGGTGCTATACTCAGCCGGATTCCTGATGCTGTAATAGTGGATATATCGCACAATATCAGGCTTTTTGATATAAAACACGCTTCATTTGTAATGCGCAATGCATGGCGAAGTTTTCCGGTTGGAACCATTCACATTATTGGTGTCGATTCCATCGAATCAGATAAACATCCGCATGTGATCGTTAAATCGGAAGGTCATTATTTTATAGGTGCCGACACCGGATTGCTCTCCATTATCCTGGACGAAAAGCCTGAAAAAATCATTTCTATTTCCGTTAACCAGGATTCCGGCTATTTTACATTTCCGTCGCGCGACAGGTTTGTAAAAGTGGCAACCCTTCTTGCCAAAGGCACTGCTATGGATGAGTTGGGCGAACCTTTACAGTCGCTCAATATCAAAACTCTGATGCAGCCTGATTTCGACGGGAAAACCATTTATGGAAGAGTTACTCATATCGATAATTACGAAAATGTTTTTTTAAACGTTTCCGAACGCTATGTGAATGAATGTATGGGCAAAAACCCCTTTCAGGTTAGCTGTAAAAAGCGACTTTATCCTTTGGTAAAAGCGTATGGTGATGTAAAGGAAGGTATGCACTGCGCCTTATTTGCATCCAACGGATTTCTGCAACTCGCCATGAACCGGGGAAAAATTGCATCTATTGAAGGGATTACCATTGATAAGGAGGTATTTATAATATTGGGTGATGGAGAACAGGTATAGTGGAATACCGCAAGTTCGAAATACTTCAAGTTCGAAAAACTTGTACTGTGTAAATTTTTAAATTATTGATTGTCTCACTTATAGAAATTTGTGTAATTAACTCAACACGGTAACTTTTTGTAATCGACATCCATATCAACAGATAAAGGGTTGAAAATGAGCTTAACTAAGAAATATGATGCGTTTACATGGTGGCAATACAGAGCCGGTTTCTGTAAAAATATCAAATCAGCTCTTTTGGGTAATTTTATCCCGTGTATCTATCGGAATTACAGTTGATCGTCCTTCGCCGTGTATCTCACCAAAATATTTCCGGTAAGTGATATGTCTTTTCGAAAATTTGGCACCGACGGCTTCGTGAAGCATTCTCATTTTAGGATTAAAATCGCCAACCCACGAAAGTTCTACTTCGGTAAACTGTGGTTTGCTTTTCATCACTTTGTTCATATGCCAGAACATTGCTGATTCTATTCCCGATTTCTGATAAAGCGGCTTAACACCCATGACCACAATCCGGGTGCGGGTAAAAATGTGTTTTTTCCCGATAAGTGCTACTTTCAGTTTACCCCACCAGTTTGCTTTTCCATTGAAATACCTGAGCATCTGGTTTATATCAGGAAGCATCAGCTCAAATGCTATAGGCTCATTGCCATGATAGGCAAACCATACAAACTCAGGAACAAGAAGCGATTTCATGCCGTTGAGCATCGTCAGGACGGATTCGGGTTCAGCCGGTGTAAAATTTTCGTGGAACTGCCAGGCGTCGTTATATACCTCAATAAAATCGGCTACATACTTTTCGGGTTCCTTGTACGAAAAATGCCGGAAGCTGTATTCCGGTTTCTTAAGTACCCAGTCGGCAATTTTCCAGAACCGTTCCGGAAAAGGTTTTGTTAAATCAAGCAGATTGGTAACCTGATCAAAATAGAGTGTAAAACCATATTTTTCAAAAAAATCCTGATAATAAGCTGGATTGTAATTCATTCCGAACGATTGCGGAATAAATCCTTCGACCAGCAAGCCCCAGAAATTATCGTTTTCACCAAAATTAATGGGTCCGTCCATAGCTTCCATGCCACGCTCCGAAAGCCAGCTTCGGCAGGCATTAAAAAGAATTTCAGCAGCTTTATAGTCGTTGATGCATTCAAAAAAACCCATTCCACCGGTAGGAACCTGAAAAGTATAAGCCTTTTTAGTATTTATAAATGCGGCAACTCTGCCGGCCAGGTTGTTGTTTTCATCTACGAGTATCCATCGGGTAGCTTCGCCTTGCGCAAAAAATAGATTTCGGCCTGGAGTAAAAGTTCCTTCAATTAAGTCATCAGGCGGGCAAACAAAATTTTTGTCGTTTTTGTAAACCAGTCGCATTACATCATGAAAGAGATTACAGCTGCGTTTGTCGGCAACACTCAATAAGCGGTATTCCATAGGATGCGATAGCTAAAGTAATATTTTGCAAATGTAACTAAAAGTTGAAAGTTTAGTTTTAATCAGGAAACCGGCATTTCAAAATGGCTATCTGTTTTAATGAATATTGGCTAATAACCCTTAACAATTAACGGAATTGATACCTTAACAATCACTTTTAATTATACCTTTGCGGGCTGCAAAAAAATTCATTTGTGAAAAGACTCTATTTGCTCATTTTACGCTCTTATGCCGGACCTGCATTGGCTACATTTTTCATTGTAGTGTTCGTATTGCTTATGCAGTTTTTGTGGCGCTACGTGGATGAGCTTGTAGGCAAAGGACTGGAGTGGAATATTATCCTTCAGCTCATGTTTTATGCCTCTTTTACTTTTGTTCCAATGGCTTTGCCGATATCCATTTTGTTGGCTTCGCTGATGACTTTTGGTAACCTGGGCGAGCGTTATGAATTGGTTGCGATGAAAGCTGCAGGTATTTCGCTTCGAAAAGTTATGATGCCACTGGGATTATTTTCGCTGTTGGTAAGCGTGGGTGCATTTTATTATTCCAATATAATTTTTCCGTATGCCAATTTGAAATTCAGATCTACCTTATACGATGTTCGCCAGAAAAAGCTTTCCCTCAATATTCGTGAAGGCATATTCTACTCAGGCCTGCAGGGCTATATCATCCGTATTGGCAAAAAAGAACCCGACGGATCTACTATCCGTAAGGTTATGATTTATGATCATTCGCAGTTTCAGGGCAATACCAAACTGGTAATGGCCGATTCGGGACGTATGCAGCAAACAGCTGATGGGAATTATCTGTTGCTGACTTTGTTTAACGGTACAAATTATGAAGAAACCGGCAGGCAGGGAGGCGACAATCAGAAAAACCCTTTTCAACGCACCGGCTTCACAAGCGAGGTTATAAAATTTGACCTTTCACAGTTCAAGATGACACGCTCCGATGATGATTTCTTCAAGAATGCCTATTACATGCTAAATGTTAAACAACTTGGCTATTCATCCGATTCACTTGGAAAAGAAGTGGTGCAGCGCGTTAATGAAATGCGTAATTCGCTGCTGAGTTATTATACCGGCTACACAAAGGCTGCACTTACCAACAGTATATATGATAACTTACCTGCGGCAAAAGCAGAAATGAAATTCGGGAAAAGAGCCATCGCCCAAAGAAAACAAATTGCATCCTACGCCCTTGGCATGGCCCGCAATGTGAAAGGTTCATTTGAATATAACCGACAGATGGTGAAAGAAAAAGTTGAACTCAAGGCACGTTACGACATTGAATGGCATCGTAAATTCACGCTTTCGTTCGCCTGCTTTGCATTGTTCCTCATCGGGGCGCCACTGGGAGCAATCATACGTAAAGGCGGGCTGGGAATGCCATTGGTAATATCCGTTCTTCTTTTTGTGGCGTATCATGTAATTTCTTTTATCGGCGAAAAGTCAGTTCGTTCAGCTGTTACCGATCCATGGAAAGGGATGTGGATGTCAACCATGATATTTCTGCCAATCGGAATTTTCCTTGCCTACAAAGCAGCAAATGATTCAAACATCATGGATGCTGAAAGTTATATTCGCTTTTTCAGGAATGCAATAAAGATATTTAAAAGAAAACAAAAACCCATAGATGAAAATACTGATACTTTGCAATAAGTCGCCATGGCCAAAACAGGAAGGTGGCCCTATTGCCATGTATGCTATGATTAGTGGACTGATTGATGCCGGTCACACTGTGAAAGTACTTGCTGCAAACACCAATAAATATACAGTAGATCCCAAGACCGTTCCTGTAGATTTTAAAAAAAGCACACAGATTGAGTTTGTTGATATCGACCTGTCGCTGAATGTTACCGGTGCTTTTTACAATTACATTTCGCGTAAATCATACCATGTTGCCCGGTTTCACACCAAAGCCTTTGCAGTGAAACTGATTGAGGTTCTTAAAAAGGATTCGTACGACATTATTCAGCTCGAAATGCTGTATATGGCTTCGTACCTTGATGTTATCCGTAAATATTCAAAAGCACCTGTTGTGCTGAGGGCACATAACATTGAACATAAAATATGGCAGCGGGTAGCCGAAAACTGCACTAATCCTTTCAAAAGGATGTATCTCAATCATTTATACAGGGCATTAAAACGTTTCGAAATCGGAATCCTGAATAAAGTTGACGGCGTTGTTGCCATTACTCCTGTTGATGCACGCAACCTCGACAGGCTTTCGCACAGCACTAACATCATTTCAATACCTTTTGGAATCAAGCTTGATACACTTTCCGAAAATCCTATTCAACCTGCGGAGGCATCTCTTTTTCATATCGGAAGCATGAACTGGTACCCGAATGAAGAGGGCATCAGGTGGCTTATTGACGAGGTGTGGCCTAAGATTACCCAGAGGCTTCCCGATGTTGAGCTGCATCTTGCAGGCAGGTACATGACCGACTGGCTCACAAACCTTTCTGTGCCCCACGTAATAGTGGATGGTGAAGTTCCTGATGTATGGGAATATATGCAGCGTTTTTCCATCATGGTGGTTCCTTTGTTTTCGGGAAGCGGCATTCGCGTTAAAATTGTTGAAGCTATGGCAGCCGGTAAAGCAATCATTACCACAGCTATAGGAGCTGAAGGCATAAACTATGAGAACGGGCAACACCTGCTTATTGCCAAAGATGCAAAATCATTTGCGGATGCAATTGTACGATTATGCAACGACGGTGCTTTGCGCGAATCATTAGGAAGAAACGCCCGATTGCTTATTGCCAAAGAGCATGACAACACTAAACTGATGCAAAAATTGATAGCATTTTATAATGAATTGCTGAAAACAAAATAGGTTCAGGCCCATCTGATTTATCATAGTTTTTTGTATTTGCCACTGTTTACTTCAATAAAAGGAACCCTTACCGGTTATGAAAATATTTGTTCTGCTTTCGCGCGTTCCGTTCCCCATCGAAAAAGGCGATAAGCTAAGAGCATTCCACCAGATCCGTTGCCTGGCTAAAAATAACGAAATTATCCTGTGTTGCCTGAGCGACATACCTCTGCACCCGGAAGCTCTGAACGTATTAAATAGTTTCTGCAACCAAGTCCATATCATTCCAATCCGGAAAACCGGCATGATAAGGAACCTGATAAAGGCATTTTTTAACGGTAAACCACTACAACTTGGATATTTCTACCGCAGCAGCGCACAAAAAAAAATAAATACTATTCTGAAGAAATCAAATCCGGATCATATTTATTGCCAGCTCATCAGAGTTTCGGAGTATGTGAAAGATTCAGTGATTCCTAAAACACTGGATTATCAGGATATTTTTTCAACCGGTGCAAAACGACAGGCTGAAACAGCTCCTGCCTGGAAGAAGCCTGTCTATCTGATGGAATACAGGCGGTTACTCAGGTATGAGCATGATATTTTCGATAAATTTGACCATAAAACAATTATTTCACAACCTGACCGTGATTTACTTCTGCACCCATTGCGAAATGAAGTTACCATAATTCCCAATGGCGTTGACCAGGAATATTTTTATCCTGCGAAAAAGCAAAAAACGCATGATATTTTATTTACAGGCAACATGGGCTACCCGCCCAATATTGATGCGGCTCGTTTTATTGCCGAAGAAATATTCCCGCTGGTGCTAAAACAATATCCGGCAGCAACTCTTTTAGTAGCCGGTGCAAAACCACATGCCAAAGTAATGGCCTTACAAGCCTCAAATATTACCGTTACCGGCTGGCTGCCTGATATCCGCGACAGCTATGCTTCCTCATCCATTTTTATCGCACCCATGCGTATCGGCACCGGCCTACAGAATAAACTGCTCGAAGCTATGGCCATGCAACTGCCCTGTATCACTTCGGAACTTGCCAACCAGGCATTGGGAGCAAAAGAAAATGAAGAAATACTGGTAGGTACAAAAGCAAGCGAATATGCTGAACATATAATCAGCCTGATGCGTAATGAATCAATGGCTAATGAGCTTGCGCAGAAAGGCTACAATTTCGTTAGTAAAACATTCAGTTGGGAAAATTCAACCTCCATACTTGAAAAACTTTTTAACACACATTAAATCAAGCAAACACATTTACAAAAAATAAAATATTAATTATGGCAGACGATAAAAAAATAATATTCTCGATGGTTGGTGTCGGAAAAATCCACCCTCCAAGCAAACAAGTGCTGAAAGATATTTACCTGTCCTTTTACTATGGCGCCAAAATAGGCATCATCGGCCTGAACGGTTCCGGTAAATCTACCTTGCTCCGCATCATAGCCGGACTCGAAAAGTCCTTCATTGGCGAAGTAGTTTTCTCACCGGGTTTTAGTGTGGGAATGCTCGAACAGGAGCCTCACCTGAATGAGAATAAAACAGTGAAAGAGATTGTGGAAGAAGGCGTTCAGGACATCGTAAACATACTGAAGGAATACGAAGAGGTGAACAACCGTTTCATGGAACCCATGAGCGACAACGAAATGGACAAACTCATCGAACGTCAGGGTCAGCTTACCGATCTCATTGAGCAACATGATGCGTGGGAACTTGATGCAAAGCTCGAAAGAGCAATGGACGCACTGCGTTGCCCTGAAGGAGATACATCGGTAAAAGTTCTTTCGGGAGGCGAACGTCGTCGTGTGGCTTTATGCCGACTGCTTTTACAGCAACCTGATATTCTTTTGCTCGATGAACCTACCAACCATTTAGATGCAGAATCCATCGAATGGCTCGAACATTTCCTTCAACAATACAAAGGAACCGTTATTGCCGTTACCCACGACAGGTATTTCCTCGATAATGTTGCCGGCTGGATACTGGAACTCGACCGCGGCGAAGGCATTCCGTGGAAAGGCAATTACACCGAATGGCTTGAGCAGAAAACCAAGCGCATGGAAATGGAAGAGAAAACTGAAAGCAAACGCCGCAAAACCCTCGAAAATGAGCTTGAATGGGTGCGTATGGCTCCAAAGGCTCGTCAGTCGAAGGGAAAAGCACGTTTGAATTCGTATGAAAAAATGCTTAACGAGGATGTTAAACAGAAAGAAGAGCGTTTGGAAATTTATATTCCAAATGGCCCAAGGCTTGGCAATCAGGTTATTGAAGTTAAAGATGTAACCAAAGCTTTCGGCGATAAGGTGTTGTTCGAAAACCTTAATTTCAAATTACCTCCCGGAGGCATTGTCGGAATTATCGGGCCAAACGGTGCAGGTAAAACCACGCTTTTCAGGCTCATTATGGGTCTCGAAAAACCTGATAACGGCGAATTTATTGTAGGCGACACTGTAAAAGTCGGCTATGTTGATCAGGCTCATACCAATATTGATCCTGAGAAATCAGTTTGGGAAGTGATTTCCGAAGGTAACGAAACCATTCAGCTCGGTGGCAAACTTATAAATTCGCGCGCTTATGTGTCGCGTTTTAATTTCGGAGGTGCCGACCAGGGTAAAAAAGCCGGCGTACTTTCGGGTGGCGAGCGGAACCGCCTTCACCTGGCACTTACTTTACGCTCAGAGGCCAATGTGCTTCTGCTTGATGAACCTACCAATGATATTGATGTTAATACACTTCGGGCATTGGAAGAAGGTCTCGAAAATTTTGCCGGTTGCGCCGTGGTGATCTCTCACGACCGTTGGTTCCTCGATCGCGTTGCTACGCATATCCTTGCTTTTGAAGGCGATTCGCAGGTTTACTTTTTCGAAGGCGGCTACACCGATTATGAAGAAAATAAGCACAAACGTCTGGGCGATGAAGGCCCTAAACGAATAAAGTTCAGGAAATTAATGGTTTAATTTTATCGTCTGTGTCAGACACCCTTCGGTTGTGCAGACACGGATAAAAAGCATTTTTTATGAAATACCCGATTAAACAATACACCACCCACAGGCTGGTAAAAAGCGAAGATTTAAACCACCACGGAACTTTATTTGCAGGCAGGGGTGCAGAGTGGTTTGTTGAAAGCGGCTTTATTGCTGCATCCTACTTACTGCCTCCTTCAAATGTAATTTGTGCAAAAATACACGGCCTCACTTTCGAGAAACCTGTGAAAGCGGGCGAAACTGTATGTTATAACAGCCGCATCATTCATACGGGCACTTCAAGCCTTAAAGCATATGTTGAAGTGCGTAAGGCAAATTGCAACGATCTTGTAGTTCAGGGTTTTATTACCTTTGTGCATGTAAACGAGAAAACAGAAGCCACTCCCCATGGCATCGAAATGGAAGCAATTTCCGAAGAAGATGCTTTGCTAATGGAACGCGCAAAACAACTTAAAAATAAATAGTTATAGTGTCTGCACACCCTCAGCGTGTCTGATACTTATAAAGTGAAAAGTGAATAACGATGAGTGAAAAGTGTCTATAAAGTTAAAGGTTGTCCTACACCCGGAAACAATACCTCACCCCAACCCCTCTCCTTGAGGAGAGGGGCTACATCTCCCGTTATTATTGATTTACAACAAATAATTGGCCTTTTTATTCGCAAAACAGTGAAATAAAATTTCAACAAATGATAAAGATAAACACCGGACTTATTGATAAAGTAATTGAACAAGCCCGTACTTCGCCACGGTTAAGGATGAATTATAATTTCCATCCCGAACTAAGCGATCCGGTTCAACGGCTGCTTAATGCGCTGGAGCCGTGGACCTATATCCGCCCTCATAAGCATACTACCAAAGAAGAATCATTTGTGTTGCTGCGAGGAACAATTCTGGCAGTGTCCTTCAACAATGACGGCACAATCCGCGATCATGCTGTTTTGAGTCAGGCAACCGGGATTCTCGGAATTGAATTTGAAGAAAACTGTTTCCATATGCTCACCTCCCTCGAAACCGGATCTGCTGTTTTTGAGATCAAAGAAGGACCTTTCGTTCCTCACACCGAAGGAAGTTCGGCTTCCTGGTCGCCGAAAGAAGGAACTCCGGAGGCAAAGGGGTTTTTAGTTAAAGTTTTTGATGAGCTGAAAATTGAGTTAAAAGAAAATAGTTAATAGAAAATAGTTCTTGCCTCCAATCAAATTAAAATTAATCAGAAAACAATTACGATTTACGAATGACGATGTACGAATGATCCAGACTAGTTATTGCTACCAAAGTAAAACAGAATCGCAATTTAAATCGTAAACCGTACTTCGTAAATCGTACCTTGTAAATCGTACCTCGTAAATCGTACCTCGTAAATCCTAAATCGTAAATTACCCATGTCCTCACCCTCAATTCCCAAAGGCACCCGCGACTTCACCCCTGTTGAAATGGCGCGCCGAAACTATATATTTGATTCTATCCGTAGTGTTTTCAAGTTGCATGGCTATTTGCCGATTGAAACTCCGGCCATGGAAAATCTGAGTACG